>CAIPFY010000331.1 GCA_903864435.1 uncultured Chloroflexota bacterium | reverse complement strand
GGATCGCCGTCGCTGGCACATCCACTATCAGGGCGTGTTGTTCTACATCAATCTGGATCGTGTGCTTCAGCCCGACATGGGGAAGCCGTTCATCGAGATTAAAAGTCGCACATGGTCGCGTTCGGACGCCGAAATCAAGGCCGATCGCATTCAAGCCATGCTCAAGATTCTCGGCATCCCCGCGACCAGCATTGTGCGCGACGAATATCTGGAGATGAAACCGGCTACTCAGGACTAACTGTAGAAAACGGGTAGGCGAGAATGACCTCGCCTACCGATCATCCAATTCGTTGTGGTAGCCTGTGCGCCCGTGATAGCAATTGTCGCAAATGCTAAAGCGGTGGTGCAGCGGCAGGGGCGACCCGCAGCTGGTACAGCGCCGCATGGTGTTGATGCGACGCAGCAGAGCGCCATCAATCTGAATTGACCATTCGGCACGCATCTGGCGCACATCGGTGGCATAGGGCGCGAATGTGCTGAACTCATGGCGCTGCGACAGCCACAGGTAAATGTCGGCACAGGCGACCGAATATTCGATGCTGTCTAGCTCGATGGTGTTGGTGATCTGGCGCGGCGCGACGGGTGGGAAGGGCAGCGATTTGTCGGTCAGGATGGCGCGGGAACACTGGTACCAGTAGGAACGACTGTCTTTGCGGGTGGGCGCGTTGACCAGTTTGAGCGCCGCTTCCAGCCCCAGTAGTTTGACTTCGCGTTCGGTGAGCATACTCGCCAGTTCAATGCGTTCGCTCATATCGGCGGTTTGTATCGCGCCGCGCAGCGAATCCGGGATGGATTGCAGCGATGACCACTGGCGTAGCTTGTCGGAAAGCGTGCCGGGGATGAGTTCAAGGTCTTCGACGGTGGGGGCGACGCGGGCATGGGTGAGAATGGCCGCCGGTTCGTAGTACAACTGACGCAGCACTTTCAAATCGCGCTTGCTGGTGGCACCGATTAAGCCGGCAGTGGATAGGCCGAAACGTCCGGCGCGTCCGCCGATTTGCTGCACTTCGGAGGGCATGAGCGTTCGCGTATTGCGCCCATCATATTTTTCCATTTCATAAAAGCAAACATGGTCGGCGGGCAGGTTGAGTCCCATGCCTACCGCGTCGGTTGCCACGCAGATTTCGGTTTCCCCGTTGGCGAAGCGGTCAGCCTGTTTGCGGCGTACTTCCGGCGGCAGGTTGCCATACACCACCGAAACAGTACGTTTCATGCGTTCTAGTTCGGTTTTAAGCTGCAACACCAACTGCCGCGAGAAGGCGACGAGGATGGTGCGCGGCGGCATTTCGCTGAGTGTCCAGTGACGTTCGGCGATTTCGATGGGAGTTAGGCGGTCATGCTCGACGACCTGAATAGGGATGTCCGCCGAGTCCGCCATACGCTGAATCAGTCCTTGCACGGTTTGCGGGCCGATGATGTGGATTTCGGGCGCTTCGGCTTCCATGAGGGCACGAGTCCATGCCCAACCGCGATCTGCGTCCGCCAGCATTTGTGCCTCGTCAATGACTACGCACTGGCTTGCATCATGGGCATTGAACATCTCGACCGTTGCGGCAGTGATGTTCGCTCCGGGAATGGCGATATGTTCTTCGCCCGTCAGCAGGTTACAGAGGATGCCGCGCTGGTTTAGCCGATCAAAGATTTCAAAGGCCAGCAGACGCAGCGGCGCAAGATACCACCCGCTGCCGGCGCTGACGAGCGATTCGAGTGCCGCATGAGTCTTGCCGCTGTTGGGTGGCCCGATGTGCAGCGTGACCTGCTGGTCGGCGCGGCCTTCATGCCGCCATGTGGGGAACGCCGCCGTCAAACGGGCACGCAGTTCGTCGCGCCGTTCGCGCTCCATCAACCGTTCTTCTTCAAGACGGCGCTGTTGTTCGCGCCGTTCCATGCGGTTTTCCTCGCTCATTTGATTCAGCAGCGTGCGGTATTCCTGAAAGGTTTCGGGCAAATCCAACTGACCGCGCACCTGTCCCCAGCGGGGTTCCAACGTGTGTATCCCTATTTTTTGCAGGCGGCGGCGGATTGTGACATCGTTCATGCCCATGACCAGCGCGAGGTCGTGAATGCGAACGGATTCATAGGCGGTGATGTATTCCGCGTATTCGGGGTTTTTGAGCGCCCCTTCTACGGTGTCCGCAGGCAGGCGCAGGCGACCTTCAGGGTCTTCAAAAGCTGCGATGCGATCTTCGTGGATGGCGCGTTCGATGGTTTGCTGGCGAATGCTCAGGCGTTGCGCGGCGCTGTTCAGCGTGTAGGTGCGTGCCAGCACCCGCAACCGGGCGGTTTTGCCATCTTTCGCACCGGGGCGCACCACGTCACCGGATTTTTGTAGCGCAGTTTCCCATGATCCGCTGAGTGCGGTTTCGGCGGCTTGCTGTGCCGCTGCTGCGTCCGAGTCGCTCATCCGTATCCATGTGGTCGGGCGGCTGCTGGCACTGCTTTTCATGTGGAACAACCGGAATTCATCCGATTCAAGGATTTCGTTCATGACGGGTTTGCCGAAGCGTGTATACAGATCGTCCTGGCGGGCGGTTTGTCCGGGTTGCTGCTGAAGGAACGCGATCAGTTCCTCACGGGCAGGCGTGAGGCGAGTGCGTGCGGCAATCAGTCGGGCGCTGCGAATGCTAATCCGCAGCGGGTCATAGATGATGTTCTCACTGCGGCGCAGATCACCGGCGGCAATCAGTTCATCCAGCAGGGTGTTGAGGTCAGGTGAAGGCGCAAGTTCTTCGGGCAGGGCGTAGCCGGGTGTTTTTGCCAGTAGCGCCCAGATGGGTTGCGCCGGTTCGTCGGCGAAATGGTGTTCGCGGGCGGCGATTTCTTCGGCTATGGTGTCCGTAGTGAACTTGCCCTGACCGCTGGTTTCAGGGTAGACCGGACGCGCCCACATAAGCATCTCGCGCAGCACATCCTGCGTCAGGCGGGTACGGTCATACCAGTATTCTCCATCGCGCCCGACGGTTTCGCCAACCATCTGATCGCTGTTGGTGCGGTCTAAGCGAATACGCTGGCATAACAAGTCGTTACGGAGGAAACCTTCGGGAATGCGCTGAAGGACAGCGGCGATGAGATCGGTAGTCGGTTCCAGTCGTGGCATGGGTATCAAACCGTTTCGGAATAAGGAGTCGGGTGGAATGTGTTCGGTTGGTAGTTCAAGGTGGCGAAATAATCATCCAGCGTTTCAGCACGGCGGATGCGCTCAACTTGCCCATCGGTGCGCAGCAGCAGTTCTTGTGGGCGCAGTCGTCCATTATAGTTGAATCCCATCGCGTGACCATGCGCTCCGGTGTCGTGAATGATGAGCAAATCACCTTCGACAATGGGGGGCAGCGGGCGTTGGATGGCAAATTTGTCGTTATTCTCGCAGAGTGAACCCACGATGTCTACCGTTTGCAGGTCGGCGGTGGCTGTTTTTCCTGCGACTTCAATATGGTGATACGCGCCATACATGCCGGGGCGCATGAGCGCGGACATGCTGGCATCCACTCCCACATAGCGGCGGTAGGTGTGTTTGTGGTTGATGGCGCGGGTGATAAGCACCCCATGCGGGCCGGTGATGTAGCGTCCGCTTTCGGTGAACAGCGCGGGGCAGAAACCATGTTGATCGTGGAAGGCCGCTAACAGGGCGCGGGCTTCGCTACCGAGCGCACGGATGTCGAGCGGGGTATCTTCCGGGCGATAGGGAATGCCTAGTCCGCCGCCAATGTTGATGAAATCGAAACGGATACCCAGTTCGGCCTGCACATCGGCGACCAACGCCAGAAGCATGCGAGTGGTTTCGACCATTGAGCGATAGTCGCGTTCGTTGGAGGCAATCATGGCGTGCAGGCCGAACCGTTGGATGCCGAGCGCCAGCGCCTGACGGTAGGCCGGCAAAACCTGCTCATGGCTGAGGCCGAACTTGGCTTCGACAGGGTTGCCGATGATGGTGTTGCCGCTGCGGCGCGTGCCGGGGTTGTAGCGGAAACAGATGCCTTCGGGACGGTGCGGCAACTTGTGGAGCAGCGACACATCATCGAGGTTCAGGATGCAGCCGCCGTCGGCAAGCGCGTGTTCAAATTCCTCGCGGGTGGTGTTGTTCGAGGTGAAGAACAAGTCGGTGGCCTGTGCGCCGATTCGACGGCTGAGGGTCAGTTCAGGA
This sequence comes from uncultured Chloroflexota bacterium, assembly GCA_903864435.1. Classification (GTDB taxonomy): domain Bacteria; phylum Chloroflexota; class Anaerolineae; order Aggregatilineales; family Phototrophicaceae; genus CFX2. The sequence continues at coordinate 26,864 of CAIPFY010000331.1, read as the reverse complement.
ATGGAACTGCAATCGAAACCGAAGCCGACTTCGCGCAGGATGCTCAAGATGCGTGGGTTGGGCAGGGCTTTGACGGCGAAATATTCCCGAAAGCCCTGTATCCCCTCAAAGGCGGCCTGTAATTCGGCGGCGGTTTGACGAATGCCGGTTTCGTCGTACAGGTGAAAAGGCGTTCCGAAATGCGCGGCGATGTCTGGCAGAATGGGCAGCAACCGCTGCTGAAATCCAACATGCATGGGCATTGAAAGCAACCGTTCTGATAAGCCGTGTAATGCAGCGACGACTGTTACGACTGGGGGTTGTCCAGCCGGAAACCGTGTCCGCGCACCGTGACGATGTACTGCCAGTCGGGATCAATTTCCATCAGGCGGTCACGCAGGCGGCGTACCAGCGCGTCAATCGCCTGTTCGCTCACCCCTTCGCCCAATGCTTCCGGCCACACGGTTTCGATCACCTCGTCACGGGTGCAAATGCGACCAGCATTCACGAATAACTGTTCAAGTAGCCGGTACTGGGGCAGGCTGAGCGGCGGGTTTAGTTCGGAATCTTTGATGAATACGCGCCGTGCATCCGGTTCAAGGCGCAATCTTCCGGTCAGGAACGATGGCGCGGCGGTGGTCAGCGGGCTGGTGGCACCGGAACCGATAAAGCGAATTTTGCCGACCATCGCCACATGAATATCATCGTTGTCGTGCAGCTCACGGATGCCTTTTAGCGGTTGACCGTTCACCCATGTACCGTTCCGGCTTTCGAGGTCTTCCACGTAATACTGGTCGTCCTGCCGGTAGATGCGCACATGCTGGCGCGATACCGGACGTTCGTGCAGCACCACATCACATTCTTCACCGCGCCCGATGACGATGCTATCTTTGGAGATGGGCCACTGGCGAGAGGGCTGATCGCCATCATGAATAATCAAAATCGCCTGTTCAACCTCTGGCCTCGACATCTTCGATTTCTCCCTTAGAAACGATACCAAAATCTATCTTATCGTATTTTGTGGCTTTGCGACCAAATCCGTATTAGTTGACCGCCAATGGGATAGGCAGCGACTCCGATTCGACAATTCCCACCCACAACCCTTGATCGGCGTAAATAACCCGCCCGGTGCCATTCGTGGACTGGCTGATGCCGGGGCTGGTACTGCGATAATAGGCTTTGACGATGTTTTGTCCGGCGCTTAACCCCAGCGATAGAATTTGCTCAAACGGCCATTCGGAGGTGTGTACGCAGCTTTGTTTAGGCCCCAGCAGGCGCAAATCATCTTCGGGGTAGCTGGCACCGCCGCCGCTGCCTGCGGGTAAGGACGTGGCGCGGTTGAATACGATTCCGAGTCCGCTGCTAAAACCGTCATCGCCCACCCGCACTTGATCGGGATTGTAGTAGAACGCCACCGTCCCCATTGAATTGTTGGTGATAACCACGCGGATGCGCAGCGTTTGTCCGGTCTGGTTGGGAAGCGAACTGGTGAGTATGCGGATGGAGAAGGGGTTGGTAGCGGTTCGACCAATCAATGATTGATGTTCGGCGCGTTCTGCTCCTGTTCGCAACCATTTGCAGGGCATACTTTCATCGGCGCTCGGAATTATCGAGGGCAGCACGCTAGGCAGCAGCCCCGGCCCGATGATAAGCCCCAATAACAATAACAAGAATATTCCTACAAGCCAATTGGGGTTGCCGCTATTGCGCCTCAACATGCTCATGCGATTAGGATATCTCCCGCATCCAGCGCAGCGCGTCCATTACGATAGGCTGCGATTCCTCGCCAGTATCCGTACTATTGTGCCACAGAATGCCCGGATCGTGTCCTCGAAACCATGTGTACTGGCGGCGAATAAAATCGTGCGTATCATGCTTGGTTTTGAGTACCGCTTCTGCCAGCGGGATGCCATCCAGCAGGTGCGCTGCTAACTGGGCATAACCGAGGCCACTCATCGAGGGCAAGCGGCGGTCATAACCCTGTTCGAGCAGGGATCGCACCTCATCCAGAAAGCCGGCCTCTAACATGGCATCCACACGCTGATCGGCACGCGCATAGAGGGCTTCGCGTTCGAGCGTCAGTCCGTAATGGCGCATCTCAAAAGGGGGCGGGCGCTTGCGTTGAAGTTCACTGATGGGCTGCCCACTTTCGAGGCAGACTTCAAGGGCACGCACCACCCGCCGGATGTTGCGTCCATCAATGGTAGCGGCGGCAGTCGGGTCGAGCGCGGACAAACGGGCGTGCAGGGCAGGCGTACCCTGTTGCGCGGCGAAGGCTTCCAGCTCGGCACGCAGCGCCAGATTGGGCGCGACCTGCGGGATAGACCAGCCTTCGACCAGCGCCGTGATGTACTGGCCTGTGCCGCCGACCAGCAGCGGTACACGGTCACGGGCGTGGATGTCGTGAATGGCGGTCAGCGCCAACGCCTGATATTCGGCTAGTCCAAGATTCTCGTCCGGGTCTACTACATCAATCAGGTGATGCCGCGCTTGCTGTTGTTCTTCGGCGGTGGGCTTGGCGGTGCCGATGTCCATGTGGCGGTATATCTGGCGGCTGTCCGCGCCGATGATTTCCCCGTTGAGGGCGTTCGCCAGCAGAATAGCGAGGCGGGTTTTGCCGCTGGCGGTGGGGCCGACCAGTACGATAAGCGGTTTACCAGCCAAGCGCATCCTCGATGTGTTCAATACGGGGTTCACCCTGCGCCGGAATGCCAATGGCAATCACATCCACTCGCCATGCGCAGTCTTCTGCATTGGCTTGCCGTATAAATTCGAGCGCGGCACTGGTCATTTTGTGGCGTTTGGCGGGGTTGATGCTCTCAAACGCGGGGGTCACGCTGGAAGCGCGGCGGGTGCGGACTTCGACGAACACCAGCACGCCCCCCTGACGAGCGATGATGTCCACTTCTCCATAGCGGCAGCGCCAGTTCATGGTGATGATGCCATATCCCCGGCGCCGGAGTTCGTCGGCGGCCAACTGTTCGCCAGCGCGACCGAGTTGGCTAGTGGCCGGGGATGTGGTCATACGATGCTCTCTTAGATGCGCGTGGGGGGGAATGTTTCGCGGTAGCTTTTCATCGCGCTCAACACAGCCTTTTTCGCTTCGGCTGCGCCCACCCAACCCTGACTATCCACCTGCGCATTTTGCAGGTGCTTGTAGGTGATGAAGAAGTGTTCGACGGCTTTGGGATAGTGCCTGGGCAAATCTTCGAGGTCTTTGTAGTCCTCATAATGCGGGTCTGAAGCAGGAACGGCCAGCACTTTGTCGTCGTTCTCGCCTCTGTCGAGGAGGCGAAGCATCCCGACCGGACGCGCTTCAATCACGCAGCCGGGGAAGCTCGGTTCTTCCATCATCACGAGGATGTCCAGCGGATCGCCATCGCCATAATACGTTTGAGGGATGAATCCGTAATCGCCGGGGTAGTACAGCGGACTGTAAAGCACGCGATCCAGTTTAATGACACCGGCGCTTTTGCTGTATTCGTATTTGTTGTGGCCGCCTTTGGGAACTTCCACCACGACGTAAACAATGTCGGGGGCGCTGGGGCCGGATGAGAGATTATGCCAGAGATGACTCATGGTATGCCTGTGAAACCCTTTCAACTGCTGTTGAACTTCGTATAGTGTATCACAGAAAAATCCTTACCCTCTCGACTAATTTTGAGATGAAAACAGATCAGAGGGAAGTACGTTGGGGTGGCTCTACAGCGAAACAGGGGGCGGTACCCCCTGTTCCATTCATGATCTATGCGGTTGTAGAATACTTACTTAGTCGCCCGAAGTTGGCCCGGCAGGCAGGGGAACATCCGCCGCCTGTTCGTCACGGTCGCTCCGGCGCACGGCCCAGACGATTAGCACGATGCCGATGAGCGAGATGATGAGTACCGGAACCGTCGCTTCTGGAGTCTGAGTCTGAACGACCAGCGGTGCCAGAATTAGGGCGACAAGGTTCATGACCTTAATCATCGGGTTCAGCGCGGGGCCGGCTGTGTCCTTGAACGGGTCGCCTACCGTATCGCCAACGACGCTGGCTTTGTGATTGGCGCTGCCTTTACCGCCGTAGTTGCCGTCCTCGATGTATTTCTTGGCGTTGTCCCACGCACCGCCTGCATTCGCCATGAACACGGCTTGCAATTGGCCGGAGACGATGACACCGACGAGGAAGCCGCCTAGCGCTTGTTCCTTGAGGAGCAGACCGACGACGATGGGTGACAGAATGGCGATCAGCCCCAGCGGGATCAATTCCGCCTGTGCTGAACGGGTCGAAATGGCGACGGCCTGCGCGTAATCCGGCGTTCTTTCGCCATTCATGATTTCAGGGATACGCAGTTGGCGGCGCACCTCTGCCATGATGAAGCCGGCTGCGCGGTTGACGGCTTTGATGAGCAGACCGCCGAACAACAGCGGCAGCATACCGCCGAGTAGCACCCCTACGAACACCAACGGATCGGCCAGATTGATCGAACGGCTGAAGGTTGCCAGTCGTTCTTCGGGCATCACCCGTTCGATGTCAATGAAGAATGCCCCGAACAGCGATACCGCTGCGATCACCGCAGAACCGATGGCGATGCCTTTGGTGATGGCTTTGGTGGTGTTTCCGGCGGCGTCGAGGTCAGCCAGAATCTGACGGGCCTTGTCGTCGAAATCTTCACTAGCCAGTTCTGCCACGCCGTTCGCGTTGTCCGAAATCGGGCCGAAGGTATCCATCGAGACGTTGTTGCCGGTATGGGAGAGCATCCCCACGCCGATCAGCGTGACGCCGAACAGCGTATACAGGAAACGATCCTGTACGCCCACATCACGCATGCTGATGAGGAACAGGACAAACACCATGACCCACAGGGCTTGGAAGATGCCGCCCACCACATTCTTGCGGACGTAACCGCGAATGATGGCTGCAACCGATACGACCACGCCCAGCAGGAAAACGGGCAGATACAATTCTTTCGGGAAGTTCACGCTGTAGACGAGGATGGCTGCGAGGAGGCTGGCAACGATCACCAGCACCGACCACACGCTGGACAGATAACCCAGCGAGATACCTTCCAGAATGACCAGCGCGGGGCCAAAAGCGGTGGCTTTGGCGATGTTTTGGACGCGCTTGCTCTTGGCACTGGTGGCATAGGCGGTCAGCGGGTTAAACGCTACCGCGAGTGCGACACCGATGGCGACCAGCGAGCCGAGCGAGAGATGCGAGAGGAGATCACCATTCGGGTCTTGGTTGCCTGCATAGAATACTGCCAGCAGGAAGGTCGAGATAATGGTGATGGCGCTGGAGATTTCATAGCTCTTGTACATGGCTTCTTCGGCATCTTCCACGTTCCACAGGGATACCGCGTAAGTGCCGACGATGGAACTGACCACGCCGATGCCGCGAACCAACAGCGGCAGCACGATCCAGAACAACTGCCCGGTGAGGGCGGTCAGCGCCAGACCGAGGATCAGGCTGGAGACGATGGTGACTTCGTAGCTTTCAAAGATGTCGGCGGCCATGCCTGCGCAGTCGCCCACATTGTCGCCCACGAGGTCGGCAATTACGGCGGCGTTGCGCGGGTCATCTTCCGGCAGGTCGGCTTCGACCTTGCCCACGAGGTCAGCGCCGACATCCGCCGCTTTGGTATAGATGCCGCCGCCCACGCGCATGAACAGCGCCAGCAGCGTGCCGCCAAAGCCGAAGCCGAGTAGCACATCCGGGGCAGCTTTACCAAAGATGATAAAGATGAGTGTGCCACCGAGTAGCCCTAGACCATCGGTGAGCATACCGGTGATCGTGCCGGAACGATAGGCAATCGTCAGGGCGCGTTTAAAGCTGAAGCGTGATGCCGCAGCCACGCGCACATTCCCCTGAACGGCCATGTTCATGCCGATGAATCCGACCATCGCCGAGAAGGATGCGCCCATCGCAAAGGCCAGCGCACGCCCGATGGCGATGCCCGTGACGGCAGAGGAACAATTCACCCGTCCGGCGACCCGTTCAGAATTGAATGTGGTGTATTCGTAGTTGGTAGCGACCTGCTTGACGGTTAAGGTACGGGCTTCGAGTGTCGCTAACACCTCTGCCTCGGAGGGCTTGGTCGGCGCGTTGGCAGCAATATCGGCTGCAAAGGCCGTTTCCACTTCTGTAGGACAGAATAACTCGTTAGCCTCTCCCGTTGGTTTCACGAGTGCCACGCTCAGGAACATGGCGACAGTGAGTACAACGATCAGAATAACGATGGTGCGTAGCTGGGTACGCAGGTAGGCGTTGGCGCCATCCTTGATGAACCCCCAGATGCGCTGCATAGCTGCGCTGCCTTTATCAGCAGCGAAGGTCTGGCGGGCCAGCCAGTAGGCATAGCCCAGCGCCAAGAAGGCGGTTGCCAGCACAATCAGGATCATGAGCTGCTCGAACGGTTGGATGCCTTGCATTGCTTGCATTTAAGCCTGTCCTTACATAAAACCGTACCAAAACAACACTCATCGTTATGTTCTGGTATGGGGGTAGATGTAAGGCTGCGACAGACCAGACACGACTGATGAGTAATGTGTCTAAATCAAGATTCTAGATGAGAAGTGGATTGCCTCCCAATGTCATTAGTAATACATCAAGGCATGGATTTGTAACTTTCGGGAGGGAAGTGATATTTGTTTCGAGTGGTCAATCTCTGTGGTCATATAGAGGCATTGTCATAGCCGATGATGGGGCAACAAAACACCCCTCGCTTAACGAGGGGTGCTGTGATTGTCGCAGGAGCGAAGGTGGCTGATCTAGGTCGCGCTGGTACGTGCCAGTACGGGGCGAAATTTGTACCCGTAGACGATCATACCACGCTCACCTTCAGTGGTGAGCTTGCGCGTGACCATTTCCACACGGTCGCCGATGGCTACCGGGCCATCTACATCGGTAAGTTGTGCGGTGACAAGCGGCCCTTCGTCCAGTTTCACAATAGCCAGCATATAAGGCGCTTGATCGTCAAACCCTTCAGGGGATTCCTGCAAGGTCGTGAACGAATAAATCTCGCCTGTGCCAGCAAAAGTAAAGGGTTCGTGCTGCACGTCAACCGGTTTACGTTCGGTACTCATAGGGCAGTCGCGCTCCGGCCCTAGCTGGCGGCCTTCAGAGCAACCTTTTCGTCTTTTTCAGCCACGTCACGAACCGTAGCGGTCTGCTCGGTATTCGCTGGAACCGGGCGGGTTTGCAGACTCATATCGCCATTCCCATAGCGCACGCCCTGAAGACGATACCGCTGCGGGTTCAAACGCCAGTGTCTTGAAATCTGCATGATTTGTGTTCCTCCGTGCATGTTGCTTCGTCAGTGTTCTTGTGCATTTCTGCACGAATATAGGTTAATGCTAGGCTTGTTGGTCTATCAAAACCTATCAGTTGCCCTTGTGAGAGCTATCAGAAGCCCTCTTTATTAGCTGTTGTTCATCTTTTGACCCTGTGTTGTACGGTCAAACACGCAAAATGTGAGTGTAGGCGCTGCTGCCTAGCCCGCCGAGATTCTGAAGTAGGCCGACCTTCGCGCCCACCACCTGATTCGCGCCGGCAATACCGCGTAGCTGCATGGTGGCTTCTACCGCTTGATAGATGCCGGTTGCGCCCGCTGGGTTGCCGCGTGCTTTCAGGCCGCCAAACGTACTCAACGGGAGTTTGCTGGTCAGCCCGATGCTGTTGCTTTGCGCCAGCGCACACCCCTGACCGCGTTCCGCGAATCCGCTGGCTTCCAGCGCCAGCGCGGATAATACGGTGTAGGCGTCGTGCAACTCAAAGAAGCTCACATCGTCCGGTTGCAGACCGGCCTGCGCGAATGCACGACTGGCAGAGGACTGCACCGCTTTCAGGTGGAGCATATCGGCGCGGTCTTGCAGGGCGAGGGTATCGGTGGCGGCGGCGCTGGCGGCGATGATGACCGGCTGTGCCACCAGATCGGCGGCGCGTTCGGCGCTGGTCAGGATGACGGCGGCAGCGCCATCGCCATCCGGCGCACTGTCGAACAGGCTGACCGGATCGGCAATCATGGGCGCTTTGGCAAAGCGTCCGGGCTTGATGAGATTGCGGAACATGGCGTACTCGCTGCGAGCGCCGTTGGCATGGGCGTTGATGCTGAATCCTTCAAACGCATCCAGTGGCAGCCCATGTTCGTACATATAGCGTCGCATGAGCAGAGCCGCCAGCGCCGTGAGGGTGACGCCGTGCGCGGCCTCGTAGTCGGCATCGAGGCTGACGCCGCGTGCTTCCACATGGGCGCTGCCGATGGTGTCGGTTGATTTTTCGACGCCGAGGACGAGCGCCGTTTCCACTGCGCCGGAGGCCACTGCCAGATAGCCCGCCCGCAGCGCCGCCGCGCCGGAAGCATCGCCTGCTTCGAGCGTGCAGGCTTCGATATTCCCCAGACCGGCATAATCTGCGACCAGCGAACCCAACTGCTGCTGGCTGCTGAAGGCCGCCCCGTAAGCATTGCCGATGTAAAGCGAGTCGACCTGTCTCAGGCTGGCATCCTGAAAGGCATGGTGTATGGCATCTGCCGCCAGCATTCGCAGGCTGCTTGACCAGTGTTCTCCAACGGGAGTCTGTCCAATTCCAACAATTGCTACGGGTCGCATGATCGCACTTAGTCCTTCAGTTTGCCGCGATAACGGCAGTAGGTGGCATAGTCAATTTGGGTACGGCGGGCGATGTAATTGCGGGTGGTGGGGGCGCGGTGCTGAACGGCCGTTACCCGTTCGGTGACGCGAATATCGAACGCATCCGAACCTGCGCCGCTGCCGTAGCTGACCATCAACACGCGATCGCCGGGTTTGGCTTGGTCGAGAATGGCGGTCAGGCCGAGCATACACGAGCCGGAATACACATTCCCGATCACACCTGCCAGTAGCCCTTCTTTGATCTGTTCCTCTTTGAAACCGAGCATTTCCGCAGCGCGGCTGGGGAATTTCACGTTGGGCTGATGGAACACGCCATAAGTGTAGTCGGCGGCGGTGGTTCCCATCATGTCCATCAGGGATTGCGCGGCGGTGGTGACATGCGCGAAATAGGCCGGTTCGCCAGTGAAGCGGTCGCCATGACTGGGGTAGGTTTCGCCGGAACGCCGCCAGAAATCGGGCGTGTCGGTCACGAAACTGTAGCTACCCTGATAGACCGCACAGGATTCGGCAGCGGGGCCGAGCAGGAAGGCCGCGCCGCCGGAGGCTGCGGTGTATTCGAGCGCGTCACCGGGGCGACCCTGCGCGGTGTCCATGCCGATGCTGAGGGTATAGGCCGTCATGCCGCTGCCGATCATGCCGATGGAGGCTTGTACGGCTTCCGTACCAGCTTTACAGGCGAACTCCCAGTCGGCGGCTAGAATATTAGCCGATGTGCCGATGCTTTCCGCCACAATCGTGCTGGTGGGCTTGACGGCATAGGGGTGGCTTTCGCTGCCCACCCACACGGCGCGGATGAGTTGCGGGTCAATGGCGGCACGCGCCAGCGCATTGCGGGCGGCTTCGACCGACATGGTGGTGACATCTTCATCGAGTCCGGCGACGGCTTTTTCGATGATCGGGCTGCCGCCCAAGCCGTTCGTCCACACGCGGGACACTTCCGCGCCGGGCAGGCGGTAGCGCGGCACATACGCCCCGTACCCGACAATCCCCACCTGATGGTCGGGACGCATCAGATTTGAGGCGGCATTCATCTGCGTTCCGTTTACAGTCATTCGTCACTTCCTTACTGGGTTGTCCACTCATGAACGAGCGCCTTGGCTCGTTCCAGACGGATTTGACCTTCATCAATCATGGCTTGCACCACACGGGCGACCAGTTCGCCCTGCGCACCGGCGGCCAGCGCCAACTGGCGGGCGTGCATCCGCATGTGTCCCTGCTGGATGCCCACAGTGGCGAGGGCGCGAATCGCCGCGAGGTTTTGAGCAAGCCCGACGGCGGCGGCAATTTCTGACAATTGACGGGCGTTTTCGATGCCGAGGATACGCAGCGCGATGCCTGCGACCGGATGGACGCGAGTCGCGCCGCCCACAATCCCTAGCGCCAGCGGTAGTTCGATGCTGCCGCGCAAATCGCCCTGATCGTCTTTCCACCAGCGGGTGAGGCTGCGGTACTGACCGTCACGGGCGGCGTAGGCATGAGCGCCAGCTTCGACTGCCCGCCAGTCGTTGCCAGTAGCGATGACCACTGCGTCCACGCCGTTCATAATGCCCTTGTTGTGGGTGGTGGCGCGGTAGGGGTCTACTTCGGCAAACGCGCCCGCTTCCACGATGGCATCCACCGCGTCGGCTCCGGCAAGCGTTTCGGTGGTCAGTTCAGCCGCCGGAATGCGCCCTTCGGCACGCGCTTTGCGGCGGTCGGTGAGGTTGCTGAGGATTCGCAGGTTGACGCGCCCGCCTGTGAGTTGTTCGATGCGTGGCGTGAGGTGTTCGACGGCGGTGTTGATGGCGTTCGCGCCCATCGCGTCGCGGGTGTCCATCAGCAGATGGACGATCAGCATAGGGCCAACGCTGGACTCGGCTATCGGGCGCACTTCAATGTCGCGTGCGCCGCCACCATGCTTGACGATGCTCCCGCCCACGCGATCCGCTTCCGCCATGAGTTCGGCTTTGTGGCTGAGGATGGCATCCGCCGCCGCCTGCAAATCGGGTAGATCAAGTACCTGAATTTGCCCGATCATGACCGGCTCATCGCTGCTGGTGTGGAAGCCGCCGCCTTCGCGGAACAGTTTGGCGGCGTTGCTCACCGCGGCTACCACTGACGGTTCTTCGATGACCATCGGAATAAGGTAGTCGCGGTCGTTGATGAGGAAGTTGGTGGCGATGCCGACCGGAAACCCGTAGACACCGATGACATTTTCAATCATGTTTTCGGCGATAGACGGGTCTAGTCCGGCGTTGAGCGCAGCCAAATCGGAGCCGGACAGCGCGGCCCACTGTGCGATGAGGGCGGCGCGTTCAGCCTGCGGACGTTTGTAAAAACCGGGTAGGCGCGAAGATTGATTGTTCATGCGGCGCACTATAGCAGCGGTGAACTTTCAAAAGCTATCAGACCGTGAAATCTTGCACGAACGCACCTGAGAGTTTTGTGAGACAGCCCGACTCAGGCGTGATAGCGCAGCGATAGACAGGAAAGGCTACCATCCATTTTCTCAAATTCGCTCATGGCTAAGGTGTGAACGGTTCGGGCGTGTTTGGCGGCTAACTCCGTGACAGTCGGGTAGCCTTCCATGATGAGCAGCGAGTCGTTGATGGGGACGAGGTTGGCACCGTGCCATTCGCGTTCGGGCAGGGTGTGGCATTCGGCAAAGCTGAAGTCGGCTTCGGTTTGCATAAGGGGTGAAAAGACCAGCACGCCGGGAGCGAGTTCGGTCACGCCGGTTTTGAGGTGCAGCACGCCGGAAATTGGCACAAATTCGACTCGTACCGCCGAGTCATAGTCGCGCAGCGCGTTTCGCAGAGCTGTCGCACCTGCGCGGTTGGTGCGCTCGGAGAGGCCGATCAGCACCCGATCGGCGCAGAACAGCACGTCTCCGCCGTCCAGATAAGCCTCGCCTGTCAGCCGGATGAGTGGGCGGTGGGCGAATGCGGCGGCGATGGCGTCTGCCTCGCCCCGGCGGGATAGTGCGCCCGGTTGCGTGATGACGACCAGATCACCATAGATGACTGCGGCATCTTCCACGAAACAGCCATCGGGGTAGGTCGGGTCGCCTGCGAGGGCGGTCACGCTCAAGCCGCAGGCTCGCAGCGCATCCTGATAGGCGGTGTGCTGCTGGTAGGCCAGCGCCATATCGGGCGCACCGATTGTCTGGCTAGTCAGGCCGGCGCTGAGGTTGTCGGTGGGGGTGCGGGTGAGTGCATGGGTGAAGCGGTTGTGCGGGTACATGGTGCTGACCTTGCTATGATGGATATCCCCTCAGTGTAGCGCCTCCCTCGCCAGCCGCACAAGCGGGGGTGGGAGGGAAAATGCACGAGGGTGACTTGGGCAAAACATCAAGGAATGATGTAATCTATATTCAAGATTGGCAAGTCTTCAACGGAGTGAACACAAGGGAATCACAGGTTGACCGATTACAGTAGACTCCCCTATACCATCGAATTGACCCCCGATGAAGATGGCGTATGGTTTGCATCCATTCCTCTTTTGAAAGGGTGTATGACGCAGGGGGACAGCCGCGAAGATGCTCTGATGATGTTGGATGAAGCGAAGGCCTTGTGGCTGGAAACCGCCCTAGAAGAAGGTATTCTCATTCCTGAACCCACCGGAGTGATGTCGTGATTCCCCATCTCATAGCGGCAGATGGGCAAAAGCACTAGGCGTAATGTTCGAAGCGGTGTCTCTATCAGATTGCATCGGGATGACCTCTGCCTAAAAACGCAAAACCCGCCGATAAGGCGGGTTTAACATACGCGAACCGGAAGTCGGTTGGGGTTAGTCCGGCAGAATCTTGGTGCCGAGGAACGCATCCAGCCATGTGACGAAGATCAACATAATCGGGGTGTAGGTCACGATGAAATAACCGAACCCGAATTTCTCCAGCGTCATGCCCACTGCTTCCGGTTTCACAATCGGGAAGCCAACGGTCACGATGAGATAGGTGAGCACGAAGCCCAAAGCTGCCGAAATGCCCCAAACAACCAGCCGCCGAACAGTCATTGACGACATGCCACTACTCCGACATTGAACACGATATTGAACGCTTCGATTGTAACCGCTGTCGGTTAAAATGTGCAAGTGGAGAGCGCGATTTTCGTGTACGAACTTCGCCTGTGGATTGCGAAACGTCCAAAACGTTGTTAAAGTTTTGAATGTGACGCGATTCACAAATCATAACCTCACGGTTGGTGTTGTTATTTTGGTACGTGTTGTTGTTACACGAAGTGCATAATTCCAAACGCCGAACCCAGAAACGACAGAAGGGAGCCAGTTTATGGCTGACTTGTTCGATAAAATCCGTACAGATGAGACGATTCACCGCGCAAAAGAAGCGACGGAAGTAGGCATGTACCCCTATTTCCGCGCTCTGAGCGAAACAGAAGGCGTAACGGCAGTTTTTGAAGGTCACGAAGTTGTGATGCTTGGCTCCAACAATTATCTGGGGCTAACGACAGATCCCCGTGTTCGGAACGCCGCCATTGAGGCTGTGAGGCGTTACGGAACCAGCGTGACGGGTTCACGCTTTCTGAACGGGACACTGGATCTGCACCTCGAACTGGAGCGTCGGTTGGCGAAGTTCGTGGGGATGGAAGCGGCGGTGGTGTTTTCCACCGGTTATCAGAGCAACGTGGGCGCGATTTCGGCGATTGCTCAAAAGGGCGACACGATCATCCTCGACAAGGACGATCATGCCAGCATTGTAGACGGCGTAACCATGTCCGGCGCGGAGATGAAGCGTTTCCGCCATAACAGCGTGGATAGCCTCGAAAGCGTGTTGAGCAAGCTGCCTAGCGATGGCGGCAAGCTAGTGATCGTGGATGGCGTTTACAGCATGGGCGGCGATATTGCCCTGCTTCCAGAAATTGTGGCGGTGTGTAAGAAGTACGGCGCACGCATTATGGTGGACGACGCGCATGGCGTGGGCGTGACGGGCGGCGGACGCGGCACAGCCGCACATTATGGCCTGACCGATCAGGTTGATTTGATGATGGGGACGTTCAGCAAAAGTTTTGCCTCCATCGGCGGGTTTATCGCGGGCAGCGCCGAGGTGATTTACTACATCCAGCACAAGGCGCGTTCGCTCATCTTCTCGGCGGCTATGCCTGCGCCCAATACGGCAGCCGTGCTGGCGGCTCTTGATATTATCGAGACTGAACCGCAGCATGTTCAAAATCTGTGGAATAACGCGGAGTACATGCGGAAGGGTTTCAACGAACTGGGCTATAACGTGGGAACTAGCAATACGCCGATTATTCCGGTTGTGCTGGGCGAGGATTTCCGCGTGGTGCTGGCATGGGCCGCGTTGATCGAAGAAGGCGTGTATACCAACCCGGTCGTGCCGCCTGCCACGCCGCCGAACGGTGGCTTGCTGCGTACCAGCTATACAGCGACGCACCGTATTGAGCATCTGGATCGGGCGCTCAAGGCCTTCAAGACCGTTGGCGAACGTCTTGATCTCATTCCGACAAAACCGGAAGCTACCGCGAAGTCATAGGTTCGCGCTAGAAATCACAGTCTGCTAACTGAAAACAAAAGACGGAACCGATCGCGGTTCCGTCTTTTGTTTTGTTGCGTGTGACCGGACTGCGCGGTTAGTCGGCACGCCCGATGAGCGCCGCGAGGCGTTTGTGCAGCGGGGCGAGCAGGCTGTACATCACCGGCACCACGATTAGCGTAAGCAGCGTGCTGCTGACGAGGCCGCCAATCACCACTGTGCCGAGTTCGGAAGCGATGATCGCGCCTTTGGAAAGACCGAAGGCCAGCGGCATGAGCGCGAAGATGGTTGCCAGTGCGGTCATCAAGATCGGGCGCAAGCGGCGACCACCGGCTTCGATGAGCGCGTCAAAAACGCCCATCTTGCGCTCATGGCGGTTGGTTTGCACGCGGTCAATCAACACGACCGCGTTGGTGACGACAATCCCGATGAGCATCAGCAGGCCGATCATGGCAGAGATGCCGAGTACGCGGTTGGTCAGGGTGAGCAGCACCGCCGCACCCACCGGCGCGACGACGATGCTCAGAATGATGTCGAACCAGTGTACCAGCGATCCGAACGTAATCATCAGAATGAGGATGACGATGGCGATGGCAATTGCCATTGCCACGAACAAGCTCTGGAAGCCCTGCGTTTGGAGTTCGCTGTTGAATCCCTGACTCACCTGTACACTGGCAGGGAGGTCGGGTAGCGCCTTGATCTTCTGGATGGCCTGCTGAGTGACGCCCAGCGTGTTATCGGTTTCGAGTTCGGCGCTGAAGCTGACGGCGGTTTCGCCATCAACGCGGATGAAGGTGCGCGGCGCATTGTCGCCACCTGCCGAAACGGTTTCGAGATCACTGGTGGCGTTGGTGATGCCGGGAATAGTGTTCAGGGTGTCAATCACGGTTTGATTGATGGCCTGTACATCTTCTGCCGGGCCAGCCAGTACCAGCTCAAACCCGCCGAAACCCTGATCGCTGATCGAGGCGGCGGAGACGCGCACCGAGTCTTTGCCGAAGATGCGTTCGGCTTCGGTACGGATGCGCTGCGTCCACTGATCGAGGTTGCTCTGCGTTTCGACGCCAATCGTTATGGCGGCGATATTCTCGCTGACCCCTTGACCTGCACCGAGCAGGCTTTCGAGGCTGGCACCACCGCTGCCGATGGTGGTTTGAACGGTGCTGAGGTCGCCATTGTTGGCGTCGCGGATGAAGGCTTCCATTTCCAGCACTTTCTCGTTCGTTTCGAGAATCTTAGTGCCGGGTGGTAGGTTCACGTTCACGCTGATCTGCGGCTCACCGAGGCCGGGGATGAAGGTGGTGGGGCGGGTGGCAAATAGGAGCGCACCAACCACGAGGCTGATTGTCGCCACGCCTAGCACCACTAGCTTGCTGCGTCCGCTGCTCAGTGACCAGCGCAGCGCCGGAATGTAGAGACGTTCCAGCGTGCCATCATGTTCTTCTTCCGAGGCTTCTTGCTTGCCAATGAACAGGAAGGCAAGTGTTGGCACGACGGTGATGGCAACCACGAACGAAGCCAGCAGCGAATAGGTGACGGCGAGGCCGAACGGTAGGAAGAATTCGCTGATGATGCCGCCCGTCAAGCCCAGCGGGAGGAACACGACGACGGTGATGACTGTGGCGGCGAAGATGGCGACGGATACATCACGGGTTCCGGCGATGATGGCTTCGCGTTTGTCGCCACCCTCTTGAATGTGCCGGAAAATGTTTTCCAGTACCACGATCGAGTCATCCACGACGCGGCCAATCGCTACCGTGAGGCCGGAGAGCGTCATGATGTTGATGCTGATACTGGAAGGGAACAGGCGCAGAATGAACGCGATGAGGGGCGAAGATTCTGCGGCGGGGAGCAGCAGCTTGTTGATGGTGGGCGGTACCCAGTTCATGATGGCGAGTGCGATGAGCAGCGACAGCGGGATGCTGACACCGACCACCAGCGTACTGCGCCATGCCGGATGGGGCAGGTCGCCCGGCCAGAACAGAATGAGCAGGCCAGCCCCCGCGCCGAGCAGCAGCAGCAGGCGCGAGATCGTGTCCGCCTGAGCGAACGCGAGTCCCGCATCCCCGCCGGCTTTATCGAGGCCGGAACTGACGAGAAAGACCAGCAGGGCGAGGAACAGTACGACCATCATCAGGCCAACCGTGCGGCGCGGGATGCGCGACCAGATGCCGCCGCTGAGGAACACCAGAATGATGATGATGGCGAAGATGCCGCCGAGCAGCCCTTCGCGGGTGACGCCGCTGATCGATTCTTCGATGAAGCTGGCCTGTTCAAAACCAACGGTAGCGGTAATGGTGTCATCCTGTGCGTCAATCGCCGCGATGACATCATTGACGCGGTGGAAGGCTTCGACGGTATTTGTCCCGGCTGCCTTATACACCACGACGATCAGACTGTTGTTCCCGTTACTGCGGGTGACGGCAGTGTTTGGCTTAAAGGTGTCGCCACCTGATTTGACGCGATCCTGCACTGCGGTAGGCAGCGTCGCCAGCACATCCGGGTTCAGCAGTTGCAGCGCCGCAACAGACAGATCGTCAAGGAATGCGGCTTCCCGCTTGGTCATATACTGGACAGCTTCGGCGGACATATTGCCGAGGAGCGCCGGGGCGAAATTCACGCCCTGCGGGCTGTCGAACAGGCTGTTGATGAAGCCAGACGCGCTGGGGAAGAAGCGGAAGAAATCATCGGTGCTGTTCAGTTCGATGCCGAGGAAGTTGGCGATTAGCCCCCAATCCGCGTTCAGCACAGGTGCGTCGGGATCAGCGGCGGGCGTATTGGACTGGTAGCGTGCTGCCAACTGTTGCGCGGCTGATTCTTGTGTGCCGTCCGCGATGGCCTTCAGTGTTGCTGCGGTGGTTGCATCCAGCGTGGCGGTGACTGTTTCCGGCAGGCTGGCGAGCGCCGCTGGCGAGAACTTCAACAGCACTTTCGGGTCAAGGCTGGTGAAGAAATCAGGCTGTTGGGCGACCAGATAACGCAGCGTGGACGGGGTAAGGCTGTCGAACAACCGCACTTCGTAGCCTGCGAAGGCTTCGGGAACGGTGTTGTTGATGGTGTTGAGCAGGTCGGAAGCCTTGCCTTCGCCGAGCGTGACCAGATCAGCGGCGGTCTTTAACGGACGTTCCGCAAACTGGGGGCGTCCTGCGAGGGTGTTCCACGCATCGGCCAGCGGCGGCGCCATATCGGGCAACGCCAGCACATCGGCGGTGAAGTATTCATACGCGCCGGCTTGCAAATTCGGCAGGAAGGTGGGGTCATTGGCGATCAGATATTGCACGGTTTCGGGGCTGAGTGACCCGATAATGATGCCCGGATTAATGGGCAACGCGGCAGTGCCGGGGGGCAGTTTGGTCGGATCAGACAGCAGCAGCATGAAGTTGAGGAAGTCGGCAGCGCGCAGCGTGGGACTCCCAATCTGGGTAGCGAATTCTTCGGGCAGCGGGATGTTCACAAGATCATCCGCTGTATCGAGCGTGATGCCGAATTGACCGCCGATCAGGGCGAAAATCGCCGGCAGGGCGGGGCCTTCGGGCAACTGCGGCGCAGGCGTGACCGAGGTTTCGGGCGCGGGTGTCGCAACGGCTTCGGTCACTGGCGCGGTTGTGGTGTCGGTGATAGGTGCTGCCGCTTCGACGCTGCTGGCAATGCTAAAACTCGCCAGCGGAATATCGTCAAAGCTGAAGCTGATGAGCGCCGGCGGGGCGATGCGCCAAGCCGAGGGCAAATCAACGGGTTCGGCCTGTGCGTCTTTGCCAGTGATGCTCTGCGCGAGAGCAAGAGAGGCCAGTTCGTCGCGGGTGAAACCGTCCAGTGAGGCGATAAAATCTGCGGGCAGGGCTGCGAACACTTCCGGCGAGAGCGCGGCAAGTTGTTCGGCTTTGAAATACTGCGCCATTGTCGGATCAATGGCGAGCATCTGGGCGACATCCTCAACCGAGAGGTCGTTTGTTTTGCCCAGTGAGCCAACGATACGCCCGGTTTCGAGGAATTTATTCAGCGCCGCCGCAACAGTGCGGGTGAGAGTACGCATTTCCAACAGATCGCTGGCATCGCTGAAATGGCTGCTTTGCCAGCTTGCGGGAAGTTCGGGAGCCGTAGTCGGTTGCGCGGGAACGCTACCTGCGCTGAGGGCGGTCACAGCGGCGCCATTCAGTGCGCCGCTGTAGCCCACTTTGGCGCTTGCCACCGACCACACATCCGTCGAGAGTTTGAGCAGCAGACTGTTGGCGGCTTCCGTGTTGGTGGCTGCCGGGGCGTTGATGGCTTCTCCGGGGAGCGCCTGCCCACCGGTGACGTTGATGTTGCCGACTTCATCCAGTGCTTCGATCTTGGGGACGATTTCTTGTTCGATTAACTGCTGAAGCGCACCTTTATCGCTCTGGTTTTGCTCTTGTTGGGATGCGAGATAGGCCAGTACCGATTTCACGGTGTCGTCCGAAAGTGCGCTCCAGACATCAGGGGTGAGCTGAAAGAGGAAATTGGCGTCTTTCGATTCCAGATAAATCAACATTTCAGGAGTGACATCTGCCAGTAGCGTGCGGGCAAACTCGGTGGGGTTCTGCCCTTCAGGTGCTTCGATGCGCCGCGAGGGGAACCAGACGGCATCCAGCGCGGCTTGAATGTTAGCCTGTATCTTGTCTTGATTCATCCCGAAGTTGTTTCGCGCAATCAAGACGCTGCCGAATGCGCCGGTTGTGGTCGACTCCACATTGACCACTTCGGGGACGTTGTGTAGGGCTTCCTCGATACGCTTGGTGAGGACATTGAGCACCTGTTCGCTGCTCATGCCCGAAACTTGCGTGAGGATGACTGTTTGAGGGAAGGAGACGGAAGGCAGCAGTTCTTGCTTGAGCTGACTGACTCCCACGACGCCCAGTACCATGAATGCGACCATCGTCGCCAGTGTGACAATCTGGTATCGCAGCGACAAACGGGTTAACGCCGAGAAAAAGGATTTCATTGCTACTCCTGAAGAAATGGGGAACCGTAAACGGGTTGCCTTCGCATCAAATGAAAGTCAATTGCCACAAGTAGAATGAAAGCACTGCGCAATTTTTCACGAACTGATCCATTGTATAAGACGGAAGGGCGCACGACAAGCGGGTTATATCCCGATGGCGGGCGCGGCACGCTACTTGGTCAGTCCCTCGATGTAATGGGAAGTCAATGAATTATAACACTATCCGTTGTGGCATAACGTGAAGTTTTTGAGGCTTCCTGAAACGGTGATCTGTTCGGGGTAAACGTTGTGCAATTTGTATGAGTGAGTCGTGTTGACAGATCGTTGTATTCATGCGGTAAAATAGTTGCAGAAGCAACTGTTGTTTTTGCAATTATGTGGCAGGATTTATTTCTATGGAACCCTTGTCCTTTGAAATACCAACCACGACCCGTTCATACCGGCTGATCCATGAGATTTATGTGTTGCTGGATGCGGGTGATCGGCAAGTTCTATCTGCTTTTGACTTAACGACATCCCAGTACCGGGTGCTGTCGTTACTGGTTGCAAACGCGGCGTACCGGATGACTGACCTGAGCGACATCCTCTTGTGCGCACGCAGTACCATTACGCGGCTGATAGATTCGCTTGAGCAAGCCCATCTTGTGCAACGGAATGCAGATGGGGTGGATCGGCGGGCGCAGCAGGTGGTGCTGACCCCGATGGGGCGCGAACGCTGGCAGCAGGCGCAGCAGGCTCATGAGCAGTCGTTGATGCAACGGATGGCGGCACTAAGTTCGGACGAACAAGCTGATCTGGTGCAACGGCTGGAGCAGATGCGCGATAGTTTGCGTATTGTGTTGCCAATTTGAAACCGGCAGTGCAAGGTTTGGCATGAACCATTGGTGGAAGGAGTTTTTTCCAGTAATAGTAAATAATCCGCAGCTATTTTGCCTGTTCGTATAGCGAATGAATGAAGGAGATTGATATGCGTAAGAGTTTCTTGTTGGTGGCTGTTGCACTGTTGCTCGTGTTGAGTGCGGCAGTCCCGGCGTTGGCGCAAGATGCCAAGCCCGACCTGCTAATCTGGGCGGATAATACCCGCGTACCGGCGTTGACCCCGATTGTCGAGCAGTTCAGCGAAGAATTCGGCGTAACGGTGCAGGTGCAGGAAATTGGCATGGGCGATATTCGCTCGAATATCACCGTTGCTGGCCCGGCGGGTGAAGGCCCGGATGTGTTCGTGGCGGCTTCGGACTGGGTGGGCGAGCTGGTGCAGAATGGCGCGATCATCCCGATTGATCTGGGCGATATTGCCTCGGAATTCACAGCGGCATCGTTGAATCTGTTCACCTACAACGGCGAACTGTACGCCATGCCGTATTCAGCCGACAATGTGGCATTCTTCCGCAATCCCGATCTGGTTCCCGATGCACCCGCGACATGGGACGATGTGAAGGCGATCACCGAAGAACTGGTGTCGTCCGGCAAGAGCAAGTACGGTTACATGATTCAGACCAATGACCCGTATCACTACTTCCCGATTATGAGCGCCTTTGGCGGCTATATCTTCGGGCAGGACGATCAGGGCAACTACACCTCGCAGGATGTGGGCATTGATAGCGAAGGTTCAATCGCTGCTGGGGAATGGCTGAAAAGCATGGCCGATCAGGGCTTCCTCGTGCCTGCGGTCGGCTACAACGAAATGCATGATATGTTTGAGCGCGGCGAAGCGGCCATGATCATGACCGGCCCGTGGGCGCTGAACCGCATTCGTACATCGGGCGTGAAGTATGCCATTAGCGACATTCCGGCTGGCCCGGCGGGTGTGGGCAAGCCGCTGGTGGGCGGTAACGGTTTCATGATTAGCGCCTATATTGATGACAATCGTCGTCTGGTGGCCGAGTCGTTCCTGCTGGATTTCATGGCTGCTGAGGAGCCGATGAAGGCCATGTATGATGCCGACCCGCGTGCACCAGCGTTCATCAAGACGCTTGAAGCACTGGAAGATGCCGATCTTCAGGCGTTCCAACATGCCGGTGAAGTAGGCGTGCCGATGCCGCAAATCCCCGAAATGACCTCGGTCTGGGGCGCGTGGGGGAATGCTGAACAGTTCGTGATTACTGGCGAACTATCGCCTGCCGAAGCCTTCAAGAACGCGGCGGAACAGATTCGCACCTTGATCGCGGGCGGCGATGTGCCGGTGGCACTGCCCAGCGCGGGCGGCGATGCGCCTCCGGCGGATGGGCCGCAGACGGTTTCGATCCCCGGATCGCTTCAGGCAGCGGTGGGCTGCGCGGCAGATTGGGCGCCGGATTGCGACAAGACGCAACTGCTGTACAGTGCCAACAGTGATGTGTGGATGAATACCTTCACCGTGCCAGCCGGCGACTTTGAATATAAAGTTGCAATGAACAATAGCTGGGACGAGAATTACGGCGGCGCAGCTGACCTTGACGGCGCGAACGTGAAGTTGTCGCTGGCGGAAGAAACCAGTGTTCTGTTCATCTATGACAACAAGACGAACTGGGTGGCAGATAACGTCAATCGGCTGATCCTGAGTGTCCCCGGTAGCTTCCAGTCCAAGATCGGTTGCTCGGCGGATTGGGCGCCGGACTGCCTGCGTAGCTGGCTGCAAGACCCGGATGGCGATGGCGTGTACGTCTTTATGACGGTTGCCATTCCTGCGGGTGATTATGAGGCGAAGGTGGCTGCGAACCTGAGCTGGGATTTGAACTACGGTGTGGACGGCAAGGAGAACGGCGACAACCTGAAGTTCACCGTGCCAGCGGACGGCACCGAAGTAACCTTCTCGTTCGACTCGGCCAGCAAAGTGCTGACGATTTCGACCGGAAGCTAGATTGACCGGACGGAAAGGAACAGTCGCAAGACTGTTCCTTTTTATTGTCATGCGTTAGATTCTATTTACTTAGTAGTGTTATGTTTCAGATTAAGGGAGGATCGAGTGGCCGCTGCACAAGCTAAACAACGCGCCCCATCCCCGACCGGGATTTCGCTCTCGGTGGTGGCATACAGCCTACGCTTGCTCGCCATTGGAATTGTGAGCGTTTTTTCGTTCTGGTTAGCCGTTCAGGTTGGGCGGGATGGCAACCTGTTTCTGGCGTTCGCACTGGTGTTGATTGCGGTGGGTGTGGGAGCCATTAACCTGATACCGGGGTTGTGGCCGCTGCGGTGGATGTCTCCCGGCTTGGCGTTGATGGCGCTGCTGGCGATCTATCCCCTGATTTACACGGTGTATATCGCGTTCACGAATTACAGCGATGGACACCTGTACACCAAAGAACGGGCTGTGCAGTTGATGTCCAACGCGCAGTATCTACCCGCCGAATCGGTCAGCTATAGCTGGGAACTGTATGGCAACGATGAGGGCACATTTGCGCTGTGGTTGACCACTGAGGAGGGGGCAACTTTCTTCGCGGCTCCCGGTCAGCCGTTAGCGACGGTGACGTTGAACCAGTCGGGTGAAGCGCCGTATGACAAGGATGGGCTGCCTGCGACGTTCAACGGGTTCCGGCAGCTTTCCGGCAAAGAGCGTTTGCAGGCGATGCGCGACGCCAATTTGCAGACGATTCAGTTTGGCGATCCTGCAAACCCGATTGGCATTACCTCGCGCAGTTCGGCGGGGAACTACCAGCAGAAATGGGTCTATGACGCCGAACAGGATGCGGTGGTTGATAAAGAGACTAACGTGATCTACAAGGCGGATGTGTCTGTGGGCGAGTTTGTGGCAGCGGATGGTTCTCATGCGCCGTTGGGCTTCTGGGTTCAGGTGGGAGTCGAGAACTTCACGCGGATTTTTACCAGTGTTTCGATCCGCGAACCTTTGCTGCGGGTGTTTGGTTGGACGATTGCGTTTGCCTTCTTTTCGGTGCTGACGGCGTTTTCGCTGGGGCTGTTCATGGCGCTGATGCTGGATAAGTTCCCCGGCGCTCGCTTCATCAAATCGCTGCTGATTATCCCCTACGCGGTTCCGGGCATGATTAGCATTTTGATCTGGCGCGGCATGTTGAACCCGAATGGCGGGGTGATTACTTCCTCGTTGAACGGTTTGCTCGGTTGGGCACCTCCTTGGCATACCGATCCGGGGTGGGCGAAAGTGGCGGTACTGCTGGTCAACCTGTGGCTGGCGTTTCCCTATTTCATGCTCATCTGCACCGGCGCGTTGCAGTCCATCTCCTCGGCGATTTACGAGGCGGCGGAAGTGGATGGCGCGAACGCATGGCAACGGTTCTGGAGCTTAACGCTGCCTCTTTTGCTGGTGGCGGTGGGGCCGCTGCTGATCGCTTCATTCACCTATAACTTCAACAACTTTTTGCTGATCGAAGCGTTGTTCGGCGGTGGGCCGCCGATGGTGGGCACATCTGCCCCTCCCGTTGGGCATACGGACAACCTGATTAGCTACACCTATCGCTATGCCTTCAGTTCAGGTGGTTCCCGCGAGTATGGTTTTGCCTCTGCCATAGCGATTGTAATTTTCTTCATGGTGGGCGGGCTGACCTTGTTTCAGTTCCGCTTTACCAAGCGTTGGGAGGAGGTGGGCGATAATGTCTAGCATGGCACAAACCCGGAGTCAGGTGGCACAGTCCGTTCGTCGTTCAAGCCGTCCAGACATCATCCGCCGCATTTTGTTCGCTTTGCGGACGCTGGTGATTCTGCTGGTGCTGGCGTTTACGCTGTTTCCTGTGGTGTGGATTATTTCGGCCTCGTTTAACCCGACGGGTTCGATGACCTCGCAGACGCTCATCCCGCAAAATGTTCACAGTATCAGCGATCTGCTGGTGAACTTTGATAAGCTGCTCAATAACCCGCAGGTTCCGTTCTGGCGCTGGATTAGCAATTCGGCGGTGGTCGCCGTGACCAATACGATTCTGTCACTGGCAATCACCGCACTCAGCGCGTATGCCTTTTCGCGCTTCCGGTTTCGCGGACGGCGCAGCCTGCTGGTGACGATCCTGCTGATACAGGTGTTCCCGAACCTGCTGGCGATGGTGGCGCTGTACCTGATGCTGTTGCAAATCGGCCCGTATGTGACCATTCTGGGGGTCAACTTCGGCCTGAACTCGCACGGCGGTCTGGTGCTGTGCTATCTGGGCGGCGCGATGGGCGTGAATACATGGCTGACGAAGGGTTTTTTCGACACCATCCCGCGTGATATTGACGAGTCGGCGGAAGTGGATGGCGCGACGCACTGGCAGACGTTCTGGTATCTGGTGTTCCCGCTGGTGCGGCCTATTCTGGCGGTGGTGGCGCTCCTGTCGTTCGTGGGGACGTTCAACGAGTTTGTGCTGGCACGCATCCTGTTGACGGATCGTGACAACTGGACATTGATGGTGGGACTCTATAACTTTGTTTCCGCCAAGTTCACCGACGATTGGGGCGTGTTCGCGGCGGGTTCGCTGATTGCAGCCACGCCGGTTGTCATGCTGTACATGGTGCTGCAAAAGTACATCGTGGGCGGGCTGACACAGGGCGCGGTGAAGGGTTAATGGTCAAACAAAGGGTAGGGGATGTCTCATCCGCTACCCTTTGAAAGTCGTGTTGGGATTTAGCTACCGAACCGTTCCACGATCAGGTCTTCCAGCGTGGGCGTGCCGATGACTTGTAGTTCATAGCGCACGCGCTCAACCGGCAACCGCACCTTAATCACGCGGCTGAGGTCAATCGGGGTGGCGGCAATCACGATGTCGGCATCCGAACGGTTGATGGTTTCTTCCAGTTCGTGCATTTGCTCGTGACCGTAGCCCATTGCTGGCAAAATCGCGCCGGTTTTGGGGTATTTGGCGTAGGTGTTGAGTATGGAGCCAACCGCGAATGGACGCGGGTCTATGATCTCAGCCGCGCCGAATCGCTGTGCCGCCACGACGCCTGCGCCGTAGGCCATTTCGCCATGCGTCAGGGTGGGGCCATCCTCGATGACCAGCGCCCGCTTGCCGCGAATGGCTTCGGGATGGTCTACGAACAGGGGCGAGGCGGCTTCGAGGATGATCGCGCCGGGGTTCACTTGCCGGATATTGCGGCGAACGGTGACGATGCCGCTGTAGTCGGCGGTATCCACCTTGTTCACGATAATGACCTGTGCGCTGCGGAGATTGGCTTCGCCGGGGTGGTAGGCCAGCTCATGCCCCGGACGATGCGGGTCAGCCACGACGATGTGAAAGTCTGATCGGTAGAAGGGCAGGTCGTTGTTGCCACCATCCCAGATGATGATGTCGGCTTCTTCTTCGGCTTTAGCAAGAATCGCGCCGTAATCCACGCCTGCATAAATGACCGCGCCCCGATCAATATAAGGTTCGTACTCCTCGCGTTCCTCAATCGTGCATTCGTACTCGTCCAGATCGTCGTATTCAGCGAACCGCTGCACCGATTGGGCGATGAGGTTGCCGTAGGGCATGGGATGACGGATGGCGACCACGCGCTTCCCCAACTTTTGCAGCGCGGAGACGACAAAGCGCGAAGTCTGGCTTTTGCCGCTGCCGGTGCGAACGGCGCAGATCGAGATGACCGGACGCTTGCTCTTGATCTGGGTGGTTTGTGGCCCCATCAGGCGGAAGTCCGGGCCGAGCGCCAGCACCTGCGATGCGCGGTGCATGACGTATTCATGCGGCACATCGCTGTAGGCAAAGATTACCTCGTCAATATGTTCAGCGGCGATCAACTGATTGAGTTCGCTTTCATCACGGATGGGGATGCCCTTCGGATAGGCTGATCCAGCCAGTTCCGCCGGATAGATGCGCCCATCAATACCCGGTATCTGGGTGGCTGTGAAGGCCACCACTTCGTAGTCCGGGTTGTTGCGAAAGTGTACGTTGAAATTGTGAAAATCGCGGCCTGCCGCACCCATAATGACCACACGTTTCGGAGACATGGATACCTCTGTACGGGTCTTCCCGCACGTTTTATAAATGGTCTACCTATCGTTTACAGTAATGTCGTTCGTCGCAATTAGGATAGTGATGGGTATCCCCGAATGGCGTGTAATCCATCCTTAGATGGAGATGGATATGCCTATTTGCAGATCAGAACGGTAGAATAAGACTTTAGTGTTCGCCCAAAATTGATGAGGAGCAAGACTGTGGCAGCTTTACGTGTGACCGTATGGAACGAAGGACAGCACGAAAAGACGAATCTGACGGTGCAAAAAGTCTATCCTGACGGGATGCACACCGTTATTGCCAACGCGCTGCGCGAACAGGGTTTAGAGGTTCGGACGGCAACGCTGGATGATACTGAACACGGTTTAACGCAGGAAGTTCTGGATGCGACGGATGTCCTGACGTGGTGGGGACACATGGCGCATGATAAAGTGAGCGATGCGGTGGTGGAACGGGTATACCAGCGCGTTTTGAATGGCATGGGGCTGGTGGTGCTGCATTCCGGTCACTTCTCGAAGATTTTCAAGAAGCTCATGGGAACGTCTTGCGATCTGAAATGGCGCGAGGCCAATGAACGGGAGCGCATCTGGGTGGTTGAGCCGGGGCATCCCATCGTGCAGGGATTGGGCGACCATTTCGATATTCCGCACGAAGAAATGTACGGGGAACACTTCGACATTCCCGCGCCGGATACGCTGGTGTTCGTGAGCTGGTTTCAGGGCGGTGAGGTGTTCCGCAGCGGCGCTTGCTACCATCGTGGGCGCGGCAAAGTGTTCTATTTCCGCCCCGGTCACGAAACCTACCCGACGTACTACCAGAAGGAAGTGCAACTTGTGATTGGCAACGGCGTGCGCTGGGCTGCGCCGTCGGGATTGGCTGAACTGAGTTACGGTCATCGCCCGAATCCGCTGGAACCCATCACCTAGATTGTTTT
>CAIPFY010000330.1 GCA_903864435.1 uncultured Chloroflexota bacterium | reverse complement strand
GGGCATATCCCCTTTAGCCTGTTTAATCCTGTACCGCAGAGTTCTGAACTGGTGAGGTATTCCGAAGTGCCTATATATTTGTCCCTAACGTAGCCTTGCGGCTGATTCGGGTAAGCATTGGGCTGTTAAAAGCCCCCACCTTTAGGTGCGGGGTTGCTTACCGTGCGTGTGTCTCCTCAAAGGTTCTTGCCATACGAAACAACAACAGAAGCGGAACCACTGCGCCCCGTTGCGGGGCTTAATTGGGTGCGCGGGGTAGTCGGTGAGTCACGGCGACACCTCCTTTGCGGTTATTGGGATGAGATGGAATGGAAGATCGCTCAGGCCGCACCTGTCAGGCTACGGTAGAGCAGGAAACCGCCCGCGCCGAGTGCCAGCAGCAGGCCGAGGACAAGCAAGTAGGTGGCGATGCGCATCACGCGCACAATCTGCCGCAGCGCGAACCGCAGCAGAACGAAGCCGAACGCACAACCGGGGACAATCAGCAGCAGCAGCCACACCGGCCACACTTCCAGCAGGACGTACACGGTGAACAACCAGATCATCCCGCCGATGATTCCGCCGATGAGGGCATCCACCAGCAGGCCAAAGTTGGGCGCACGCAGCAAAAAGACCATGATGAAGGCCAGCAGTCCCGCCGTAAAGACCGTGTTGCTCAACACCTGTTGCACGATACCCGGCACATCCACCGCCTGCCCGTTCACGCCAGCGGTGATCCCCGCAAAGACCGCCGCCGCGCCGATTTGCAGAAAGCCTTCCGGCAGTTTGCCCCGCATCCCGCTGTACAGCGCCCGCAAGAGCGCCGAAATGGGCAGCATGTATTGACCGCCGACTTGCATCAGATCATTCAGAATTTGGGGATTGATCGGGAACATGGTTGGCCTCCGCGCGCACGCCATTACGCCTACTGTACCATGAGCGCAGGGGAATACGCGAATGAAGGATTAATGGGGGTGTATTCGGAAATGGGGGCAATAACCCTCATCCCCGTCCCCTCAGCTCCCTCATGGCGAAGGGGTGTAAGGCAAGCTGTGTCCACTTGGTTTTTTAAGGGAGAAAGAAGAACTCGACATCGCGCCGTGTACCTGCGAAAAAACACTCGTCCCCAAAAACCTACCCTTGAAAGGCGGCGAACCCCCTCCCTATCGGCGGGGGTGGCTTTTTCACACATGAGGCGATTGTAGGCGGACGCTTATAGCTTCATGAGATACGCCCGCCAAACATTGACACCCGAAACCGCACCCCGTATCCTCTCAACCTAACAAATGTTAGGGGACTCACCGTGCAGCGTTTTTCGCAGAACACCCCCGCCCGCGAACGGGTCATCAGCACCGCCGAAACGCTTTTTGCCGAGCGCGGCTATGCGGCGGTCACGCTGCGCGATATTGCCGATGCGCTCCAGATGCGGCAGGCTTCGCTCTATCATCATGTGCCGGGTGGTAAAGAGGCGCTGTTTGTGGAAGTGACCGAGCGCACGCTGCACCGTCACCGCGCCGGACTGGAAGCAGCGATTGACGCGGCGGGTGATGATTTGCGGGCGCAGTTGAAAGCAGCGGCGGGCTGGTTGCTCTCGCAGCCGGTGATGAACTACGGGCGCATGATGCAGTCCGATATGCCGGCCATCGGCATCCCCCACGCCGAACAACTGCGCAAAACCACCAACGACTCGCTGTTCGTTCCGCTGCGGCGAGTGTTTGAAGGTGTGTTCCGGCAGTCCCCGCACCGCGCCAGTTATATGGCTGGCACATTTCTGTCGCTGGTGGAAGGGCTGCAAAACCTGCCCGAGTCTTTCTCACCCGTGCCGCGCCCACACATGGCCGACTTTTTGATTGATGTCCTACTCGACGGATTAAACGCTTATCGTGAGGTATAAACCATGACCAGTGCAACCGCCGTTTCTGCACGCACGCAACCGCCCCGCCGCGATAGACAGGCGATGTGGGCGGGCGTGGCCTTCGCCTTCATCTTTACCGCCATCATTTACCTTGCCAGCCCTTTGCTGGAGCCGGTGCGCGCCACCCTGCTGCCCGATCAGGGCGCGGCGTGGTACTACTGGAAACTGCCCGAACCCACGCTCGCCACTCGTTTGAGCGTGTGGGGGATGTATCTGGCGCATCAGCTCGCCAGCTTCGGGCTGATCTGGTACGCGCAAACCCGTGTCAAGACTTACTCGAACGGCTTGCATCCGGTCAACTGGGCGGCGCTGGGCGTGAACGCGCTGTTCATCGTGCTGCACTTCGTCCAAACGCACATCTGGTATGACGGACTGGCACAGGATGTCTCGATCTTCTCGTCACAGGGGTCGGTCATCGTCATGCTGATCTGGATCATGCTGATGGAGAACAACCGTCGCGGCGTGGTTGCGGGCAAGCGGTTGCCCATCGGCAAGCGCGTGATCGCCTTCGCCCGCAAGTATCACGGCTATTTCTTCTCGTGGGCGGTCATCTATACCTTCTGGTATCACCCGATGGAAACCACGCCCGGTCATCTGATGGGCTTCCTATACACCTTCCTGCTGTTGTTGCAGGGCAGCCTGTTCCTCACCCGCATTCACGTCAACAAATGGTGGATGTTCGTGCAGGAGATTATCGTCCTCGCACATGGCACCATCGTCGCCATTTTGCAGGGGAACAATATGTGGCCGATGTTCTTCTACGGTTTCGCGGGGGTGTTCATCCTCACGCAGATGCACGGCCTCGGCCTCAGCCGCCGCGTGCGCTGGGGCATCTTCGCGGCCTATGCGTTGAGCGCGGTGGTCATCTACAGCGAGCGCGGCACCAAGCGCCTGTGGGAACTGATCGCCATCCCAACCATTGATTATCTGGGCATCGTCGTCATGGCGTTGCTGTTTGCAGTAGGTATCTGGGTTTATGACCGCCTGCGCGGGTCGCGTCCGGTTGAAATCGTGCCCACCAGCGGGGATTAACAGGTTCAGGAATGGAGATAGTCTCAACATGGGTCTTTTAGAGAACAAAGTCGCGGTCATCACCGGCAGCAGTCGCGGCTTGGGCTTTGCGATTGCCGAAACCTATGCCGAACAGGGCGCGGCGGTGGTGCTGGCCGCCCGCACCACCAAAGCGGTAGACGAAGCGGTTGCCCAGCTGCGGGCACGCGGGTTTCGCGCCAGCGGGGTCGCCTGCGATGTGGGCAATCTCGCACAGGTGGAGGCGCTGGCGGAACATGCGGTGCAGACCTTCGGGCAGATTGACATCTGGGTGAACAACGCCGGTGTCAGCGGCGCGTATGGCCCCACCGCCCACCTGTCGAACGATTCGGTTGATCGGGTGATCCGCACCAATATCACGGGGCTGTACTACGGTTCGGTAACGGCGCTGCGCCACATGCTTCCGCGCAAAACCGGCAAGCTGATTAACCTGCTAGGGCGCGGCGAAAGCGGCCCGGTGAAGTTCCAGAATGCGTATGCCTCCAGCAAATCATGGGTACGCAGCTTCACACTGGCGCTGGCGCAAGAATATGCCGACAGCGGCGTGGGCATCTACGCTTTTAACCCCGGTCTGGTGGATACCGATATGCTGCATCAGCTTGAAGCGGTAGAGGGCTATGAAAAGAAGCTCAACCCGCTGCGTACCGTCATGCGCTTCTGGGCGAATCCGCCGGAAGTTCCCGCACAGAAGGCGCTGTGGCTGGCGTCCTCTGCCACCGATGGCAAAACCGGCCTGCGCGTGAACGTGCTGGGGATGCCGCAGATGGTGGGCGGCTTGCTGCGCGATTTCTCGCGGCGGCTGACCGGCAAAGCGGCTCCCAATACCGATTTGAACATCACCATTTTGCCGCCCGCACTGTAGGGGGTATCAACCGGGGGCGCACACCGCGCCCCCGTTGAATCGCTGTCCGCCTCACGATTTTATGCGCAACTGACGCTAGAATGGATGCAAGAATCCATTCATTTCAGGAGCGTAGCCAATGGCCTTTTTTGACCTTCCCCAGATCGAACTTGAACGTTACCGCCCGGAACGCCGTGAAGCGCCCGACTTTGATGCTTTCTGGTCGTCCACGCTGACCGCCGCCCGACAGTACCCGCTGGATGCGACATTCACCCCGGTAGACACCGGGCTGACCACGCTGGATGTGTTCGATGTGACTTTTTCCGGCTACGGCGGTCAGCGCGTGAAGGGCTGGCTGGTGCTGCCGGTTGGTCGCCGCGAGAAGTTGGCCTGCGTGGTGGAATATGTCGGTTACGGCGGGGGGCGCGGCCTGCCCACTGAACGCCTGTTGTGGGGCAGCGCGGGCTACGCGCACCTGATTATGGACACACGCGGACAGGGCAGCGCATGGTCGGTGGGCGACACGCCGGATATGCCAGCCGATGGCGGAAACCCGTTTTTCCCCGGCTTCATGACGCAGGGCATCCTGAACCCGCAGACCTACTACTACCGGCGCGTGTTTACTGACGCGGTACGAGCGATTGAAGCGGCGCGTAGTCATCCGGCGGTGGACGCGGCACGGGTGGCGGTGATGGGCGGCAGTCAGGGCGGCGGAATCGCGCTGGCGGCGGGCGGGCTGGAGACAAACCTCGCGGCGGTGTTGCCGGATGTGCCGTTCCTGTGCCATTACGAGCGTGCGCTGGCGGTGACGGATAGCGCCCCTTACAGCGAAATCGGGAACTACCTGAAGGTTCACCGCGATCACATCCAGCCTGTTTTTAACACACTCTCGTATTTCGATGGGCTGAACTTTGCGGCGCGAGCAAAGGGGCAGGCGTTGTTCTCGGTGGGGTTGATGGACGAGATTTGCCCGCCCTCGACCGTGTATGCGGCTTACAACCACTACGCTGCCCGCAAGAGCATCCGCGTGTACGCCTACAACCACCACGAAGGCGGCGCGGCCTTCCATGACCGCGAGAAGATCGCTTTCTTGCGCGAGTTGTGGGGATAAGGAATAAAAGGAACGCCCCTCTGCATGAGAGGGGCGTTCTGTAAATTTATTCTATGAAAGGCTGTTATGAATATTTTGGGTGTCTGAAGCCCTATTCCTAAGCCACCCTGATTTTCCCACTATTCCGGCTTATAGGCGTATGACGTTCGTCATGCTTCGCCCGTGATGTTCGTCATTCGGGGACGGGTGCGGAACAGGCAACCGAACACAGCCAACGCTTCAGAGGTGTAACATATCGGCGCAGGCTGACCGCCTGCATCAGCGGTCAGCCTGCGCTGTGACACACTCAGGTCGTGGGCGGTGTGGGACCGGGGCAACCGACGGAGACGAGAGTCTCGTTCCATCCTACGCCGCTTAACCAAAGATCCATTGCGTTAACCTGACCGTACACCGTCAACATTGGCCCATTAGCTGCCCCCCCGTGACCCCAATCGAAGCCATACCGACTTGTGCCATAGGTCGCGTTGGGGTCAGAAAGGCCGTAGATGACCTCCAGCGGAATCTGGAGCGTGGGGTCAGGCAGTTCGAGATTCATGCGTTCGTCTTCCGGGATGACCACCGAACAGAACCCCATACCGGGCGGGGCGGGCGGCGGCGCAACCCATTTCAACGTGTCGGGAATCTGATCATACGTTAGCTTGCCATCCTCGTACTGTTGCAGGTAGTAGCCGGATTGCCACAGCATTTGCGAATAGCCCGCGCAATCGGCCACATCGGACGGGCAGATAAAACCGGGGTCGTCCATCGAACATTTACCCGCCAGCGTGCCGCCGGGGTCACAAGCGTTCGGTTGCCGATCCACCGGGGTTGGGGACGGCGTGGGTGTCCACGTTGGCCTGAACGTCGGTGTCGGGGACGGAATGGGTGTCTCCGTCGGTGTTGGGGACGGCGTGGGTGTCCACGTTGGCCTGAACGTCGGTGTCGGGGACGGCGTGGGTGTCTCCGTCGGCGTCGGGGACGGCGTGGGTGTAAATGCCAGTACCTGTGCCGTCGCAGTCAGTGCTTGATCTGTTGCTTTTGCCCGCGCTATTGCTGTCGCTAACATTTGCGGCCTCGTTATATAATTCGCCCGTGCTGTTGCCTGTGCCTCTATATAATTCGCTCGTGCTGTTGCCAGTGCCTCTGCTCTTGCCGTAGCACGCGCCTGCATGGTAGCCGTGGCATTTGCTTGCGCCGTTGCTACGACTTGTGCTCGTAAAGTTAGCAATAGCGATATCCTCGCCGGTATTGCCGGTTGCTCCGGGGTTGGGGTCGGTGTGATGGATGGCGTGG
This sequence comes from uncultured Chloroflexota bacterium, assembly GCA_903864435.1. Lineage (GTDB taxonomy): Bacteria > Chloroflexota > Anaerolineae > Aggregatilineales > Phototrophicaceae > CFX2. The sequence continues at coordinate 6,899 of CAIPFY010000330.1, read as the reverse complement.
GTGTGATAGATGGCGTGGGTGTAATGCTCGGTGTAGGCGTGAGGGATTGCGCCTGTGCAGTGGCGGTCTGAGCAATTGCCGTCGCTGTTTGCGCCTGTTGATCGAGAGTTAGTGTGGGCGTGGGGGTGGGGGTGGACTTAAAATCCGACTCCTGTTCCGGCACCGCATTGGGGTCTGTCACGAGATTCTCGTTGAGGTGTGGGTTATTGGGATCGTCGGAACCAACCGTTGCCGGACTCAGCGATGGCAGAGCCGGGTCAGCGGGCAGCGTGGGTGTGAGCGTGGGCGTAATGCTCGGTGTGGGTGTGATATTCGGTGTCGGGGACGGCGTGGGTGTCTCCGTCGGCACAGGTATGGTCGCTATGGCATCCTCCGGTAGCGGTTGTTCTTCTGCCTCTCCCGGTGCCGCACTGCTCGGCATGATCGTATTGTCACCAGCAAAACCATTTGTACCGCTACCAAAACCAGCACCAGCACCAACACCTACAGCTGTTGTTATTGTCCCAGCAGTCGCGCCGACAGCGCCTCCGCCAGTAGCCCCAGCAACCGTACCCACAGCAACGCCAGTCGTTGTGCCACCTGTAGTCGCGCCAGTAGCAGCGCCACCGCCAGTAGCCCCGCCAACCGTACCCACAGCAACGCCACCCGCAGTCGCGCCACCACCAGTAGTCGCGCCGCCAGCAACGCCAGTCGTTGTGCCACCCGCAGCCGCCCCGCCACCCGCAGCAGCGCCGCCAGCGCCACCACCAGCAACCGCGCCACCACCTCCCGCGTTTTGGATCGCCTGCGCGGTAGCCTGTGCCACTTCGGGTGACGCACCGCTCGCCAGCGCGTCCAGCAGCGCCTGTTCCGGGTTGTTACCGCTCGCCTGCGCGGTGGCAGTCTGTGCCGCCTGTGCTGCCGCAACTAGCGCATCATGGGGTGACGCACCACTCGCCAGCGCCGCAACCAGCGCCTGACCAGCCGGGGAAGCCGAGTTTATACCCGCGATGGTGAGTATCTGTTGGATATTCTCGCCACTCGCCAAAGCGTTCGCAATTTGGTCGGCAGGAGAGAGAGGAATCGCCTGTGCGGTAGCCAATGCCACTTCGGGTGACGAACCACCCGCCAGCGCCGCAACCAGCGCCTGACCAGCCGGGGAAGCCGAGTTTATACCCGCGATGGTGAGTATCTGTTGGACATTCTCGCCACTCGCCAAAGCGTTCGCAATTTGATTGGCAGGAGATAGGGGAACCGTCTGCGCACCCTGTTGTCCCTGACCACTCCCAGCGCTTTCGCCTATCGCCGTAGCGCCTGTGCCACCCGCACCGGGGACTACTAAGGGGGTTTGTTGTGCGGGGAGCGTATCACCCGCAGCACCTGTGCCGGGGGACACCGGGGTGTTCTGCCCGCCCGGTTGGGCGGGTGACGCTCCCAGCGCCAGCGCCAGCCCGTCCAGCAGCGCCTGTTCCGGGTTGTTACTGCTCGCCTGCGCGGTGGCAGTCTGTGCCGCAATCAGCGCATCTTGGGGTGATGCTCCCCTCGTCAGCGAGTCCAGCAGTGCCTGAATAGGATTACCATTTCTACCGTCGCTCGGTGGGGGTTGGACGGGATTCCCGCCATTGGTCTGAGTGTCCGCAAAATCAACGAAGGGAATGGTAGGAGCGATCTGTACTGTAGGCGTCGGTGTCGCTGTAGCCGTAGGTATAAGCGTCGGTGTAGTAATAGGTATAGGCAGGGGTTTACCCGTGTCCGACAAATCCTGTGGTTGCACTGACGTATCTACCGACACCGATGGCTCGACGGGTGTCTGTGTGGTTTTGAGAGGTTGCTCTGCTGGCACATCCATTGCCCCCTGCGGGACAGCACCAATTTGTTCCGATGCATTTGTATCCGATAACGCTGTGGGGGTCGCCGTTGCGGTTTGAGCGAGTGATGTTGCTTGTGCGTTTAACCCTTCTTGTTGCTGCACTTGCACTTCTGCATTTTTCGTTGCTACTCTGTCTACTTGATCCTGTAGCATCGCCAACCTTTGAGCCTGTAGCGTCGCATTCGCGGCTAACTGTGTTAGCGATGGTGGCGGTTGTGGCGATGTGATTAACTCTGCCTGTTGTGTCGCCCACAGTTGTGCCAGTTGCGTTGCCCCCGCGTTTAACTCTGCATGTTGCGTTACCCTTATCTGTACCAGTTGTGTTGCCGTCGCGTTTAACCCTGCCTGTTGCGTCGCCCATTTCTGTGCCGCTGGCAATGTAGGGCTAGGTGTCCATGTGAGTACTTGTATCGGCGCGGGTTGCGGCGGTTGCGGCGGGGGCGGTTGCGGGACAGTAACCCCAGTCTGTGCGGGTGTCGTTGCGCTCGGCGTGAACGATGGCGCGGGCTGTGGCGGTTGCGGCGGGGGCGGTTGCGGGACAGTAACCCCAGTCTGTGCGGGTGTCGTTGCAGTCGGCGTGAGAGATGGCACACTTGGCGGCGGTTGCTGCTGCGAGACAGTATCCCCATCCTGTGCGGGTGTCGTTGCGCTCGGCGTAGGCGATTCCCCACTCACGGGTTGCGCGGGCTGCGGTAGCTGTGGCTGTACGGGCTGCGGAACAATACCCCCCTCTAGAGTCGGCGTAGGCGTGAGTGCGACGGCCTGCGCCTGTGTGGTGGCCTGTGCGCCCGCTTGCGCGGTGGCACGGGCATCCACTTCCGGCACACCTTCCGCCAGCGCCGTCATGAGTAATCCGTCGAAAATCGCTGCGTCATAGGTGGGCGTGAGGGTGATCGTCGCTGTGGGAGGCAGTGCCTGTGCTGCTGCGGTCTGCGCGTCTGCGGTCTGTGTCAGCGGTGGCACAGACAGTGGTTGGCTGACATCCTCTACAGTGGACGAAGGCGTGAGGGTGATCGTCGCTGTGGGCGTGAGCGCGGTCGCTCGCCCTGCTCGTGCGGTTAGTTGTACTGCCCATGCGGTTGCCCGATTCGCCAGTCCTGTTGCCCGCAATGCAGTATATGCGGTTGCAGTTAGCCCTAGTGCTTGTGCAGTGGCGGTTGAGTACACGTGTGCCGTTGCCGTTACCCGCGCTTCTGCGGTTGCTCGCGCTGCTCGTGCGGTTGCCAGATTCGCCTGTCTTGTTGCCCGCAATACAGCATATGCGGTCGCTCCTCTATTAACAGTCGCGGTTGGCGTGGGGGGCACTGTGGGGCGTGGTGTGGGTGTGATGCTAGGCGTAGGGGATGACACATTTGCGATTAACTGCACTGCGTTTTCTAACGCTGCGAGCGATTCCGAATCATTGGCTTGAATGTGTGGTGCGGCTAATGTGCTTGCTACCTGATTTGCGGATGCGAATAGTCCGAAGCAGAAAATGAACAGGCTGGCGAACAACAGGCGCTTCATCAGAAGACCTTCTTCAGTATTCAGGCATACCACTGTCCTTAGCGTAAATCCATAAGAGCGTAATGGGGCGTTAAGACTGTTTTGTTAGATGAAACAAACCTTTCCCTATCCAGTAGGCCGGATAGGGAAAGGCGAGGGTACGTTTACGGGGAATTACTGACCGAGCGAGTCCCACACTTCCAGCTTGCCCTGCACGCGCCGGATCACCTCATCGGTGAAGCTGCTGGTGCTGGCAGAGCCGCCAAGATCGGTGGTGCGGATGCCGTTCTGCACGGCCTCCAGCGTGGATTCGTAGATGGCACGGCTGGCGCGGGTGGCGGCATCGGTGCGGGCATAGCGCAGGACAGCCGCGCCCGCCAGAATCATCGCCATCGGGTTGGCAATGTTCTTCCCTTGCAGGCTGGGCGCAGTCCCGTGCGGAGCTTCGGTCAGCGCCACCTTCACCTCGAAATCCGAGTCGAAGCTGAAGATGACCGATTCGGCGCCGGCAATCGTGCCGAACATCTTCATGACCAGATCGCTCAGGTTGTCGCCGTCGCGGTTCAGCGCCGGAATCACCAGCGATTCGCCGCTGGTTTCCAGCAGCAGTGCGTAGGTGGCATCAATCAACTGCGGGTCATAGGCCACATCGGGATGGCGCAGATGAGCCGCGTCCATCTCCTCTTTGAACATGCCTTCGTAGATCGGGCTGACGGTGTACTTGGGGCCGCCGAACACTTTGGCATTGTTGCGCTTGGCATAGCGGAAGGTGAACTCGGCTACGGCGCGGCAGGTGCGGCGGCTGAGGCGGCGGGTGCTGTAGGCCATCTCATCCAGCCCTTCGCCCTCGCGCCATTCTTTGGCGTTGTACTCGCCATCCACCGCCATACGTACCACCGCAATCGGCGCATGAACGCCGGCCAGCGGACGAATCGAGGGGATGCGGCGGCCTGTGCGGAGGATGACCTGCCCGTCCACCAGTTCGCGCAGCAGGGCGTTCGGGCTGCCCACATCGTCCGGGTTGCCGGGGGTGATGGTGGCGGCCTTGATGCCGAGTCCGGTTTGCACGATGCGCGCTGCCGCCTCGTGAACGACTTGATTCTTGGTGGCACGGCGGTTTTCCAGCGACAGGTCAAAGGTTTCAAACTTGACCGGGCAGCGGGTGACGCTGGGATCAATCACGCGCAGCGCCTCGTCCAGCAGTTCTTGACCGGTCTGGTCGCCCTTCAGGACGACGATAGTACGTTCATTCATGAATTGGTAACTCCGTAAAGACGAACGGATGATAATAATATTCTACGGTACGAATGCCGCCGAAAGAACACCGGAATTGTTCAGGCTGGCGAAAACGGGCGCAATTGCATGAAGGGAACGCACATGGTAGGCTTTGCCGCTATGCTCACGCCAAAACGCACCCTCGCCCTGCTGGTCGGCCTGCTGCTGACCACTACCGCCCTGCGCCTGTACGCGATTCAGCGCCAGAGCGTGTGGTTCGATGAAGGCTGGTCGGCCTATGCCGCCGCGCAGCCCACGCTGCTGGATGCGTGGAACGCCGATGCCACCAACCCCCCACTGTACTATGTGCTGTTGAATTTATTCGCGCAGGGCGCAGGCCAGAGTACCCTCGCGCTGCGCGGTTTCTCGCTGCTGCTGGGCGTAGTCGGCGTGGCGCTGGCCTACCGGTTGGGACGCACCCTGTTCAACCAACGGGCGGGACTGGCGGCGGCCTTCCTGTGCGCGGTCAACCCGCTGCTGTGGTGGGCGGCGCAGGAAATGCGGATGTACACGCTGCTGGCGGTGCTGGTGCTGCTGGCGGCGCTAGGCTGGCACACGCTTCAGCGCGGGTCGCGGCACTGGACGGCGTGGGCGCTGGTGTGGGGCGCGGAGTTGGCGCTGTTGTACGCTCACAACACCGGGCCGGTGATCGCCGTCTGGCTGAACGCCGTCACGCTGCTAAACAACCTGATCCCTTTGCTTAAAACCCTCATCCCCCAACCCCTTCTCCCTCAGGGCGAAGGGGGGCAAAGCGGAAATGTCTTTCTGGAAGTCCCTCGCCCTGAGGGAGAGGGATATAGGGTGAGGGTTAAACCCACCCCTGAAAGCTCCATTTGGAGAGGGGATAAGAGGGGTGAGGTCATCCCTTTCCGGCGCTGGATCGGCGGGCAGATCGTCATCGGCCTGCTGTGGTTGCCCTATCTGGCGGGACGGTTCGCCCTGCTGACCGAAGCCAACAGCGCCCTGAACAACAGCTCGCCCTTCTCGCTAGACTTGCTGGCGCGGCTGTGGGGCGCATTGTGGACGGGCGTGTGGGCGATGGTCGGGCGCGAACCGCTGCTGGTCATCCTGTCGGGCGTGGCGCTGCTGGCGGCGCTGGTGCTGATCGCATGGCGGCGGGCGGCGGCACGCTGGTTGGTGCTGCACACGCTCCTGCTGGTAGCAGGCGTGTGGGCGGGGTTGGGACTGCTCGGCAACGAGATTCACGGGCGCTATCTGGTGATGATCGCGCCGCTGCTGCTGGTCGCCCTCGGCGCGGGGCTGGCGCGGTTGCGCGGGATCGCGTTGGCGGTGGGACTGGCGCTGTTCGGCGGCATCTTCGCGGCGGCGCTCCTGCCGGCCACCACCAACCCCGCCTATCAACATGATGATGCGCGGGGCATGACCCGCTATTACGCGCAAACCCTGACCGCCGCCGATAGCGTGGTGATGTGGTCATACGCAGACCGCTACGAGTTGGCCTACTACTGGCCGCGAGAAAGCGTGACGGCGCGGCGCATCACCCTGCCGGAAGGCGCGGACGAGGCCGCCATCCGTCCGCTGCTGCCCACCAGCGGCGATGTGGCGCTGAACGTGTGGTACACGCAGCGGGCGGATTATCGCGGCATGATGCCCTGCTTACTGGGCGATGGCACGATCAACGAGCCGGAGTCCTTCAGCACCTACAGCATGACCAACCTGCTATTTCGTGCGCCTGCGCTGCGTCCGCTGGAACTGAATCCGGCAACGTGGCAGAGCGACGCGGTGGCGGTGACGGCGGCGGGTGCGGATCGTCATGCTCCGGCGGATGCGGCGTGGTGCTTGCCCGTTGAGATCACGTTGACGCAGGTCGTTCCGGTCGATTTGAAGGTGGCGCTGCGGGTGACGAACGCCTCTGGCTGGGAAATCGCCGGGGCGGACGCGATTCTGGCGGATGCCGCACAGCGCACCACTTCGCTCTTGCCTGCGGGCGCTGTCGTCCGCGCTTACCCGCTGCTGCGGCTGCCTGTCGGCACACCCGCAGGCGACTACCGCGTGACGCTGCGCCTGTACGACGAGAGCGCACAGCCGTCCGGCTACGATCTGCATGATGCGGCGGGAACGGTGGGGCGGGATGTGTCGCTGGCGTTGTGGCAGGCAGGCGCGGCGGACTGGTCAGCGGTGACTCGTTCGTCGGGATTGCCCGTGCAGGCCGATGTGCAGGCCGCGCCGGATATGCGCCTGATCGCGCATCATCAGACGGGCGGGGCGTTGCGGAACGGGGACGGGCTGCGGTTGGCGCTGCTGTGGCAGGGGACGGGTGCGCTCCCTG
>CAIPFY010000329.1 GCA_903864435.1 uncultured Chloroflexota bacterium | reverse complement strand
GGCGCGATGGCCGGCTATTTCGGCGGCGTGATGGACGAGGTGATTATGCGCCTCGCGGATATTCTGCTGGCCTTCCCCTCGATTGTGCTGGCGCTGGCCATCTCCGCTTTTCTAGGGCAGGGGTTGGAAAACGCCATCATCGCGGCCTGCGTGGTGCTGTGGCCGGAATACGCCCGTTTGATGCGCTCGCAAGTGCTGGTCATTCGCGGCGCGGATTTTGTGATCGCGGCGCGTTCGGTGGGGGCACGCGACAGCAACATCCTGCTGCGCCATGTGCTGCCGAATGCGTGGACACCCCTCATCATCAAGGCCGCGCTGGATGTGGGCGGCATCATCCTGCTGGTATCGGCGCTCAGTTTCTTGGGCTTGGGCGTGACCCCGCCCACCGCCGAGTGGGGTTCGATGATCGCGCTAGGGCGCACCAAGTTCTACCAGTGGTGGCTGGCGACCTTCCCCGGTCTATCCATCCTGATCGTGATTCTGGCCTGCAACCTGCTCAGCGAAGGGCTGCGCGACTGGCTCGACCCGCACACGTAGGGCGCATGACCGCTTGCTAAAAATGGGCGCTTCGAGGAGAACATGATGACCCAACCCACCTTTTTCGATGTGCGGCAGGTTCGCCTGCTGGATGGTCTATTCAAAGACGCGCAAGAACGCGATCGCGCCTATCTACGTTCGCTGGATGCCGAACGCCTGCTGCACAACTTCCGCGTCACCGCCGGACTGCCCTCCAGCGTACAACCCTATGGCGGTTGGGAGTCGCCGGAGGTGGAAGTGCGCGGCCATTTCGTGGGGCATTATCTGTCGGCCTGCGCCTTGATGGCCGCCAGCACGGACGACTCGACCCTTCAGGAGCGCGTGGCCTATCTGGTGGCGGAGTTGGCGCGTTGTCAGGACGCGCTGCCTGCGCAGGGCTATAGCGAAGGCTACCTGTCGGCCTTCCCCGAAGTGCTGTTTGACCATGTGGAACGCCGCGATCCGGCATGGGCGCCGTATTACACCATGCACAAAATCATGGCGGGGCTGCTGGATGCCCATGTGCTGTGCGGGAACGCGCAGGCGCTGGCGGTGTTGCTGCGTTTGGCCGGTTGGGTGAAAACCCGTGTAGACCGCCTGACGCAGGAGCAGATGCAGATTAATCTGCTGATGGAGTTCGGCGGGATGAACGAAGTCCTCGCCAACCTGTACGCCGTCACCCGCGACCCGGAACACCTGCGCCTGTCGCTGGCCTTCAACGATGACCTCATCCTCGACCCTCTCAAGCAGGGCGTAGATTTGCTGGATCGGCAGCACGCCAACACGCAGATTCCCAAGCTGATCGGGCTGGCGCGGCAGTATGAACTGACAGGCGACAGCGCCTTGCGGGATGCGGCGCAATTCTTCTGGGAACGGGTAGCCTTCGCCCGTTCGTATGTCATCGGCGGCCACAGCGACGATGAACTGTTCTTCCCGATCAACCGCTTTGCCGACCATCTTTCCCCTGTGAGCGCGGAAACCTGCAACACCCACAACATGCTCAAGCTCACCCGCCACATTTTCGGTTGGTCAGCCTCGGCGCGGGCGATGGACTTTTACGAACGGGCGCTACTCAATCACATTCTCGCGTCGCAAGACCCGCAAACCGGCGGCATGTTGTATTTTGCTTCGCTCAAGCCGGGGCATTTCAAGGTGTACAGTACGCCAGAAAATTCGTTCTGGTGCTGCACGGGGACGGGCATCGAAAACCATGCCCGCTATGGCGAGGCGATTTATGCCCGCACCGAGGACGCACTGTATGTCAATTTGTTCATCCCTTCCGAGGTGACGTGGGCGGAACGCGGCCTGACGCTGCGGCAGGAAACCCGCTTCCCCGAAGAGGATACCGTTCAACTGACGCTACGTTGTTTGCAGCCGACCCGTTTGGCGCTGCGCTTGCGCTGTCCGGCATGGGCGGACGGCGTGACGGTGACGGTCAACGAGCAGGTGCAGGCCGTCGCCGCACAACCGGAGTCGTACTGCACGCTCGAACGTGAGTGGCACGATGGCGATACCATCACTTTCCGCTGCCCGATGACCCTGCGCCGCGAAACCCTGCCCGGTGTGCCGGACTATGCCGCGCTGCTGGTCGGGCCAGTGGTGCTGGCGGGTGCGCTGGGGACAGACGACATGCCCGATGTGTATTTGAGCGATATTCCCATCCGCGACACACCCATCAACGACTATCCCGCGCCCCTCGTACCGACACTGGCGG
>CAIPFY010000328.1 GCA_903864435.1 uncultured Chloroflexota bacterium | reverse complement strand
TGCCGGGTCGCGCTCAAATCTCGATTATCGCGGACTGGATGGTTTCCATCCTCATCCTATGTCCGTCCGTCATCTGTCTGTTCGCGGTGTGTGTGCTACTGTTTGCCGCCGTCGCGGGCATGAACCGCCTGCATAGCATCGCGGCACGTCCGCTGTACAGCGCACATGACTGGTCAGACCGGATGGCTGAACGCACTGCCGAATATGGTGGCAAAATCAGCCGCCGCGCACTGGAATTAGGCGCACGATTCGCGTTCTTGAACGAATGGTTCCGCCTGCTCAACCCATCTCAAAACCAAACACCAACCGATTCCACCGCCAAGAAGGATGACCCGAAATGACCGCACCTATTACCCCGGTTACGCCACCCACCCGTTCCCGCACCCTGACCATCGGCGGCACTGCCGGACTTCTTTTTGGCCTGATCGCGGCCTATTTGTACTCGCGTTCCGCCAAAGAAGAACTGCACCAGAACGGCAGAACGGCGCAGATCACCACCGCCGAATGGATCGGCCTGTCGCTCACGTTGCTAGGGCTGGCGCGTCAGATTTCGGAAATGGGTCGTCCCAAAAAGAAGAAATAAGCGGAGGGATTCGCCGATGTGTGGACGCTTTGTACTCACTGCCAACCCGGAACTGCTCCAGCAGTCGTTCAACCTGACCAGCGCCCCATCGGAAACCGTGCCGCGTTACAATATTGCCCCCACGCAGGCCGTCGCAGTCATCACCAACGAGCCGCCGCGCAGCCTCAGCTACCTCAAGTGGGGGCTTATCCCGTCGTGGTCAAAAGATATGACGATGGCAGCCAAGATGATTAACGCCCGTTCCGAAACCGCTGCCGAAAAACCGTCCTTCCGCACCGCGTTTCGCCGCCGCCGTTGCATCATCCCCGCCGATGGCTTCTACGAGTGGCGACAGGAAGGCAAAGACAAAATCCCGATGTTCATCCACCTGCAAGACCGGCAACTGTTTGGCATGGCTGGCCTGTGGGACATCTGGCAGAGCGCGGACGGGAGTGAGGTGCGCACCTGCTCCATCCTGACGACCAGCGCCAACGAGTTCATGCGCCGCTTTCACGAACGCATGCCCGTCATCCTGTCGCCGCAAGACTATGATCTGTGGCTTTCGCCCAGAGAAGAACCTCTACCCATCTTGCAGGGGTTAATGCAACCCTACCCGACCGAAGCCTTCTCCACTTACGAAGTATCCAAAGCGGTCAACCGTGCGATCAACGATACGCCCGATCTGATTCAGCCTGTCGCCTGACCCCCGCGCCAATTACGAGTTTGCCGCCGCGCCACTCATAGACTGCTGCAACTGTCGCGCCATGTCGGTCAGCGCGTGCGCATTGCGTTCTGCTTCGCGGGTGCTGCTGGCCGTCTGCACGGTCGTCTGCTTGATCGAACTCATCGCCACCGACAACTGATCCATCCCGTTCGTCTGCTGCGATGCGCTGGCCGCAATTTGCCCCGCCGTCTGCGCCGATGCCTCAATCGTTTGCGACAACTGTGCAATCACCTGCCCCGCTTTCTCCACCAGCCCCAAGCCGGTGTCCGCCCATTTGCTCCCTTCCTCTGTCACCATCACCGCCGTGTTTGTGGCCTGCTGAATCTGGTTCAGGATGTCCCGCACCCGCGTCGTCGCTTCCCGCGACTGTTCCGCCAACTGCCGCACTTCCATCGCCACCACCGCGAACCCTTTGCCCTCTTCTCCGGCGCGTGCCGCCTCAATGCTGGCGTTCAGCGCCAGCAGTTTCGACTGCTCTGATATCTCGCTCACCGACATGATGATCTCTCCGATTTGCTGTGTCCGTTCGGATAACAGCAGGATGGTCTGCGCGATGTTCTCAACCTTCTCCTGTATCGTTCGCATTCCTTGCATGGCATCGTTCACCACTGCCTGCCCCGTCCGCGACACGTTCGCCGACTCCCGCGAATTATCCGCCACCACTTTCGCCCGGTCTGCCGTCTGCCGCACCGTCACCCGCAGTTCTTCCACCGTTGCCATCGTCTGCGTCACCGCCGCATTCTGCTCGGTCACTGCCGCGTTCTGCTGCGTCGTCAGCCCGGTGATCGCGGCTGCAACTTCGTTCAACTGCGCCGCGACTTCCCGTATCTGCGCGAACATCCCCTGTAGCTGCTGCCGCTGCGCCTGTTCCTGTGCCGCGTGCGTCTGCACTTCCTCGTTCGCCCGCTGCAACCGTTCATACTGTTCCTGCTCCTGCACCATTCGATGCTCAAGCTCCTTAGCACTCTGCTGCGCCCGTTCAAACTCCCGTTCTTGGCTCACCGTCAGCACCCGCACCAGAAGCACAAACACCACTACAGTTGCAAAAATCAGCAGCAAATTAATCGCGTTCGCCAGAGATTCATCCAGCGGCAGAAAATCTGTGTGTACCGTCGTTGAACTGATGAACATCATCAAAATCGCAGAGATGAACGCTCCACGCCGGGCATACTTGTCCCCCAGCGTGAGATACGCGCCAGTCATCACGATCAAAAAGGCCACCGTGCGCGGAACCATAATATTCGGCAGGGCATACACCGACGTAACCACCGCGATCAGCACGCTCGTCAATGCAAGAATCATGCCCGCCGACGTGTGATTACGGCTGTGAAATTGGGGGATGAGCGCGGCTGTAATCACCGTCGGAAGAATGGACACACTCATCAAAATAAGCTGGGTGTATTGCGATTGAAACAGCCACATGACCGCCAGAACAACAGAACCGATCAGGCCGACGATGGAAATCACCTTCCCATACGTCAGCGCATAACCTGACCGCCGCGCCACAATACCTTCAGAAACAAAATCGGAAGCCAATGACGACATAAAACAACCTTACACGCTTCGTGGGAAACCATTAAGTATAATATAACAGAAATTATGTATTTTGCTGCTTAAGGAATAGTGAAATAAAACAGCCCTGATGAACATTCAGGGCTGTTTTAGAAACAACGCAAAAGTGACCTAGACGACGAACTGACCGTTCTTGTAGAACAGTTCCCCATCCACATGAATCGTGCTGTCGTTCCGCATGTCGCAAATCATGTCCCAGTGTACCGCGCTCTTGTTATGACTGCCCGTTTCGGGATAGCCCATGCCCACCGCCATGTGTACCGTGCCACCGATTTTCTCATCGAACAGGATGTTGCCGGTGAAACGGTTGATGCCGAAATTCGTGCCAATGGCAAATTCGCCCAGATAACGCGCACCCGCATCCGTGTTCAGCTGCGCTTGCAGCAGATCATCGTTGCTTTCCGCATGAGCATAGACCACTTTACCCTGCTCAAACTTGAGTTCAATGCCGGACACCGCCCGTCCCGCCACGATGCTCGGATAGTCAAAGCGCACCCACCCGTTCACCGAGTCCTCCACCGGGCCGGTGAAGATTTCGCCGCTGGGCATGTTCTTGTGACCGTCGCTGTTCACGAACGTGCGCCCTTCGATGGACAATTCCAGTTCGGCGTTCGGCCCCTGCAAGCGCACCTGCTTCTTGCCCTTCAACCAGTCCACCTTCAACTGTTGCATGGCGGACAGTTCGCGCCATTTGGCGGCAGGATCGTCGTGGTCAATGAACATCGAACCGTACACGAACGCCTCGTATTCTTCGAGGCTCATATTGGCTTCCTGTGCGCTGGATTCAGTCGGATACCACGTTCCCACCCACTCAAAATCAAGGTTCGCGCTGCGCATCAGGCGCTGATCCAGCCACGGACGACGCGCCGCATTCACCTTCTGTACGCGCTGCGGATCAATGTTCGTCATAGCACGGGTGTTGTTGCTGGAACCAATGCGGATATAAATATCGGCTTTCTCATAGTACAGCGATTGGCTGGGATCGAGCCACGTCAGTTGGTCATCATTCGCTTCGCGCAGGAAGGTGCGTGCCATCCACTCGTCGCTGATGAATAGCGTCGGGTTGCCGCCATACTTCAGCACTTCGCGGTAGACCGCCCGCAGCGCCGGCAGCGTCGCCACATCGCCCAGAATGCCCACCCACATCCCCGGCTTAACCGCGCAGGCATAGTCCACCAACACATTTGCGAGTTTATCTAAACGAGGGTCAGTCATGTCAATTCCTTTCAGTGGGAGCCATTTCCACTCCCATGATGACGGTAAGAAATGAGTACCAGCGAAACCAAACTAGCTGCCGCCGCATACAGAACGGTGGTCAACGGGTCATTCCGTTCCAGAAAATACTTCAAGAACGAAACAGCCATAATCAACACCACCACATTCGCAAGCAACGTCTTGAGTTC
>CAIPFY010000327.1 GCA_903864435.1 uncultured Chloroflexota bacterium | reverse complement strand
GGCGCTCCCTGTGAACAGCGCCGCCGGATTCGTGCGTTTCGTGCGTGGCCTGCGTCTGGGGCGCTTCGATCTGGCGGTGTCGCTGGTGCGTTCGCCGTTGATGAGCGCGGCGGTGTGGCTGGCGGGTATCCCTCAGCGTGCTGGACTGGACAGCGGCGGGCGCGGCTTCGGCTATAACCTGCGCGTGCCGGTTGATCCTCTACAGCCGCGCCACGAGGCCGAGATTTATCTGGATGTGGCGCGGGCGCTGGGCGCGGATACTGCCGACTGCCACGCCAATCTGCCCGTTTCCGGTGCGGCGCGGACAGCGGTGGCGGCGCAGCTGGCGCAAGCGGGCGTACAGCCGCCGTATATCGTGCTGCATCCGGGCGGCGGGCAAAACCCCGGCATGACGCTCGACCTCAAACGCTGGCCGCCGCAGCACTTCGCGGCGCTGGCGGATCGCTTATCCGGACTCGGTTCGGTGGTGCTGTTGGGCAGCGCGGCGGATGCCGATCTGGTGGCGGCGGTGGCAGCGCAGATGCACGTCCCCGTCGTGCGCATGGACGGGCGCTTGAGCATCCCGCAGGCGGCGGCACTGGCGCAGGGGGCGCGCCTGTACGTGGGCAACGATACCGGACTCACGCATGTGGCGGCGGCGGCGGGCGCGAAAACCGTGATGATCCTCGGCCCTTCCGACCCCGCCCGTTACGCGCCGTTCGCGCCGGATGCCCGTGCGTTGTGGAAACCGGGCGCGGTGCAGGTCGGCGGCGTGGTGGCGGGCGTTCCGGCGGGCTGGACGTGGGCGAAGGATGGCCTGAGCGTGGACGAGGCCGAAGCGGGGATTCGCGCCTTTTTGGGGTGAGGGAGGAGAGTCCCCTATCCCCCAACCCCTTATCCCCATACATGGGGCAAGGGGCTTTCAGGGGTAGGTTTTCGGGGTTCAAGTAGGGACACGGCGCGCGCCGTGTCCTGTTTTCCCGTAAAAACGCAAGTGGATACGACATGCGTCGTGCCCCTACGAATGCCCGTCTTTGTCTTACTCCCCTTCGCCATGACGCACAGTTTGCGGTTAGGGCAGGTCAATCACGCAGCGTCCGGCGCTGAATGAGCAGGTCGTTAGCAGCGTGCCGTTCAGCTTCACGGTGAAATCAGCCGTTGCCCAGAACACGCGATCCGGCAGCAGATCAAGCTGGCTGCGTACCACGCGACAGGTGCTAGGGATGCTGAAGGCCGCACCGCTGCGTACCGCCATTAAGCACTGTCCCGCTGGGAACGCATCCGCCGGGAAGGGCGCTACCGTCATCCAACGATCCGTGCTGATCTTGCCGACTGCCCCTTCGATCAACAGCCCTGTCAGGTTGACCGCCGCGCTGGTTACATTCGACAGCACCAGACCGTTGCGGTCATAGGTGAGCAGCAGTTCAGCCGAGGGCATCGGGCTAGGGGACGGGGTGGCGGTGGGCGGGACGGTTGTCGGAGCCACCGCGCCGGATGAACCGCCGCTACCAGAGGGCGTGTTGGTCGCCAGCACGAATCCGGCGCTGGCGGCGGCGGTCGTGGGTGCGGCGGCGGTTGTGGGCGCAGCAGCGACGGTTGTGGGTGCGGCGGCGGTGGCCGGCGCGGCGACCAGCTGCGCGACAGTGCCGGGTAGCAGGGCGATGTCCTTCGTCATATCCACAACGGCGGCGGCTTGTGTATCACCCGCACGGTACAGCACCACGACTTCCCCGGTCAGCGGTTCGGCTAGGTCAACGGTGGCTGTCCAGGGCGCAAATGCGGTTAAGGCGCGGCCCCCTGCGCCGAACAGACGGTATTCCAGCGTGGCTTTCCAGTCGGTGGCATAGCGCGAATTTTCGCGGGTGAGGTAAAGCTGGTTGCTGCTTTCGGCGCGCAGGGCCGTTAAGACGCCGGGACGCGCTCCAAATTCAACGATGAACAGGAAGTCGGTGCCGCTGCGGAGGGCGGCTACACCCACTTCGCGGTAGACGTTGCTCAGGGCGGCGCGGGCGTGAATATCCGAATGCTGCCAGAAGTCCAGCGCGTAACGCGGGCTGCCGACAGCCGCGTTCTCGCCCAGTTCCACGCGGTCGCCGTTCGGGCCATAGCTCGGCCAACCGTACTGTTCATAGGCACGCTGACGCGGGTTACGTCCCTGTGCGTCGGTGTGATAGCCTTCGTAATTGTCGATGCTGTCCAGTTTGGGCAGCACGAACCGCGCCTGATCGAGCGCGATTTGCTCCAGCAGCGGGTTTACCTTCAACGGCCAGAAGCCTTGCTGGACGCGCCATTCGTTCAACAGCGCCAGCACGGTTGCGGCGGACTGTGTGTCGTTGGCGGGGAGTGACTGCGCTTGCAGCGAGCCTTGCAGCCCCAGCGCCAGCATCAGCAAACTCATGATTCCGATCTGGAATCGGCTCCATCGCCCCATCATGGTTTTTATTTCCTTTGTTATTTAGATACCCGCCCATTATGGCACAATTTTCAAACAGGGTTATGTGAGGCGTGCGCGGCCTGTCATGGGATATTGACGCGCTCTTGGACAGCGGAGTCGCGCCTCTCCCCGTCTGACCATCGCGCTTGCGCCCCGGCTCTCTCATCGTTAGCATCAATGTCATGCAGTCTTTGTTAGGTAATGGAGTTCAAAAACCCATTGTGACCAAATTTATCCTCGTCATTTCCCTCGTCTGGATCGCCCTTATCGTCGTTTTGCCGCTGACCGCACAGGAAACCCCCGCCGACCCCGGCGCAGATGTGACCTATCAGGTCAGCAAAATCACCCCCGCCAACTTTCCGGTGGCGCTGGCCTATGCGCCGGATGGCCGCCTGTTCTACACCGAGAAGATCACCGGCAATGTGCGCCTGATTCGGGCTGATAGCTCCTCGCAGATTGAGCCAGTCATCAACCTGCCTTCGGATTCGCTGGTGGAGCGCGGCTTGCTGGGAATCGCGTTTGACCCGGACTACGCCGAGAACGGGTTCATCTGGGTGGTACACACTGAACCCGGCACCGTCACCGACTATCCTGCGAACGAAGTAGTGCGCTTCACCGAACAGGACGGCGTGGGCAGCGACCCACAGGTGATGTTCTCCGCGTCCATCACCACCGGCGAACTGAAGCACAACGGCGGCAACCTCCATTTCGACAATGAGGGACGCCTGTACCTGTCGTTGGGCGATTTCGGGCTGGCCTCCAACGCGCAAAACTTGGACGCGCTGCCCGGTAAAATTCACCGTTTCGAGGTCACGCCGGACGGCTTGCAGCCCGCCGCAGGCAACCCCTTCCCCGGCAGCAGCGTGTACGCCTACGGCCTGCGTAACACCTTCGACTTCACAGTGGATTCGGTCACGGGCGCGGTGTTTGGCAGCGAAAATGGCTTCCACTGCGACGACGAGATTAACCGCATTCTGCCCGGAAAGAACTACGGTTGGGGCGCGGCCTATGGTGAACAGTGCTTCGGGCAGGGGCCGCTGGACTTCCCGGACTATCAGCCGCCCATGATCTCCTACACTCCCACCGTTGCCCCCACCGGAATCATCGTCTATCACGGCGCGGCTTTCCCGGAGTGGGAGGGCAACCTGCTGTTCTGTCAGTGGAACACCGGCCTGATTCAGCGGGCGGTGCTGAACGACGACCAGACCCAAATCCTTTCGATCACGCCGCTGGATTTGCAGGGTGTGACCTGCCGCATTGACCTGACGATCGCGCCGGATGGGACGCTGGTCTTTTTGGAGCCGGGTGGTATCTACCGGATTACGCCGAGTTAGGCCATAATGCCTGACCTATTGTGAGGGAATTGGAAGATCGGGAAGGGAACTTGATGACGAACGCACCAAACAATCGCCCGGAGGAAACGCTCGACCCGCAGGACTGGGACGCGATGCGCGCCCTCGGACACCGCATGATGGACGATATGCTGGACTACCTCCAGAACGTGCGCGAACGCCCTGTGTGGCAACCTGTGCCGGAGGAAGCCAAAGCCAACCTCAGCCGTCCGTTGCCGGATGACCCGCAGAGCGCCGAGTCGGTCTATGCGGATTTCAAGCGCGATGTGATGCCCTACCCGATGGGCAACATTCACCCGCGCTTCTGGGGCTGGGTGATCGGCACGGGGACGCCGTTGGGCGTGATGGCGGATATGCTCTCGGCGATGATGAACGTGAACGTGGGCGGCGGGGCACATGCCGCGCCGCATGTCGAGGCGCAGGTGATCGAGTGGTGCAAGCAGATGATGGGCTTCCCGGCGGGCGCCAGCGGTGTGCTGGTCAACGGCGCTTCGATGGCGAATTTCGTCGCGCTCAATGTGGCACGCAACGCGCACAGCGGTTTCAACGTGCGGCAGGACGGCTTGCAGGGGCATACGCCGCGCCTGCGGGTGTATGCCTCGATACAGGCGCACACCTGCATCCAGCGGGCAGTGGAACTGCTGGGGTTGGGGCGCAGCAATCTGTGTTCGGTTCCGGTGAACGCCGACTATCAGATGGACATCACCGCGCTGGAGCAGATGATCGCCGCTGACCGCGCCGCCGGCCATCAACCGCTGGCGATTGTCGGCACGGCGGGGACGGTCAACACGGGTGCGTTCGATGATCTGCAAACGCTGGCAGACATCGCAGAGCGCGAAAACCTGTGGTTTCATGTGGACGGCGCGTTCGGGGCGCTGGCGGCCATCACCCCCGATTCGCGCCACTATGCCGCTGGCATGGAACGGGCAAACTCGCTGGCCTTCGATCTGCACAAGTGGATGTATGTGCCTTACGATGTGGCCTGCGTTCTCGTTCGTGACCGCGATCAGCACCGGCAGGCGTTCAGCGTGTCGCCGGATTACCTCTCCCATACCGAGCGCGGCGTGTCCGGCATTGATCTGTGGTTCACCGATTACACCGTCGAACTCTCGCGCTCGTTCCGCGCCCTGAAGGTGTGGATGTCCATTAAGGAACACGGCATCGAGAAGTACGGGCGGCTGATTCAGCAAAACATTGACCAGACGCGCTATCTGGCGGGGCTGGTGGATGCCGAGCCGAAGCTGGAACGCCTCGCGCCTGCGCCGTTGAATATCCTGTGCTTCCGCTACGTTGTGCCGGGGATGGATGATGCGGCGCTGAACGCTTTCAACGAGGAACTGCTCATCCGGTTGCAAGAAAGCGGCGTGGCAGCCCCTTCCAACACGCGCTTGAACGGACGCTATGCGATCCGCGTGGCGAACACCAACCACCGCAGCCGCCGCGAGGATTTCGACCTGCTGGTGCAAACCGTTGTGCAGTTGGGCGACGCGCTGGCCGCCGAACAGCGGTGATTCGCTGAACACCCCCTGCCGCAGGTTGGATGCGGTACAATCAAGGCCGAGCCGCCTGCGGGGAGGGGATGTATGCAACTTCTGGATTCGCTGACGGTGCAATCCGCACACGGTCAACACCATATCGAACTCTACGAAGGCGACCTGAGCCAGATGCCGCCCGAACAGGCGGTTGACCTGCTGGTTGTTTCGGCCTACCCCGACCACTACGAAACCGATAACCCCAACAGCCTGATTAGCGCACTGGCGCGGCATAACCTGTCGGTGGCGGCGCTGGCGCAGGACAAGGCCGCCGACCTGCGCCAGAGCTTCGCCTGCTGGCTGTCGCAACCCATCAGCGCCCCCGACCCCGGCATCCAGTTCCAGCGCATTTTGTGCTTCGAGCCGCCGCGCCGCCAGAATCCGGTTGATCTGGTGGGGGACGTGTTCCAGAGCGTCATCCCGTTTGTGCATGGCGACCCGCATATCCAGAGCATCGCGCTGCCGGTGCTGGCGACTGGCAAGCAGCAGGCCAACCCGCTGCTGATGCTGGCGGCGCAAGTGGAAGCCGCCGCCAACTGGCTGAAGAACGGCCTGCCCGTGCAGCAGGTGAAGATCGTGGAGATTGACCCGGCGCGGGCGGCGGATTTGCAGGCGTTGTTCGCCATCCTGCGGCGGGCGTATGAGAGTGCGGGTGTGGCGGTGCTGCCGCCGGAACGCACCTATCGCTACGATCTGTTCATCAGCTATTCGCGCCGCAACGAGGCGGAGGCGCAATTCCTGTACACCGAACTGCTGCGGCTGCGCCCCACGCTGCGGATTTTCTGGGATCGGCGCGAACTAACGACGGGTGCGGCATGGCAGCAGGAACTCTACGACGCGCTGGACAACTGCCGCAAGGTGCTGCCGCTGCTCTCGCCCCAATACCTCGATTCCAAGGTGTGCAAAGAAGAATATAATATCGCCATGCTGCGCCACCGCGACGCGCCTGCGGGTGTGCTAATTCCGCTGTATCTGTACAGCGCCGCGTTGCCCAGTTATATGAAGCTCATCCAGTTCCTCGACTGCCGCGAAGGAGACCGCGCCCGGATGACGGCGGTGTGTGCCGACATTCTGGCGGAACTGGATCGCTGACCGATCATTTGTCCAGAATCCCCTCCCTTTTTCCCTCCCCATGCATGGGGAGGGTTAGGGTGGGGACTCTTTTCGTAAGAAGATTTTTTATCAAGGGGATGGGGATTATGGGGCAACCGATTTTGGATTCTGCTGGCAAGCCGCGCCGCCGCTGGTGGCGCTGGTTGTTGATCGTGCCGCTGGCGCTGCTGTGCATGGTGGCGGCGGCGTTCGGCTTCCTGCCCGTGCCGGAGGACACGCCGCTTCCGCTGGAGCAGCAGGGCGGCGGGGCGCGACAGGAAGCGGCGGCGGTCAGCGGGTTACAGGCCGCATGGCCGCAGGTGGTCGCGCCGGATGAACTGCAAGCGGCGCTGGGGCGGTTGCTGTTCTACGACCCGGTGCTGTCGGTGGACAATGACCGTTCGTGCGCGTCGTGCCATCATCCCGACAAGGGCTTTGCCGATGGCCTGCCCACCGCCGAGGGCGCACATGGCGAGGCGCTGCGGCGCAACACGCCCTCGCTGTGGAACGTGGCCTATGCCACCAGCCTGTTCTGGGATGGGCGTGCCGCCTCGCTGGAAGAACAAATGCTGGTGCCGCTGACGACAGCGAACGAAATGGGCGCTGATCTGGACGCGATGCTGGAGGAGCTACGCGCCATCCCGGAATACGTGCGCCGCTTCGATGAATCCTTCAGCGACGGCCTGACGCTGGCGAACGTGAGCGCCTCTATTGCGGCCTTCGAGCGCACGCTGCTCACGCACAACTCGCCTTTTGACCGTTTCGCGGCGGGGGATGCCAACGCCCTCACGCCGACGCAGAAGCGTGGTTTCAACGTGTTCCGCAGCGCCCAAACTCGCTGCTTCGAGTGCCATTCGTGGCCGACCTTCACCAATAACACCTTCAACGCGCTCGGCGTGCCGGATGTGAACCCCAACAGCCCCGATCTCGGTCAGGTCGAGGTGGTCAACGGCCCGGACTCGACCCGCGCCTTCCGCACGCCGGGGCTGCGAAACGTGGCGCTGACCGCCCCTTACATGCACAACGGCGTGTTCAAAACGCTGGATGAAGTGGTGGATTTCTATTCCAAAGGCGGCGGCCCGGCTTTCGGCGTGGATATGAAACCGGATGAGTTCATTCGTGGTTTCACGCTCACCCCGCAGCAAACCAGCGACTTGATCGCCTTCCTGCTGGCGCTGACCGACGAACCCGCCGACCTGATCCGCATCCCCGAAAGCGTCCCGTCCGGGCTGGCGGTGGTCGAACCACTGGAGAACCCCCTGCGCGAGGTGGTGCAGCAGGCCATCGCCGCCGCGCCGGATGCCGCCGCCCAACGTGCGCCGCAGACCTTCACCGTGAAAAGCGGCGAGTCGATTCAGGCGGCAGTAGACCAAGCATTGGCGGGCGACACCGTGCGAGTCGAACCGGGCGTGTACCACGAAACGGTGTATGTAGACCGCGCCGGAATCACCATTCAGGGCATCGTCAACGGTGACGAACGCGCATGGCTGGACGGGGAAAAGACCCTGAGCGACGGCTTCAGCACGACGGGCGACGATTTCACGCTGGAAGGCTTCGGCATCCGCAACTACATCGGCAACGGTGTGCTGACCACCGGCGCGGAGCATGTCGTCTACCGCGATTTGATCGTGCAGGATGCGGGCATCTACGGCCTGTATCCGGTGGAAACCACCGACGTGCTGATCGAGAACTGCGTGGTCAGCGGGATTGCGGACGCGGGGATTTACGTCGGGCAAAGCCGGGGGCCGATCATCGTCCGCAACAACGAAGTTTTTGACAATGTGACCGGAATCGAGATCGAGAACAGCACCAACGCCGAGGTGTACGACAACCACGCCCACGACAATAGCGGCGGCATATTGGTGTTCTTGCTGCCCAACAACCCATCTAAAGTGGGCTATAACACGCGGGTGTACAACAACCTGATCGAGAACAACAACCATGTCAACTTCGGCGCACCCAACTCGACGGTGGCGAAAGTGCCGCAGGGGACGGGCATCATGATTATGACCGCTGACCAGACCGAGGTGTTCGGCAACACCATTCGCGGCAATCAATCGTTCGGGGTGGCGCTCACCAGCCTGTACACGCTCTACAGCCGCGACACGGTGTTCGACCTCGGCGCACTGCCGGAAAACAACTGGATTCACGGCAATACCTTCGAGCATAACGGCTACGATCCGCAAGGGCTGGTGAAGGACATCGGCATGGGCGGGGCGGACATTATGTGGACGGGCGAAGGCTGGAACAATGCGTTCGATGAACCGAACGCCACCACCTTCCCGCCGCTGCTGCCGGGGCGCGACTGGCCTGCGCCCCTCAAGCGCGGGCTGTGGCGGGTGTACGACATCCTGATTCAGGCGCTGCTGTAGGCGAATTTACGACTTTTTACGGCCCCACGCGCCCTATTTGTCATAGAATGGAAGCGTGGGGCGGTTTCGTTTTGGAGTTCTGTTGGGGAGCAACACACATGAAATCTCGATTGGCTGTATTCAGTTTCATTCTGCTGCTGCTGGCGCTGCCCGCGCTGGTCGGCGCGCAGGACGCGGCGGGCGGCGATGCGCTGGCATTCAACACACCCGCGCAGGGCAGCATCACCGAAGGCGCGTTCACGCAGGCTTGGACGCTGCAAACTGCCAGCGCCGATCGCATCAGCGTGGTGGTGGATCGCAGCGACGGCAACCTGATTCCCGATGTGTCCATTCTGGATGCCAGCGGGTCGGTGTTGCAATCCAGCTATGGCGCAGACCGCACCGGCGCACGCGCTATGATCGGGGACATCACCCTGCCCGCAGCGGGTAGCTACACCGTACAGGTGGGGCGCTATAACGGCGAATCGGGTGTGACGGCTGGCGCGTACAGCATCAACGTGCTGCTGCTCGGCACGGGCGAGGACAACCCGACCAACACCGCCATCATCGGCGCGGTGCAGGAAAATGTGGCGGTCACGGGCGAACTGACGGGCGCACACTGGTATCAGCGTTACACCTACAGCGCACAGGGCGCGGACATCATCCATGTGGAAGTGCATCGCACCGGCGGCTCACTGTTCCCGCAGGTGGATATTCTGGATGCGAACGGACAGGCCATCACCAGCGGCTACACCAGTTATGCGGGCGACGCGGCCATCATTGACTACGCTAACCTGCCCTCGGCGGGCGATTACACGATTGCCGTCACCCGCCAGAGTGGGTTCAGCGGCGACACCGAAGGCACTTACGACCTGCTGGTGACGACGCTCGGCTATGGCGAGGATAATCCGGCGCTGTCTGGCGTGATGGGTGCGATCACTTATGGCACCGCCGTCACGGGCGATGTGGGGGCACGCTGGTACGAGGACTGGACGTTCAGCACGACCTCTAGCGACGTGCTAACGATTGAGGCGGTACGCACGGGCGGCACGTTGCAGCCTGTCGTGACGCTGCTCGGCGGCAGCGGTCAGCCGATCAGCACCGGCTACACCAACCGCAAAGGGGACAGCGCCACCCTCGAACGCTATCAATTGCCGGGGCCGGGCAACTACACCGTGCGCGTGAGCCGCCAGAGCGACCAGACCGGAGCCAGCAGCGGCGGCTATTCGCTCACGGTCACGCTGAACGGGTCGGGCGGGGAGAGTGAGGCGCTGCGCGGGGCAACCGGCGCGGTAGTAGACGGAACGCCCGCCGAAGGCCAGATCACGGATACTCGCTGGGCGGATACGTGGACGTACAGCGCCAAGAAGGGCGTGGTGATTGACATCACGGTACAGCGCACGGGTGGCACGCTCATCCCGCGCCTCGAAATCCGCGATGCCAACGGGCAGCCCGTCAACTCGGCCTATTACGGCGCGAGTCAGGACTCGGCGGTCATCACCAACTATGTGATGCCTACTGACGGCGAGTATCAGATCGTGGTCATCCGCGACGGTGACGCGAGTGGGTACACCAGCGGCGGCTACATCCTGACGATCAAGCCCACCGGAACGTAGCGCACTCCGCATCTGCTTTCTACAATCCGCCCCATGAAATCGTGGGGCGGATTTGTTTGGCAAGCCCTCACCCTAAGATTTTTGTCGTCTAAGGGGACGGAAACGAAAACAAAGGCGGGACGGCCTATGTGCCGTCCCGATCTAATGCGTAAAAACCTACCCCTGAAAATGGGGATGAGGGTTGAAAAACGGACAGGAGCAGATATGAGCATTGTCATCTTCGGCGGCACGGCTGCCTATCATCTCAAGCTGGCTGACCATGCCCGCGTGGGCGAACGGCGGGTGCTGGATACGCCCTTTGGCACGTCTGCCCCGTTCGTGCATCTGGAACACGAAGGGCGCGGCGCGTGGTTCAGCTCGCGGCACGGCGAGGACGGTTTGCAGCGCACCGCAGCCT
>CAIPFY010000326.1 GCA_903864435.1 uncultured Chloroflexota bacterium | reverse complement strand
GTGGTCAAGGCCACCGAGCAGGCCACCGGAATCGAGTTCTCACCGCATACGGCGCGACGGACATTCATCACGGAAGCCCTCACCACCGGTGCGCCACTGGCGGATGTGCAGGCGCAGGCTGGACACCAGCAGGCCGCCACAACGCTGCGCTATGCCCGTCCGGTGGATGCCCTTCAGCGAAAGTCCCGGCTGCGGCTGCGTTATGGTTGAGTGCGCTATCCGGGCCGTAGCACGTAATCCGCCGTTACGTGAAGTGATCCGGGCTGTAGCATGTAATCCGTTACGTGAAGTGATCGGGAAATGCCGATGCTATAATCGTTTTGAGACACACAATTTCAAGCCTTGAGCTTGGTAAGGTGCAGCACCGTCAACGACCCCTTAGCTAAAGCTAGGGGCTTGTAGGAATACAAGCTAGGTTGACCCGACTCAGCCACCAGCCGAAAGGCTGACGGGGCTACGTTAGTAGTAGCAGTTCAAGACCTACCTACGGGTACTTCACCAACCCGTAGCACTAGAACCTACGCATTAAACAGATTGAAGGTCTAAATCAGTGTGCGGTTGGGATAGTACGGGCTACTCACATTGTCAAGGTGAACTTACCCCCGCAAGGGGGGCAGGTACGGGAGAGGCCATAGGTAACTTAAATCTCTCCCTCCCTTCGGGGATTATCGTCCACTTAACCCCAAAAAAGGAGTTTCGGCTTTCATCCCCGTACCTGAAAGTAGGGGTTTCCAGCCGAATAACACTGATGAGTCATTATCTACTGACCGTCCCGGAAGACATCTACGCCCGTGCGCGGCGCGTAGCCGAAGAAACCGCGCAACCGGTGGATCAGGTCATGATTGACTACCTACGCACCTTATCCACCCCCCTGCCCGCTTTACCCCCTGAGGAAGAAGCGGAACTCGAAGCCCTCAAAAATCTGTCGGACGATGCACTCTGGACGATTGCCCGCGAGCAGATGCCGGAACATCTCCAAGATCAGATGCAGGTCTTGATGGACAAAAACACGATGGGCAGCCTATCTGCCGAAGAACACGCCGATCTCGAACGTCTTGTGGAACGTGGACAACGGTTGATGGTTCGCAAATCCGAGGCTTCTGCTATTTTGACCAACCGGGGTTATACAGTCACACCGAAAGACATGACGGCTCGTGAATAAACGATCATGGAGAGCAACGAAACAAATCGTTTATGACCGTGCTGGAGGGTGCTGTGAATATTGCCGCACCTGTGAATACAATACCGGACAGCCTATGCACATTGAGCATATTGATCCTTCAGGCGGTGATGATTCCGATAATCTCTGTCTTGCTTGCTCAAGTTGTAACCTGAGTAAATCTGTTGCGACAACTGCGCTTGATTTCTTAACAGGCACCGAGGTCGCACTGTTCAATCCTCGCATTCAATATTGGCAAGATCATTTTGAGTGGATTGACAATGGCCTGCGTATTTTGGGGAAAACACCGATTGGCAGAGCGACGATTAGCCGCCTGAAAATGAATCAACCCCGATTAGTCCGTGCGCGGCGAAACTGGATCGTATCTGGAACACATCCACCCGGATGATCCCCCGCCCCTATTTTGATAAGCCACAGGCGAAGAAACCGCGCCGAATGATGCTGACCAACCAAACTCGGATCACCGACCTGACGGTGGAAGAACTTCAGAACCTTATTCGCAGGGCGCTGCGTGAAGAACTGCGCCAGCAACCTGTGGCAGCCCCGCGTCATCAGGCGGCGCTTGGAACTCGAACCGCTACAGGTGGGTGGTTGGTCAGAAGGGCTGAAGCTCCTCAGCCGTGAGGATTACTATGACGACGAACGTTAGCGTCTTATGCGATACCAACGTCATTATCTGCGTCGAAGGATGCTTCGGACGATAATAGAAGAAGCGAGGTTGTGGTGGATGCACTGGAAACTCGCTTACAAGCGACGATAATATCGTTCCACAGTCTCGTCAGACTGGTGAAATGCCTCGTAGTGTGGATACAGATCGCCTACATGGATGTGCAGACGCTTGCGGCTCTCGTTTTTTCGGGTACTGACACGTCAAGTGTTCTTTCAACAGCCCATACGCCACGTGTGACATATCACTCAATCGCAGTGACGTGTCACTGAGTATTGCTGTTGCCTTGCATAGCAGATAGTCTCAGTAGCTCAGTTTGGAGGCGATAAATCAAACACACTACCGATTTCGAGATATACTTGGTTATAATTTAAAGATTTAAGAAATTAATGTACACACTATGGTCGATCGCGCCCCTGTAAGAACCAGCGACCTCCGCGAAATACCCGCCTTCCATTCCCTGCCAGACGCGCAGGTGAGCAGTGTGGCTGCGCTCATGGTGCGCCGTCATTTTGCGCCCGGTCAGATCATCTTCATGGAAGGTGACAAATCAGGAGCGATGTGGTTCGTGTTCTCCGGTCGTGTGAAGATCATCAAACAGTCTTTAAATGGACGCATACAGGGACTATGCCTGATGGACAGGGGCAAATGCTTCGGCGGTTGCTCGTTGTTCGATATGGATCACAACCCCGCCACCGCGCAGGCGCTCACCGAAGTCACGCTGTTCATTTTGCCGGAACAGGCCGTCGGGCAGATGGGTGAAAACGACCCGAATCTGGTCAAGGTGCTCCTGCACATTTACAGTCAGCGGTTGGAACACCTCGCCCGCGTCAGCGAAGTGCTAGGCTCATGGACAGTTGCAGATCGCATCAACGATTGCCTGCTGACCTACATCAACCGCAGCGTACAACCGCCTGTGGTGGATTTGACTCACGAAAAGCTGGCATCCCTCTCTGGCACAGTGCGCGAAGTGGTCACACGCCATCTCAGCCTGCTGGAAAAAGAAGGCGTTGTGCATAACACCAGCGGTCATATCATCATCCTGAACCCGGACGCGCTCCTGCCACCCTGTGCGGCTGAATCCCGCTAGACCCATCTCAAACGTGATTTGAGTCACATTCAACCTGTTACCAATCGCTCTATGCTCATATCAAAAGTCAAGAAACCGGTTGCAATCTTATGGTTATCACCGCAGAACTGCTCACCAAAATCCGGTTATTCGGATTGCTCAGCCCGCGCACCCAGCGCAGCATCGCCGAGAAAGCCGTGCTCGTACAACATCCTGCGCATGTTGATCTTTACCAGCAGGGCGATCCTCCGACGGCTCTCTATATTCTGCAATCCGGGCAGGTGAAACTCTACCGACAGTCTAAAGACAAATGTCAAATTCTGGCTCTGCCAACCGCAGGCGATTGCTTAGGTGCAGAGTCACTACCAACAGGTGCCACCAGCCCCTATACCGCCACCACCATCACTCCCGTCAGCGCCGTCATGCTCCCCCCGGATGTACTGCAATCGTTGATGGACGAGCATTCCGATTTTCAGGAGATTTTTCTGCGCCTGCTGACCGAACGGTTGAAGCAGTTCGTCACGCTGGTGCATGATTTGGCCTTCCGCGATGTGACCTCGCGGTTGGCGATGGTGCTGGTCGCCCGCGCCGAGAGCGAAGGCCATCTCGCTGCGGAGGGCATCCTGTTTGATCGCCTGCTCTCGCAACAGGAATTTGCCGATATGGTCGGAACAGCCCGCGAAGTGGTATACCGCACCTTCAAACATTTCGAGGAGGACGGACTGGTGCAAATGACCCGTGAGAGCATCATCATCTGTGATCTCAACACGCTGCGCCGGATCGCGTTTCAAGAAACCCGCTAACCTGCCACGTATCTCTGATACCCCTTGTGACTTGGGTCACATCTGTTTCCTCCCTTTCGCTCAATTATGAATAGAGTAACGTGCTGCTCATAGATGCACGATTGTCTATTTTCGAGTGATTGGGAGGCAAAGCAAATGATGTTTTCTCGACGATTGTCCTCAAAAATTTTTCTCGTGGCAGTTGTCCTTGTCGTAGTATCCGCGTTGACTCTGGTGCTCGCCCCCAAAGCGATTACCAGCGCCCAGAGCGGTGATACCAGCGATTGGCAAACGATTGCCGAACAGCGCGGCCTGACCGAAGCCGACCTGCGTGCGGCGGTCATGACCTACACGCCCAGCGGCATGATGGATGAGTATGTCATGTTCGCTTCGTCGGGTCAGGCCGGTCAGGTGTTAGCGATTGGCCTGCCCTCCATGCGCCTGCTGCGGCTGATATCAGTATTCACGCCCGAATCCTGGCAGGGCTACGGCTACGGCGCAGATAACAACTCGGTACTCAAGCAAGGCTACATTGACGGCCAGCCGATCCTGTGGGGCGATACGCACCACCCGGCGCTGAGCGAAACCGCTGGCGATTATGATGGTCAATGGCTGTTCATTGGTGACAAATCCAGTGGCCGCGTGGCAGTGATTGATCTGCGCGACTTTGAAACCAAGCAGATCGTCCATAACCCCGCCTTCTTGAACGATCATGGTGGCACATTCGTCACCCCCAACACGGAATACATTGTGGAAGGCGGCCAGTACGGTTTGCCGATGGGCGGCGAATATGCCCCGATCTCTGACTACCAGACTTCGTACAGCGGCATGATTACCTTCTGGAAGTTCAACCGTGATACGGGGCGGATTGACATGGATCAGTCGTTCGCCATGCAGCTCCCGCCCTACTGGCAGGATTTGTGCGACTCGGGCAAGAGCGTCTCGGAAGGCTGGATTTTCTGCAACTCGTTCAACGCTGAAATGGCGACGGGCGGCATCGAAGAAGGCAACCCGCCCTTTGAGGCCGGTGTGAGCAAGGGTGCGGTCGACTATCTGCACATCATCAACATCAAGGCCGCTGAAGCTGTCTTTAAGGCTGGTGGCGCGGTGGATGTGAACGGCTTCATGGTCATCCCGCTGGCGACCTCGATCCAGAATAATCTGCTGTACCTTGCTCCCGAACCCCGCAGCCCGCATGGTGCAGATGTAGCGCCGCATGGTGACTTCATCATGGTCGGCGGCAAGCTCGATCCGCATGTGTCGGTTTACAGCTTCCAGAAGATTCAGGACGCGATTGCCGCCGGGACGAGCGAAACGGACACCTTCGGCGTACCGGTTCTGGCGCTGGAAAGCGTACTCGAAACACAGGTTGAACTCGGCCTCGGCCCGTTGCATACGGTGTTCGACGATCAGGGTTATGCCTATACCAGCCTGTTCCTCGACAGCGCCGTCGCCCGTTGGAGCATCGGTGCGGAAGGCTATCGCCCGCAGGACGGTTGGAAGCTCATCAACAAGACTCCAGTGCAGTACAACGTCGGTCATCTGGCGGCTGCCGAAGGGGATACGGCCTCACCTGATGGGCGCTTCCTCGTCGCACTCAACAAGTGGTCGGTAGACCGCTTCCTCAGCACCGGGCCGCTGCTGCCGCAGAACCTCCAGTTGATTGACATCTCGCGCCCCGGCGATCAGACGCAAATCCTGTACGATATGCCCATCACCGGCGCAGAACCGCACTACGCGCAGATCATCAAGGCCGACAAACTCCATGCGTGGGATGTCTACCCCGAAGTCGGCTGGAACCCCACCACGCAGTCGGTAGACCCGAATGCGGTCACACAGGGTACGGAAGGTGTCACCCGTGACGGGAACAACGTTATAGTGCGGATGACGGTTGTCCGCAGCCACATGACCCCGGAACACGTCGAAATTCAGAAGGGCGACCATGTGACATGGACGATCACCAGCGTTGAACGCGCCCGTGATGCCACGCACGGCTTCGCGCTCCCGTTCTACAACATCAACCTGAGCATCGAGCCGGGTGAATCGATCAACTTTGAATTTGATGCCACGCGCTCCGGTGTGTTCAGCTTCTACTGCACGGAATTCTGCTCCGCGCTCCACCTTGAAATGATGGGCTATCTGATGATTAAGCCCGACTAATCCCAATGGGGGTGACGGGGGCGCAAGCCTCTGTCACCCCTCCCTCTCCCTTCGCTCAACATGCGTCAGAGGTTGATTATGGTTACGAATGTGATCTCCCCGTCCAACGCCGATAAACTCGTCCCATCCAACAGCGCCCCCCTCGCCCGCTGGATGAATGCTCTGCCCTCGATCATGCTGCTGACAGCAGCGGTGTTGCTGGTGGTTTCTATGGCACTGCCCTACTGGGGGCTGGTACTCGAAGCACCGCAGTATCCGGGCGGGCTGCGCCTGCGCGTCTTTGTCAACGTCATGACAGGAGATGAAGACCCCCAGTTGGACGAAGTGCGCGAAATTGACGAACTCAATCACTACATCGGTATGCAATCACTGTACGATGCCGCCAAGTTTGAACGCTCCATCGCTATTCCGGCGGTCATCCTCATGATCGTCATGCTGGTCGTCGCGGTCTTCTGGCGGGGGCGCCGGTCATGGTTGCTCACGCTACCCGCGCTGCTGTTCCCGTTCATCTACCTCGGTGATCTGGCCTTCTGGATGGCGAACTACGGGCTAAACCTTGACCCGTATGCGCCGCTTTCCAGCGCAATCCGTCCCTTCATTCCGCCCATCCTCGGCGAAGGCGTAATCGGACAGTTCAAAACGATAGCCTATGTGGATACCGGTTGGTACATCGTCGTGGCGGGTAGCCTGCTGATCGTGATCGCCCTCGCTTACAAATGGTTCAGTTCAAGACAGCAGTCTCAAGGGTAATCTGAAGATGAATACGCTGCTGCACACCCTACATCACCGCACCCTGTTCGTCCTGCTCTCGCTCCTGTTGATGGGGACGCTGTTCACGCCCGCCGCCGCCAGCAGTACGTTGATCGTCGCCCCTGATGGCGACTATATCACGATCAGCGCCGCCCTCGCCGCCGCCCAGACGGGTGATGTAATTGAAGTGCATGGCGGCGTATATCCCGCCTTGCTGGTAGTGGATAAGACCGTTTCGCTGATCGGCGTTGACCAGCCTGCGATAGATGGTCAGGGCAGCGGCAGTCTGGTGCTGATTAATGCTTCGAATGTGGTTTTCAGCGGGTTCGTCGTGCGCCACAGCGGGCAAAGCTTGACGCATGAGGACACAGGAATCGTCGTAGAGGGCGAAAATGTGACGGTGAGCGATAACCTGCTGGATGATGTGATGTTCGGCATCTATTTCGCGGATGCGGATGGCGGCATCGCCCGCAACAACATCATTCACGGCAAACCGCTGGAGGAAAGTGTTCGCGGGGATGGCATCCGCGTGTGGTACAGCAACCATGTGCAGATCATTGGCAACGAAATCACCACTGGGCGCGACACGCTGATCTGGTATGCCGATAACATCACCATACGCGACAACCACATCCACAAAAACCGCTACGGCCTGCACTTCATGTACAACGAGAACGCCACCGTGCTGGACAACATTATTGAGGACAATGCGGTAGGCGCGTACATGATGTATTCCGCCAACCTCGTGATGACGGGCAACCGCTACAGCAACAACCGGGGAGCCAGCGGCTACGGTGTCGCCCTCAAGGACATGGATCACGCACAGGTCTCGAACAATATTTTCGTCGGGAATATGGCGGCTATTTACCTCGACAACTCCCCGTCGCTGGCGGATGTTTACAACATCTTCAGCCAGAACTTCATCGCTTACAACGATGTCGGCTTGGTGGGGCTACCTTCCGTCAAGCGCAACATCTTCCAGAACAACATCTTCCTCGAAAACTTTGAGCAGGTAGCGGTACAGGGGCGCGGCGATCTGCTGGGCAACCTGTGGAGCAAGGACAGCATCGGCAACTACTGGAGCAATTACGTCGGCTATGACCGCGACGGGGACGGTGTGGGCGATATGCCTTTCCGCGCAGAAAAGCTGTTTGAGAGCCTGACCGACAGCAATCCGGCTCTGAGGATGTTCGCCTTCAGCCCCGCCAGTATCGCCATTGATTTTGCGGGGTTCGCTTTCCCCTCGCTGCGCCCGTCCCCCAAAGTGGTAGACGAAGCGCCGAGGATGCAGTACAGCCTGCCCATCGTCGCCGCCATGCCCGCCCAGCCCGTTTCGCTGCCGTTCATCGCCGTCACACTGCTGCTGTTTGGACTCGGTGCGGGCATCTGCGCCCTCACGCTACGCGGTAACCGCCACCCGCAGATCACGCCGGATGCAGTTCCAAGTGGCACACGAGCATAAGAGGAGCATCATGATTACCGCAACCAACCTGACCAAACGCTATGGGCGCGTCACCGCGCTGGATAACGTCTCTTTCACAATCACAGCCGGGGAAGCGGTGGCGCTGTGGGGCGCGAACGGCGCAGGCAAGACCACCACGCTGCGTTGCCTGCTGGGTGTGCAGGGCTTTGAAGGCCACCTGACGATCAACGGGATTGATGTGCATACGCAGGGCAAGGCCGCCCGCGCCGCCATCGGCTACGTGCCGCAGGAGACGGTCTTTTACGATATGTCCGTGCTGGAGACACTGCATTTCTATGCGCGGCTGAAGAAAACCGACTCCGGGCGTGCGAACGCCGTGCTGGAGCAAGTCGCGCTGGTGGAACACTGCGCCAAGCGCGTGAATATGCTCTCCGGCGGAATGAAGCAGCGCCTCGCGCTGGCTGTCGCGCTGCTGGCCGACCCGCCCGTATTGGTGCTGGATGAACCCACCGCCAATCTGGATGTGAAGGCGCAGCGCGATTTCATACACACCATTCAGCAGTTGAACCAGTCCGGCAAAACCATCGTGTTCTCGTCACACCGCTTGGATGAAGTGATCGCGCTCGGCAGTCGCGTGCTGGTGCTCTCCGATGGGCGGCTGTCGCTGGAATGCCCGCCACACGAACTGGCTACCAAACTGGGATTGCACCGCTGGTTACGCATCTGGGTTCCGGCGCACCACAAAGAGAACACACTCAAGGTACTGGAATCGCAGGGCTACGCGATCATGCCCAACGGCAGAAGCGTCTACGTGCAGGTGAATCTGGGCGGGAAGATCGCCCCGCTGCGCTCATTAGAACTCGCCAATATCCCCATCGAGGACTTCGATCTGCTGGATGGCGATCTCGCGTTGAAAGAGGAAAACCATGATTGACCTAGCCACCGTACAGGCAATCACTGCCAAAGAACTGCGCGACGCGCTGCGAAACCGCTGGTTCGTGGTGTTCACCGTTGCTTTCGCCGGAATCGCACTGGCGCTCTCCACGATGGTGCGCCCCACCGGAACGTTCACCCACGCCCTGAGCTACACGCGCACGGCGGCCAGTCTGGTCAACCTCGTGCTGCTATTTGTCCCGCTGATCGGCCTCACGCTGGGGTCAGCTAACCTCGCCAGCGACCGCGAAACCGGTGCGCTCACCTATTTGCTCTCGCAGCCCGTTAGCCGCGTGGAAGTGCTGCTCGGCAAGTATTTCGGGCTGGCGGGGGCGCTGTTAGCCACGCTCACGCTCGGCTTCGGCGCTGCCGGACTCGCGCTGGCACTGCAAGGCGTGGCGCAGGAAACCGGTAGTTACCTGATGACAGTCCTGCTCGCCTACCTGTTGGCGCTCGCCATGCTCAGCTTGGGCTTCCTGCTCTCCAGTGTGGCGAAAAAGACCACCACTGCGCTCGGCGGGGCGCTGTTCCTGTGGCTGTTCCTAGTGTTCATCGGTGATCTGGGTATTATGGGAACATCCGTCACCATGAAATTCCCGATTGAAGGCGTGTTCTTCGTCACCGCCATCAACCCGCTGCAAATGTTCAAGATCGCCTCCATCCTCTCGATTCAAGCCAACCTCGAAGTGCTGGGGCCAGCCGGCCTGTATGCCACCGACCAGTTCGGTGCGCTGCTGCTGCCCCTGCTACTCGTCGGCCTGTTGTTGTGGATTGTCCTGCCGTTGCTGGCAGCAGCAACCACCTTCTCACGTCAGGAGAAGTTCACCTACCGGGAGGCGCGGTCATGAAAACATTCTTTGGCCTGATCGTCCTTGCGCTGCTGCTGACCGCCTGCGGACAGGCTGCCACGCCACCCGCCGCCACGCCGGAAGTCACGCTGTCCGCCAGCGTCGACCCGCAACCGCTGGCGGTGGGGGATGCTACCTTCATCGCCACGCTGCACGATGCCAGCGGCGCACCTGTAGACGGCGCGACCATCCACCTGCACGGTGATATGGATCACGAGGGTATGACCCCGATTGACCGTGAGAGCAGCGAAAGCACTAACGGCGAATATCGCCTCCCGTTCGCGTGGGAGATGGGCGGCGGATGGATTGTCACCGTGACCGCCACCCTCAAGGATGGCGGGACGATTACGCAGGACTTCACCTATTTCGTGGACGCGGTTTCTAGCGACAGCATCATCAACCACAGCGCCGATGCACAGCCGTCTGTCACCATCGCCTACGCGCCGGACACCACGCCCATCGTCATGGGCGCGTCGTTCGTGACCATCACCGTCACCGACGCACAAGGCGTACCCGTGAACGATGCACAAGTGGCGATCATCGCGAACATGGCGCACGACGGCATGATGCCCGTGAAGGGCGCAGCCACCACCGCCGAAAACGGTCAGTATCGCATCCCGCTGCAATGGTCAATGGCGGGCGATTGGAATGTCACCGTAACCGTCACTCTGCCCGATGGTCGCCAGTCTGAACAGGTTTTTAGTCAACAGGTAGCCGCATCGTAGCCAATCACCCGCCCGAACAGCGACCTATGCGAAACATTTTCAGGAGAGAATGCTATGTCCGATCATCACCCCCGCGCCAGCAACACCGTCAACTCGACGCTGGTTTCGTTCATCTTCATCGTCACTTTCATCATCTGCGTGCTGATCCTCGCCAAGATGCAGGAAGTTTCGCATCCGCAGACGGTAGAGGCCGCCGCCGAAGTCGCGCAGGTCGAGATGACCAGCACGCCCGCGTCCACGACTGCGCCGACGGCCATTCCGACCAGCCTTCCGCCGACAGCAGAAGTAGCGATTGCCCCCACCACAGCTCCCGCATCGAGTAACGCCGCCGCCCCGCAGACCGCCGCTTATGATCCCGCGCTGGTCGCCAGAGGGCAGGAATTATTCATGACCTGTTCGGCCTGTCACGGGCCAGACGCACATGGTCTGCCCAACCTCGGCAAAGACTTGATCGCCAGCGAATTTGTCGGCGGTTTGACGGATGATGAGTTCGTCCAGTTCATCACCACAGGACGGCCTTTGTGGGATCCACTCAACACCACCGGCATTGATATGCCCCCCAAAGGCGGTAATCCAGCCATCAGCACCGAAGATTTACAGGCGATCGTGGCTTACATTCGCACCCTCCGCGCACAATCGGGCGCCGCCGCCGCCCCTGCCCCGCAGACCGCCGCCTACGATCCCGCGCTCGTTGCACAAGGACAAGAAGGGTTTATGCTGTGTTCGGCCTGTCACGGGCCGGATGCGCGTGGATTGCCGAATCTGGGCAAGGACTTGGTGACGAGCGAGTTTGCGAGGGGCTTGACCGATCAGGAGTTGTTGGAGTTCGTCAAGAAAGGCCGCCCCATGTGGGATCCGCTCAATACCACCGGCATTGATATGCCTCCGAAGGGTGGGAATCCGGCGCTGGCCGACGACCAGATTCTGGCGATCATCGCCTATATTCGCACCCTCGAAGCCGCCAACAAAGGCTAACAGAATTGCCACGCAACCTTTGGAGGGTGGGTATTTTAGGAGTAAGGCATCAAATCGGGTTGAAGAACAGATCACCTAGGAGATGCCTTATTCAACCGGATTCAACCATCACAGGATCGCGATGCGCATGATCTGCCCGACTTCAGCATCCCTGTGCGTGATCTATTCCCGATGGAAGATATCTGAAGTGTATTTTCAATTCAGTTTCACATTTAAGTCGCATTTAAGGTGATGTTGAGTGGGCGTTTAAACAAGCGCCCCCGGACTGTCGTATGGTAAGACCGTAGCGGTAGTTCAGTGGAGATACTCAACATGGCAAATACAGATCGCGCACGGAAGCTCTTCGTCCGCAGCGCAATGGCAACCAGTGCAACAATAGCTCTTTTCGTCGGCGCCCAGAATCTGGCGATGCTCGATACACGCATGATCGCGCTGACGTTGACCCCTTCCGCAGAATCTGCCGTTGCGACAGCCATGCCGCAAACAGCAGCACCCACGCTGTTCATCCAGAAGTCGGCACCTAGCGTGATCGTTCTGCGCCAACCGCAGACGGCTAATCAGATGGTCAGCTACCGGTCGTCCACACAGGGTAACGTGATGGCGATCCAGCCGCCGGTTCCGGCGCAGATGGCCGCACCCGCGCCGGTGATTGTGCAGCAGCAGGGTTCTTCTCAGATGTCTGCGCTGTCGCAGGTGATCGTGCAGCAACCCGTCCAGCAGTCCAGCCGGTCAAGCCGCTAATCACTGTCGGCAGCACCGTTCTTCCCCTACGCAGGTCGAAGCGACCCCAATTTTTCAAACTCGGTTCAGGAAAGGACTCTTGTATGAAGCGCCTAGCTCTCTTTGTCGTGGTTCTGCTGGCACTGGTGTCGGCACTGCCCGCGATGGCTCAGAATGCCAATGATCTGATTACGCTCAACGATGCGTCTCCGGCGATTGATGTGGTCATCACCCTGCCCCCGGATACCACCGGCACGATTGCGCTGGATTTCAGCGGCGCGGCGGTTACGCTAACCGATGGTAGCGGTAGTGCGGTGTTTACGGCAGCTGACCCGCGTTTGCACGGACTTCAGTTGAACATTGCCCCCAACAGTGGTTCCCATACGTTGCATGTGGAGCGCCTGCTAGGGGTGGCGAATGCCAGCATGCGTGTGGTGTCGCTGCCCGAACTGACGCAAAGCGGCCTGACGCAACTGGTCACGGCTCCCGCGCTCCAGTTGAATCAGGAAGTGTCGCTCCCGCTGAGTACCGATCGCCCCGGCGACACGGTAGCCGTCAGCATTCCGGCGGAAACAACCGGCGTGATTACCGCCACCTTCCCCGGCGTGTCGGCTATCACTCAACTGGTGGACGAGGGCGGTCTGGTCATGGCGCAGTCCAACGGTGCGCATGTGGACGGGCTGAACTTCGTGATCGACTCGGGTAACTATCAGTTCACGCTACTGGGCAGCAACCTAACGGCCCCGATGGTGGC
>CAIPFY010000325.1 GCA_903864435.1 uncultured Chloroflexota bacterium | reverse complement strand
TGGTGACCGAGGCCGTGCTGCTGGCAAGTGGCTATCTGGTTTCGGGGGTACAGTGGGCAGGCGCGGCAGACCAGAGCAACTTCAACCTCACACCGCTTGGAACCGTATGGACATTTGTGGGGCTTGCGCTATCGCTCATGGGCTTGCTGCTGTCACTTGCCCTATTCCGCTTCACACCGGATGCCCCCCTCAAATTACTGTTCTTTATGCTACCCATCATGGGATATGCGGGAACCCTCCTGCAAATCACACAGGCCAACATCATCGGAAACGATGCCGGAGCCATCCGCCTATCGCTGCTTGCGGCTATGGCCTTATTACCATTGATTATGTACCGCATGGTGCTGTCGCATTGGCAGGTGGATTTGCGAATCGCAAGCAGCATGGCTGGCAATGGCACTTTCACACAATCCAGCACGCCCATTGCCGAACCACACCCGGTTTCTGCCCCCAATACGCTCCCGCAGGTTTCCCCTATTCAGCGGGACTCCATTCAACTGCTCAAAACGCTAGGGCTTATCTTAGAGGAGGCGTCTCCTTCCACCATCCCAGACCGGATTGTGCAGTCAGGGATTGAAGTCCTCAAAGCAGAAGTGGGCGCTCTGCTCAATTTGCAGGACGCGAACTATGCCGATGTGACTGCGGCCTATGATCGTGAGCAACAGCGTCCCCTGTCGGGTATGGCGCTTAACCTCGACAACCAGCCCACGCTGGTGAACGCGATTGAACGCCGCCTACAGCGCCCCCTGTATGCCGATCGCAACATGGACGAACTGCGCGACTTATACAACCGCTTGGACATCGAGCATTTTGGCTCCACCTATTTCCAGCCGTTGATGAGTGGCAAAGAGTTAATTGCAGTCTTGATGGTCGGCAATCCCTATTCCGGTCGTGAACTCGAAGAATCCGAACGCGAACTGCTAAAAGGCGTCGGTGTTATTTCCGGGAATCTACTGGCGCTCAGCTACGCTGCACGGGACTCGCGCTTTCAAGCCGAAGAACGCGCCATCGAAGCCCTTGTTCAGGGCGTGCCGATGGATACCGTCACCGACAACAGAGTCCTCGCTGCCCGTCAGGAAATGCAAGCGAACTTGCAGGCGGCGCGGGATCAAATCAGCAGCCTCAGCACACAGGTTGCAAAGCTAAAAACCGATCTCGATTCCGAACGAGGGCGGGTCACGATCGCACTGGGGGATACACAAGAAGGGTTATCCGTTTCGCAGCGCATTCTTGCCCTCACGGACGATCACCAGAAGTTGCGCGAAGAACGCGAAAACCTCCAAGCACGCTTGCAACAGGCAGAAACCGCACTGGCTGGTGCAACTGCCACGCGCAATGACAATATTTATCGTTCAATGATCGAATCGCTCCGCCGCGAAAAAGACGACCTGCTGAACCAGCGCGACAGCCTGCAAGTTCAATTGAGCGAACTACGCGCAGGAACACTAATCACATCCCCCAATGCGGTTGTCGTCCACATGGATCAGGAACGCGCTCATCTGGAAGACGAACGCAACCAGCTCGAAGCACGCCTGAATGACATCGAAAATCAGTTGCGCACGTTTGGCATCGAAAACGGCCCGGCGGGATTAACGCAGCTTATCCAGCACCTCACCCAGCAGCGTTTCGACCTTCAAAGCCAACTGGACTCGGCCCTGCTGGAACGCGACGCGCTGCTCAATGAACGTTCGCAGGTATCCAACAGTGCGAATGCCGAAAAAGAACGCGCCACCCGGATGCAGGCTATTGAGACTGAAATCCGCAACATCAGTTCTGACCGCGAAGCCCTGCTCAAAGAACGCGATCAGCTTCGAGCGGAGCGCGACATGCTCTTTGCCAAGCAGGACGCCCTGAAACAGCATCGGGCGCGGCTGATGGCTGAAGCGTCCGCTTATCAAATGGAACTGGACGAATCACATCAGGACTTGGCTAAACTCCGTCAAGAGTTGCAACAGACGCAAGCCGAAAAAAGCAACCTGACCGCCGAGCAAAACAGATTGCAGGCCGAAAAACAGGCGCTCACCACCGAGCGCGATTTGCTGCTGGCGCGAACGGATGGTGATCGCAGTCGCCTGCAAGATATGGGTGAAAAAGGCGTGGGTTCGCTCACTCGTATGATTGAAGACCTTTCTGCGCAACGCAGCCAACTGGAACAAGAACTCACCAGCGTACAGGGACAACTCGCCACCACGCAAAATCAAATGGATGCCCTCAATCTGCGCAGTCAGGCGCAGGCCGCCAACGTGGAAACGCACTATCAGAACTATGATCCAGAACTCATTTTGGGAATGGTGCAGGAGCTTCGCACACCCATCACCTCGGTCATTGGCTATATTGATTTGCTCATGGACGAATCAGCGGGCATTCTTGGCGAAATGCAGCGCAAGTTCCTTCAGCGGGTAGCGGCCAATATCAGCCGCATGGCGCTGCAACTAGACGACATCACCCGCATGGCTGCCATTGACCGCAGTCGCTATGTACTCGTCCAGGAATCGCTGGATGTCATCAACCTGATTGAAGACGCGATCAGCACCACTGCCTATCAGTTCCGTGAAAAAGGGCTTACAGTTCGTCTGCGCTTAGACGACAATCTGCCCGAAATTCGCGCCGATCGTGACGCGCTCACTCAAATGATCGGCGAACTGCTCAACAATGCCTATATCGTCTCCCCGCAGGATAGTCCGGTCATCATCAGCGCACACCGACAAGATGTCCAGTTATCGCAACATGCCAACCTCAGCCGCGCAACCGATTGCATCCTCATATCTGTCGAAGATCGGGGTGGCGGCATTCCCCAAGATGATCTTGCCCGCGTTTTTGCTCGAAAATACAAAGCTGAAAACCCGCTCGTACAGGGTTTGGGAGACACCGGGGTGGGACTATCTCTTGCCAAAACCCTTGCCGAAGCGCACGGCGGCGGATTGTGGGTCGAAACCCGCCCTGAAATCGGCAGCATCTTCCACGTAGCCCTACCGATTACGTCTGAAACGCAAGAAGCGAAGGAAGCCTGATGCAACGCGATATTGGCAACGAACTAATTGCGGCTATTGCAGCTTTAGGGGTTCTGGTTGTTGCGATCGCGTTTGCGATCATCCTGTCTCTTTCAGGTTCTAACAACGCAACCAGCACGCCTACCCCGGCGGCGACTATCAGCAACCCCACCGCACAAGCGAACAGCGAGGCCACGCGCATCTCGGTTGAGCCTTCAACCGATACGCCTGCCCCGCCCACGTCTACCGTACTGCCTGTAGAAGCATCCAGCACGCCCGTGCCGCCTAGCAGCACCTCGCGTCCTTCCAACACGCCCGTTCCCGCGTCACCGACCAAAACGCCCGCGTCACCGAGCAGCACCCCGCGTCCGTCCAACACACCCGTTCCCGCGTCACCCACCAAAACGCCCGTGCCGCCTAGCAGCACCCCGCGCCCTTCCAGCACGCCCGTAACACCAACATCCACCAAAACACCCGTGCCGCCTAGCAGCACCCCGCGCCCTTCCAACACGCCCGTTCCCGCGTCACCCACCAAAACACCCGTGCCACCGAGCAGCACCCCGCGCCCTTCCAGCACGCCCGTAACACCAACATCCACCAAAACACCCGTGCCGCCTAGCAGCACCCCGCG
>CAIPFY010000324.1 GCA_903864435.1 uncultured Chloroflexota bacterium | reverse complement strand
GCTGATGATGCAGCTTGGCGTGGACGGCGTGTTCGTGGGTTCGGGCATCTTCAAGAGTGGCGACCCCGCCAAGCGTGCGAAGGCCATCGTGGAGGCCACCACCCATTTCAACGACCCCGACATTCTGGCGCAGGTCAGCCGGGGGCTGGGCGAGGCGATGGTGGGCATCAACGTCAGCGCCCTGCCGGAAGGCGCGAAGATCGC
Organism: uncultured Chloroflexota bacterium; assembly: GCA_903864435.1. Taxonomy (GTDB): domain Bacteria; phylum Chloroflexota; class Anaerolineae; order Aggregatilineales; family Phototrophicaceae; genus CFX2. The sequence continues at coordinate 2,983 of CAIPFY010000324.1, read as the reverse complement.
CCAACGCGGCTGGTAAGATCGCAGTAGATCATTCAATTCAAGAGCGCCGCTGATGGGATAACAGCGGCGCTCTTGTTTCCTCCCCATTTTGAACCAAGTGCTACTGAATTTTCAACAATCAGATTATGCAAATCGCATCATAGTCGGTAAAATTCAGGTTCAGCCTATTTTTCTTACAGTCCTAGAATGAGTAACTCGCATGAGTACACAAAAATACTCCGTCACGCAGCATCCGGTGGGCACGCTCCTCACTTGGATTAAATCCGGCGAAATCGCTATCCCCGAAATTCAACGCCCTTTCGTGTGGGAAGCCACGAAAGTACGCGACCTGCTCGATTCGCTATTTAGGGGCTACCCTGTTGGGTATCTAATCGCGTGGCAAAATCCAAATGTGAACTTAAAGGATGGTACACCTGCCCCCGGCAAACGCATCCTGATTGATGGGCAACAACGCATCACAGCACTGATGGCTTCACTCTTGGGATATGAAGTGGTCAACAAAGACTACAAGCGCGTCCGCATTCGCATCGCCTATCATCCGATTGAACGAAAATTTGAAGTCCCGAACACTATCATCCAAAGAGACTCCGCATGGATTGCGGATATTGCGGAAGTTTTTCACGCGGAAGCCAATTTATTTGCCATCGTGAATCACTACTGTACAGACAACCCACTTGCATCCCAAAAAGATGTGTTTGATAGTCTGAACCAGCTCACCAAAATCGTGAATAACCCCATCGGCATGATTATCCTCGACCCACAGTTGGATATTGAAACCGTCACGGAGATTTTCATCCGCGTCAACTCAGCCGGAGTCCCCCTCAGCCAAGCGGATTTCGCCATGTCTAAGATTGCGGTGAACGATGAGTTTGGCGGCTCGATGCTGCGTAAAGCCATTGACTATTTCTGTCATCTATCTGTCTCACCTGATTTCTACGATGTCATCCGCAAAAACGATCCGGCCTTCGCCAGTACCGATTATTTCACCAAGATGGCATGGCTGAAAAACGGGAATGGTGATCTATATGACCCTAGCTACAGTGATATGCTCCGCGTCACCTTCACTTCACACTTCAGGCGCGGCAAACTGCAAGACCTTGTGGCGCTGTTATCGGGGCGCAACTTCGAGACGCGGCAATACGAAGCGAGCATTGTTGAAGACACATTTAATAGAATGCGTCAATCCGTGCTGCGGTTCATGAATGAAAATCATTTCAAGAGTTTCTTGATGATTATCGAGTCAGCAGGCTTCCTCGATTCTTCGATGATCGGCGGACTGAATGCGGTCAATTTTGCGTACATTCTGTATCTCACCCTACGCGAACAGGGTGCGCCACAAAATCAGATCGAACGAGTGGTACGCCGCTGGTTTGTCATGTCCATGTTACGCGGTTGGTACTCCGGTTCATCTGAATCAAACATTGATTTCGATATTCGACAGATTCACGCACAAGGGATTGAGAGTTACACCCAATCCACTATCGAGACACAGCTCTCTGACTCGTATTGGGAAGCAATGCTCCCTCAAGAATTGGATACTTCGTCAAGCAACAGCCCTGCCTTCCGCGTGTTTTTGGCAGCACAGGTTAAGCTGAAGGATTTAGGCTTTCTCTCACGCGATATTACCGTCGAACAACTCATCAAATGGCGTTCCGATGTCCATCACCTTTTCCCACGTGATTACCTGAAACGCAGCGGCTTATCACGCGGTATGTACAATCAGGTTGCCAACTATGCCGTCACTCAGACGGAAATCAACATACAGATCAGCAACAAAGAACCAGCGGTCTACTTCCGGCAGATTCTTGAACAGGTTCAAGGTGGAACACAACGCTACGGGAATATCACGGATAGAGATGAGCTAAGGGCAAACTTCGCCATGAGTTGCATCCCCGAAGGCATCGAAACGATGACTGTTGCCGATTACCCTCAGTTCTTGGTGGAACGGCGTAAACTCATGGCGCGGAAAATCCAAACCTACTTTGAAGGGCTGTAGCCAAACAAAAAGAGCCGTTCCACAGTGGGGCGGCTCTTTTGAGTCGCGTCCGAAGCGTTCAGGAGAGCATGGTTTCGTACAGCTTCAGCACGCCGCCCATGTCCACCCGCTTGACGATCAGCGATTGCACCGCGCCGTACTCCTGCCGTCCGTAGTTGACCACCGTTTGCCCGCGTGTCAGCGTCCCGTTCAGTTCGATCCGCACCGCCCGCTGCTCCGCGTCTTGAATCAGCGACGGCTCCAGCGCCACCGCCATCGCCAGCGGGTCGGGCAGCAGGTGTCCCGTCGCTTCGGGGAATTGCCGCCACACCGCCGATAGCTTGGCGTTCATGCCCCGGAAGAAGGCCGCATACGGCGTGGGCAAGGCGCACAGGCGGTCAAAATCCGCCCATGCCAGCGGGTGCGCTAACGTCGCCTCCCAGCCCACCAGCGTGAGCGCGGGGAAGCTGGTAAAGACGATGTGCGCGGCTTCCGGGTCTGCGCCGATGTTGAACTCCGTCGCCACGCGCTCGGTATTCCCCACCGCGTTCACCGCGCCGCCCATCACCACCAACCGCCCGATCTTGGAAGGGAACGTCGGGTCGAGCCGCACCGCCAGCGCGAGATTGGTCAGCGGCGCGAGGGCGACCAGCGTGGACTGCGGGTGTTCGTTCGCCAGCCGAATCAGCGCCACCGCTGCCGCTTCCGGTTGCAGGCGCAACGGCACATCCGGGCGTTCGTCCCACTCGCCCAGCCCGTCGCGCAGGTGGTAGCTCTCGGCATGTTGCCACGACTCGACCAGCGGCTCCGATGCGCCCGCATAGACCGGCACGTTTGTACCCGCCACATGCTGCACCACCGCCACATTCCGGTTGACCAGATCAAGATGCACATTTCCGGTCACGGTAGTGATGGCCTCTACCGTCGTTCCCGCATGGCGCAGCGCCATCAAGATCGCTTCGGCATCATCCACGCCACAATCGGTATCAATCAGCATAGAAACCATAT
>CAIPFY010000323.1 GCA_903864435.1 uncultured Chloroflexota bacterium | reverse complement strand
TCAGCGCCAGTAGCTTCGACTGTTCCGCCAGCCCGTTCACCGTATCAATAATCTCACCGATTTGCTGCGTGCGTTCCGAGAGCATGAGGATGTTCTCGGCGATATTGTCCACCTGCTTACGCAGCGTATCCATGCGGCGCACGGTGTCGGTGACGGTATCTTGCCCGCTGCGCGACACACTCACGGACTGCTGCGAGGCCAGCGCGACCGACTTGGCGCGTTCCGAGGTTTGCTGCACCGTGACGCGCACTTCCTCGACGGTGGAGACGGTTTCGGTCACGGCGGCATCCTGCTCGGTGGCGGCGGCGGTTTGCTGGGTGGTGGAGGCTTGAATTTCCATCGCAGTAGACGACAGCACCGACACGGTTTCCTGAATCTGCGAGGTCATCTGACGCAGGTTTTCGACCATCGTGTTCAGGTTGTGACCGAGCCGGATCAGGTCGTCTTCTTCCTGACTCATGCTGCCGCCATTCATGGACAGCTTGTCCCTCAAATTGCCGTGCGCGACCGACTCGATGAAGGCGGCATAGCGCGAAAGTGTGGTTTCCAGATGGTTCTTGGTGTCGCGTTCGGACTGAACCATGCGGCGCAGGTTTTCGGTCATGCGGTTGAAGGCGTTGGCGAGCGTTCCCAACTCGTTCGAGCTTTTCACATCCACCTGCACATCCAGCGCACCCTCAGTCACCTTTACAGCGCCTTCGGTGATGCTGATGATCGGGCGTGAGAAGGTGCGCGCCACCCATGCACTGAGCAAGAGTATCACGACCGCCGACAACACAATCACCAGCACAATGACATTCAGAAGGCTGGTGACGGGCGCGAAGGCTTCGGAGCTGTCCAGTTCGGCGATCAGTACCCAGTGGGAATTATCCACCGCCGACCAGCTTCCTAGCACCTGAACACCCTGATAGTCGGTATATTCGCCTACGCCGGTTACGTCACCCCCTGCAACCTCCTGCATCGCGTAAGTCTTGATGGGTTGATCGTACGCACTCCCGGTGTTGCGAGAGACGGTACGCATCAATTGGTCTTCTATATCCACCAGATAGGTTTCGCCGGTTTCGCCCAGACCGGTGTTATCCATCATGATTTCGTTAATCGCGGTCAGATTGTTGCGAATGGCGATCACGCCAATCACGCGGCCATCCGGCGCAACCACCGGCGTGACCACCACGAAAATGCGCGTCACACCGTCCACGCTCAGGGTGATGTCGCCCACAGCGGTTGCCTTCAGGCCGGCCTCAAAATCAATATTGGCGACTTGGCTAATCGGCGAGCCTTCTTTGATGAGATCATTGTTGGTGGATACCACAACCGTGCCGTTACGATCTATCAAGAACACTTCATCAATGCGTGCATAAGCTGTTTTGAACCCAGTCATCGAAGAAAGCGCGGCTTCATACGCATTTTGATAAACGGTCAACTGGTCGGGGTTTGAGCGCGTGGACGAAATCATCCCCACGCCCAGATCGGTTAATTTATTGCTGCCACGAATACCGGTGGTGGCGGCCAGAGCCTCCGCCGCATGACCACTATCCACGAGGTAGGCCGCCAGCCGCAAAGACTTGGCGTTCGCCACGCCGGTCAGCGTGTTCGTAATGGTGCTGCGCAGCGAATTGTTGGCGCTGACGGCGGCCACCACCCCGATGATAATCAGTGGAATAATGCCCATCACCAAAAACCAGACAATTAACTGGCCTTGAATGGTGCGGTACAGCGGAAGTTTTTGTTGAGTCTGAGCCGGTTGCATGATCTACTCCTATTCCCAGAACAAATGCGACGGAGATCGCTTCTAAAATCCGATCAGGCATCTCCGTACCAAAGCAACCCTTTCGGATTTACACAAGCGAGCAATCCGTGATGGTGTTTCGGATTATTGCGAACTACACCTATCGTAACATCAACGCTGCTTATGTAGCATAAAGAAGTGTGGTGAAATATCCGCAAAAAAGAGCTATACTCTAAAGATTACACTTTGCATAACTCGCAGACGAGGCCAACTCACAGGGTATCCAGTGAGGATACCCGCCAACCTTCCGACCTACTCCTAGCCTGATGCGACAGGCTACGGTTCACCCGCCTCTAAATGTCATCGAAATAGTCATGAACGATGAAGGAGAAGCACCATGAGCAACGCACAGCCTTCTGTATTTTTCCCGGCGCTGACCGCCCTTATGAACGATCCGCAGGTGATCGAAATCATGGTGGATGGCAGCGCCCATGTCTATGTGGATCATCGCAGCGACCGTAAGTTGAAGGATGTTCCTTCGCCGTATGCCAGTGATGAACAACTGCTGGCCGAGATTCAATATTTCGCGGCCTATATGGGGCAGCAGATGAGCGCCGAAAACCCGATTCTGGATGGTCATCTGCCGGATGGTTCGCGGGTGAATATCGTGCTGCCGCCCATTTCGCCGGTTGGCCCCACCGTGACTCTTTCCAAGTTTTCGGTGTTCGATTTGACGGCGGACGACCTGCTGCACCACCAGAGTTGGAACGCCCACATCCGCGATTTTCTGAAAGCCTGCGTCCATGCCCACCTCAATATTATCGTGGCCGGCGGCGCAAACTCCGGCAAGACAACGGTTCTCAACGTCCTCGCAGCCATGACCAACCCGGATGAGCGCGTCATCAACGTGGGCGGCGAGGCCCGCCTGACGAACCGCCGCGCACTGCTGTTGGAACCGCGTCAGTCCAGCCACCCCGAAGGCACGATTACGCTTTCCACACTGGTACAAACGGCCACCCGTATGCGCCCTGACCGCATCATTCTGACCGAGATGAACGGCGTAGAGGCGCTACCCTTTGTGGAGGCGCTCAATCAGGGACATCATGGCGCACTGGCGACTATGACCGCTGAAAGCCCCTTGGATGCCCTTCAGCGCATCGAACTCATGATGAACATGGGCAACGCCTCGCTGCCCCTGTTTGCCATACGGCAAAAGATCGCTTCGGGCATACAGATCATTGTCAGCCAGCAAATGACCAAAGGGGGTGTGCGCCGGGTGACGAAAGTGACCGAAATCGTGGGTTTGCAGGACGACATCATTCAAACGCAGGATATCTTTACCTTCCAGCGTACCGGCGACGAAGGCATGGTTGCGCAGGGGTATTTCACTGCCACCGGCGCGATCCCGCGCTGTCTCGAAAGAATCCACGACGCGGGGATTAACCTGCCAATGGAGCTGTTCACGCCGCAAACGTAAGGCACACACGTTCGCACCCCGAACGTCAACCCGCAGAGGCGTGGCGCATCATGCCCCTGCGGATTCTTTCCCCCGTCATATCCACGACACTTTGTGTTCCCGTGAGTTGTGGATAAAATCGCCGCTATTCTCCCCACCCCGTCCGGTTGCTTGGTCATGGTCATCCAAGCCTGTTTCTGGCGCTCCGATGCGCCCCAAAACGGGGAACGAAAAAGGGGAAAAGGGGATGTGCAACAGCCATCTGCTCATTCAGCAGTCGCGTCTAGGATAGTCGTGCGGCCAGTTTAGCGAAACGAGTACCCCCGATGATCTTGTTCACCAATGGCATTTTCCACACGCTGAACCCGCGCCAGCCGCAAACCAACGCGCTGCTGGTGGGCGACGATGGGCGCATCCGGGCGTTGGGCGGCGCGGCGCTGGCCGCAGCGGGCGGGGCGCAGCGGGTGAATCTGGACGGGCGAACGCTGATTCCCGGCTTCAACGATGCCCATGTGCATATCTGGAAACTGGGCTTGCTGCTCACGCGGCAAGTGGTCGCCAACCGCGCCGCCGCGCCGGATATTCCCGCGATTGCCGCCAAGTTCCGCGCCAAAGCCGCCGCCCTGCCGCCGGGGACGTGGATCACCGGACGCGGCTATAACGAGGCCGAACTGCCGGAAGGCCGTCATCTCAACCGCGCCGATCTGGATGCTGCCAGCGCCGAACATCCCATCGCGCTCACCCGCACATGTGGTCACATGATCGTGGCGAATTCGCTGGCGCTGCGCTTGGCGGGTATCACCCGCGACACGCCCAACCCGCCGGGGGGCGTGGTGGTGCGCGATGCCGATGGCGAACCCACCGGCCTGCTGCAAGAAACCGCGATGGGGCTGATGACGCGGGTCATCCCCGAACCGTCCGATGCGGAAATGACGGACGCGATTGCCGCCGCCAACCAGCATCAACTCCGGCTAGGAATCACCAGCGCCACCGATCCACTGCTCACGCCGGCGCATGTGCGCGTCTACCGCCAGATGGAGCGCGAGGGGCGGTTGGCGGTGCGCGTGAACGGCCTGCCGATTCGCCGTCCCGATGGCGGAACCGAAACGCTGCCGCTACCGGAACGCTTTATCAGCGAACACCTGCGGATTGATACCGTCAAATTCTTCGGGGACGGCGGACTAAGCGGGGCGACGGCTGCCATCAGTACGCCCTACAAAGTGACTGGCGAGAAGGGCGTGTTGCGCTTCGACACCGACGATCTGCGTGAACTGATGTGGGAGGCGCACGCCGCCGGATTCCGCATCGGCACACACGCGATTGGCGATGTCACACTCGATCAAGTGATCGGGATTTACGAGGATATTCAAGCGCGGTTGCCGCGCCCGGAACTGCGCCACCGCATCGAGCATCTGGGGTTGCCGGATGCCGACCATCTGCGCCGCTGTCGCGCCCTGAACGTGATCGCTGTGCCGCAGACGGTATTCCTGCCGGCGCTGGGTGCCAGTTTCCGCCGCTATCTGCCGGATGAGTTCGTGCCGCGCTGCTATCCGGTACGCGCCATGCTGGACGCGGGGCTGACGGTGGCACTCAGTTCGGACGCGCCGGTTGTGCCGGACGATAACCCGCTGCTGGGGATGAAAGCGGCGCTGGATCGCCTCGACCAGAACGGTCAGGCCATCGCGCCCGATCAGGCCATCACCGCCGCCGAAGCGTTGTGGGCTTACACGATGGGCGGAGCGGTTGCCAGTGGCGACGCGCTGGTGGTGGGCAGCCTGACCGAAGGCAAATGGGCGGATTTAGCCGTCCTCAGCGGCGACCCGCTGACCACGCCGCCCGAACGCCTGCTGGAGATTCACGTCGAGCAGACGTATGTGGGCGGGGCGCTGGTCTACGAAGCGTAGTTATTTTTACCCTCATCCCCCATCCCCTTCCGCTGCGCGTCATGGCGAAGGAGACACAATTCTTAAGTCCCTCGCTCTGAGGGAGAGGGATAAAGGGTGAGGGTGGCATACCAAAGGAAACGAATGATGCAGATCCCATCCCTTCAAGGACAGGTTGCGCTGGTGACAGGCGCGGGACGCGGCATCGGGCGGGCGATTGCGCTGGAACTCGCCCGCGCCGGGGCGACGGTGGCGCTCACCGCCCGCAGCGAACCCGAACTGCAAAGGCTGGCTGAAGCCATCCGCAGCGAAGGCGGGCAGGCGGCGGTGTTCCCGGCGGATTTGAACGATGACGCGCAGGTGATCGGGCTGATCGCCGCCGTCGCCGGACAACTGGGACGGCTGGATATTCTGGTCAACAACGCCGGGACATCGGTCAATCAAACGCTGGAAAAGAGCAGCACCGATGATTTTGATCTGTTAATGCGCGTCAACCTCCGCGCCCCGTTCCTGCTGTGCCGCGAGTCCATCCCGCACTTGCGGGCGCAGGGCGGCGGGTTCATCGTCAATATCGCGTCGGTGGTGGCGGTGAAAGGCTACGCGAATCAGGCGTTGTATGCCGCCTCCAAACACGCGCTGCTCGGCATGAGCAAGTCGCTGGCGCGGGAAGTGCAACCGGATCATATCCGCGTGCATGTGATTTGTCCGGGCGGCGTGGCGACCGAGATGGTGACGCAGATGCGCCCCGACCTCGACCCGTCCGGCCTGATTCAGCCGCATGAAATCGCCGAAACAGTGGTTTTTCTCGTCACGCGGCGCGGGCGAGCCGCCATTGACCAGATTGATGTCCGGCGCGACACAAACATCCCATGGGCATAGGCCACTCCGGGACGGTCAAGGTTGGTAGTCGCGTTCTTTCATAGGCGCATGACCGCTGAAACACCCTCCCATTGTCATGTTGTGATTCATTAGGATGTGTTTAATAAGTCCGTTTATTGGACAAGGCGCGATTCGCTCCGCATAATAGTGTGTATCTTGAGAATGTGCCGCGAGGGAGGCTGTGTTCAATGGCCGATGGTTACTTTATTACCCCGAAAGACGCGCATCAGGTTGAAATGCTGCCGGGTATCCACCGGCGCACGATGGGGACGACAGACGAGGCAATGCTCTGTGAGTTCTTTATCGAGCGCGAGAGCTTGGTTCCGCCGCACAGCCACCGCAACGATCAGGTCGGCTATGTGATTTACGGTCAGATCGAAATGACGGTGGGCGATGTGACTTCCATCTGTAACCCCGGCGACAGCTATGCAATCCCCGGTGGGATTGTCCACAGTGCGCGGGCCGTCGTGGATACGCTGATTATTGACTGCTTCTCCCCCCCACGAGATGATTACCGCACCGAAGCGCGCTAGACCCGCATCCGGTATCCACGCAAGCGCACTCCCTCTACAAAAGAGGGAGGTGCCTTTATTTATCTTTGCAACTAAGCATGTTTGATGAACTAAATCTGTTATCGGCATAGCCAGTATTTCACTTGCACACCAATCAATCTGTTCTATAATAAGATTTGTTATTAATACACATTGAGATAATAATGTCATCTTTCCATCACCAGTTCACTCTCCTAGTGTTCACAATTTGTTTCGCCTTACTTTTTGGGAGAGCCGCCCCTTTGCGTGCGGCAACGATGACGGTGGCAGATGGAGACGTTGCCGGGTTAATCGCAGCTATCAATGCAGCCAACGATGAGATAACAAATCCAGGACTTGATACAATTCAATTTGTATATGGAGGAACCTATACGCTACGGGCGACTTCTTACCCAGTCAACATGTCAGCTCTACCCACTATTACGAGTGACATTGAGTTCATTGGAAATGGGTCAGCTTTTCAAGGTGGTGGTCGATGGCAAACCATCGGGCAAACCATCGATTTGAAACTAATCGTCATCAGGGGATCCGGTATTAACGTATCTTTCAACGACATGGAATTTAGTGGTGGCATTGCTCACGGAACCCTGCAAGATTTCGGTGGTGCTATTGACAATTACGGAGCGCACATAACCATTCGCAATAGTACACTCCACCACAACTTAGCTGAAGATGCTGGTGCCGCAATCTATAATTCAGGAAATGGAACCGTCAACATTATCAATAGCACCATTAGCTACAACAGCCAGAATGCCATATACAACGCATTTGGCGGAACGATCACCATCACAAATTCGACTCTTTATTACAACTTAGGTAATTACGGGCCGTATCATGGAAGCATCGGGGGAAATGGCCTTTACATCATCAAGAATTCAATCATCGCCAATCCGTCTGATCAAAGTCAAGAAAATTGTAGAGTCGCAACCGCTGTAACTTCTCTTGGAACCAATATTGACACCGGAAACACATGTGGATTTGCATCTCTAGGGGACATTTCCAACGTGAATGCTCGGATTGGGGATCTGATAGCCTCTCCTGGAACCTTGCCAACTCATGCACTTCTCGCGGGCAGCCCTGCACTGGATACTGGAAATAACTTAGATTGCCCTCATGTGGATCAGGTTGGTCATCCTCGTCCCATTGATGGCGATGGCGATGGAATAGCAACTTGTGATATAGGTGCCATTGAGATGCCGTATTCGCCACAACCAATGCCCCTGAATAATGATGTAATGGAGCCAGATCAACAAGTTATCCTCTGCAACTCAACGCATGGGATCATTCTCGACACACCTGCCTCAGTTTTCGGAGTGTATTGCAGAATCATCACAGATAATCTAGGTGCTATTGGCAATGCTCAAGTCATAGCACAAGGCGTACTTCAGGCTGTAGATGTGTTTAGCACAGCAAACTCGGGAACATATGGGATAAAACTTTGTTTGCAAGGTCGTGGCAACCTGATTTATCTGGATGCTTCACTATCACCCCGAATCCCACAGTGGATTCCATCCTACAGTCAAGATAACTACACCTGTGCAGCACTTCCGGGATTTGGCACAGTTGTACTTGTCAACTCAGACGCACCGCAGTCGACCTCCCTGAACGACCAGAAGATTATCTTGTTGCACTGCCAGGGAACCACTACACATATGGTTCGCTTGCGTGCCGAACCTAGTACTGAAAGTTCAATATTGGACACGCTACCCTATGAAATAACTCTTGAAGTGACGGGACAATACCAGAGTTGGTTTCGCTTGATTTATCTAGATTATCAGGGGTGGGTAAATGGGCAGTACCTCAACTTGTCCGAAAGTTGTGGATAACGCCCTCACTCCTGCTGTCTATCTAAACCTAACAAGTTTTATTACCCATGTTCGTTACCTGCAAGGATGCTCCGTTACCCTGTTTGTAACATCGCTGAGTTGGCAGGATACCCGTGCCAGCTTGTTCAAGTGCAGGTCTAACCTCTATGGTCAGTTTGCGAGAGATTCTAGGCGATCTGGCGCGTGTGTTCGTCACGTTCGTCACTTGGCTGTACTGTCTGCCCTTGGCGCTGTTTGTGGTGCTATGGGTTCTTGTCGGTGATCGAATGTGGCCGCTGTCGGTCATCGGCAGTTTTTTGCCCTACCTGTTTGCGCCAGTGCTGCTGCTGTTAGGGATGGGGCTGCTGACGAAAGCGTGGCATGCGCTGCGATTCAGCTTGCCGCTGGCGCTGGTGGCGCTGGTGGCGTATGGCCCGTTGTTCATCCCACATTTGCCCACTGCCGCCGCCGCCGAGTCGTTGCGGGTGGTCACGCTGAATGTGAACCAGTACAACCGCGACCTCAGCCGGGTGGAGGATTGGCTGCGGCAGCAACACCCGGATGTCGCATTCCTGCAAGAAATCCCGATGGGGATGCTGCTTCCAATCACCTATACCCTCGGCGAAGAATACCCGTATATCACCGCCTATCAACCGCAGGGGCAAAAATTCGCCAGCGTGCTGCTATCGCGCTTTCCGCTGGTGACTGATTTTGAAATGGAAGCCAGCACCCCTGTTTACAGCCTGCTGCGCTACGCTATTCGCTGGAATGGGCAGTTGGTGGCACTGTATGGCGTGGATACCGCCCCGCCGTTGGGGGCAGTTCGCTTCGATCTGCCGCTGATGAACAACCGCATCGGGCATTATGTGATGGGTTATGACCCGACCAACCGCGACACGGCACTGCACAATCTGCTGAAAGCGATTCAGAACGAACCGCTGCCCATGATTGTGCTAGGGGATTTTGGCCTGAGCGATCAGAGCAGTCTGTACGGGCAGTATGCCGCTGTGCTAGGCGATTCGTACCGCGAGGCCGGCTACGGGTTGGGTTCCACCTGGCCGCTGGCGGTTACGGATGACCTGATGGGGACGCTGCCGGCCATCTTTCCGGCGCTGGTGCGGGTGGATTACATCTGGCACAGCGCCCATTTCAAAGCGGCGCAGGCTGCCGTTGGCCCCGCGCTAGGGTCAGATCATTTACCGGTGGTCGCTCAGTTGGGGTGGGTGATCGCGCCGGACTCCTAACCAGACGCCGCCCAAAGCCGCCAGCAACCCCAGTACCATGAGCAGCGGGGCGGGGATTTCCGTCTCGCTGCTGGCGGCGGCGGCGCGTTCCACAATCAGGTAGATCGCGTCCGGTTGACCGATGTCGGTATGGTCACTGTCGCCTAGCGAGGCGCAAATTCGCCAGCGCCCATACGGAATCCCCACCAGCACACTGTTCTGGTAGGCCATGCCCCACACGCTGTTGTTCAACCACACATGCCAGTGACGGCTGTTCTCGCCCGCCTCCGGGTCGCCTAGCGTGAAGTGATTCACCTCGACGGTGAGCGTCACCTCCGCGAATTTGTCCGCGCTGCTGCGAATCAGCGTGCCAGAAGCGGGCGACACAATCCGAATCGTGGGCGCATCTGCCCCGTTGGGCTGCGGACGATCCGGCGGCAGGCTGGCGGCGCAATCGCTGTGCAGGGTGTCCGGGTTCGGTGTGGGCGTCTGGGCGTGGACGGGGATCGCCAGCGTGAACACCAGTCCGAGGGTGAATAAGGTGCGTCGGTTCATGGTCTTGATTGTACCCTAGCGCCTAACCGATGGCTTGCCGCGAGGAATCGAGGGGGGCGTTCATACCGAACGCTGCCGGAACGGAACGACCTAGCGGGGATGGAGATTCCAGCGGCGGGCTTGACCTCATCAAGCCCCGCCGCCAGAAAAATAGGTTCGGTTACAGTTCCAGCATCACGCGCATCACGCCGTCTTTGGGCATCCCCTGTACGTGGAAGCCGAGGCGTTCGGTCACGCGCAGCATGTCGGTATTGTCGTACAGCACGTTGCCGAAGATGCGCTCCACACCTTCTTGCTTGGCGATTTCCACCAGCCGCCGCAGCATTTCCGTGCCTAAGCCCTGCCGCTGAAAAGCGTCCGCTACCAGAATCGCGTATTCGGCATCCGTCGAGTCGGTCAGCTTGATGATACGACCCGCCGCCGCGATCTGACCATCCGGCATCTGCGCCACCAGCGCCATCTCGCGGTCATAGTCAATGAAGCAGATGCGCGCCAGTCGTTCATGCTCCACACGCTGACTGAGCTTCATCGGGTAGAAGTAGCGCAGGTACACGCTGCGCTCCGAAAGCCCTTCGTGGAAGTGCGCCATCTGCGGCTCGTCTTCCGGGCGAATCGGGCGGATGAGGATTTCGCTGCCATCCCGCATTGTCCAAGGACGAGCATACTTGGCGGGGTACGGACGGATCGCCAGCTTGGGCAACTGCGCTTTGGTCACTTCCGGCCCGTACAGCACCACGCGGGCATCCAGCGCCAGCAGGCGTTCGTGCGAGGCCAGCAGCGGGTTGATGTCAATTTCCTTAATCCACCGTTGCTCCACCACCAACTGACTGAAACGTACCAGCAGTTCTTCCAGCGCCGCCAGATCAACCGGCGGGCGACCACGCACGCCTTTCAGCGCCTTGTAGATGGTGGTCTGTTCCATCATACGGCGGGCGAGTGTGGTATTCAGCGGGGGAATGCCTAGCGCCTTGTCTTTGAACACTTCTACCAGCGTGCCGCCCATGCCGAACAACAGCACCGGCCCAAACTGCGGGTCGGGGCTACTGCCGATGATGAGTTCGTAGCCGTCCAGTTTCGCCATCGGCTGCACCGACACGCCGAGGAAGTCGGCGGCGGTGGCCTTCTCCAGCACCGAGTCCTGAATGCTCTTGAAGGCGGCGCGTACCGCATCGGCATCGCGCAAATTCAGCTTCACACCGCCCACATCAGTCTTGTGGGTGATCGTCTCGGAATGAATTTTGAGTACCACCGGATAACCGAGTCCATCGGCAGCCGCCACCGCCTCATCCGAGGTGGGTGCAATCCGCATCGGCACAGTGGGGATGTGGTAGGCCGCCAGAATCTCCTTCGATTCGGCTTCGGTCAGGATGGTGCGTCCGGTGGCGCGGACATCCGCAATCATCTGCTCCACTTTCGCACGCGGCGACACTTCTTCCGGTGTCTGCGGCGGCATGGCAGGCGTTTCGTACAACCCGTGCAGGTTTTCGCTGTACTTCCACATATAGTTGAACAGCTTGGCAGCCGTGTCGGGATACGGGAAGGTGGGGATGTTGGCCTTGTTCAGAATGGCTTCGCCCTCGCGCACCATTTTGCCGCCCATCCAGCTTGCCAGCACTGGCTTGCCGAGCGAATTGGCATACGGCTTGAGCTGTTCAGCGGTCGCAGTGGGGTCGGTCATGTCCTGCGGGGTGAGGATGACCAGCAAGCCGTCGCTGTTGGGGTCGGCGGCGGCGATTTCCAGCGCCTTCGCGTACCGATCGGGCGGGGCATCACCGAGGATGTCTATCGGGTTATTGTGGCTCCACGCCGACGGCAGCAGCGCGTTCAGCTTTTCCATCGTTTCGGGGGCGATGGCTGCCAGTTCGCCGCCCTCGCTGATGAGCGCATCCGTTGCCAACACGCCGGGGCCGCCCGCGTTCGTCAGGATGGAAAGGCGTTTGCCTAGCGGACGCGGTTGCTTCGCCAGCACATCCACCGTGTAGAAAATGTCGGAAATCTTATCCACGCGCAGCACGCCAGCGCGTTTGAAAGCCGCGTCCAGCACATCGTCGCTACCCGCCAGCGTGCCAGTGTGCGAGGCGGCGGCATGGGCGGCGGCTTCGGTGCGTCCGGCCTTGATGACGATGATCGGCTTGCTGAGTGCCACTTCACGGGCGGCAGACAGGAACGAACGGGCATCGCCCACCGATTCCATGTAGATTACGATGCTATGGGTGTTGGGGTCATCGCCCAGATAGCTGATGAGGTCGCCCCAGCTCACATCCAGCATCGAGCCGATGGAGATGAAGGCGCTGAAGCCCACGTTGGCCTGCAAGCTCCAGTCCAGCACCGAGGTGCAGAGCGCACCGGATTGGCTGATGAAACCCACATTGCCGGGTTGTCCCATGCCGCCGGCGAAAGTGGCGTTCAGGCCGTAGCGCGGCATCATCACGCCCAGACAGTTCGGGCCGACAATACGCATCTTGCCCCGCGCCTGATCCATGATGGACTTTTCGAGCGCAATCCCTTCCGCGCCCACTTCTTTGAAGCCCGCCGAGATGATGATCGCGCCGGGGATACCCGCTTCGATACACTCGCCAATCAGCCCCGGCACGCTCTTGGCGGGCGTAACCAGCACCGCCAGATCAACCGGATCGGGCACATCCTTGATGCTCGGATAGGCCTTCACGCCCAGAATGCTGCTGCGCTTGGGGTTCACCGGAAAGACCGCGCCGCCGAACGGGGTGGCGATCAGGTTTGCCATAATAGTACGACCTACGCTGCCCACGTTTTCGGTAGCGCCGATCACAGCGACATTCTTGGGGGCGAAAATGGCGTCCAACGACTGGAATTGGCGCTGCACGTCCTCTCCGCTCACGGGAGGTTTAAGCGGTACGGTCATCGTGTTGTGTCTCCTTGCTTCCTGCTTCTTGTGTGGTAACGGGGCGCATGAACGCCTCGCATCAATCGTGAGTTTGCTATAGTGAAGCATAGCACAAACAGGGCTTTCGGTCTGATGACAAATGATACGCATCGTAAGTGAAACCCGTAACCCTTGTAGCAACACCACCGCCGAAACCGCATCCCATCCCCACCAGCAGCGGCCTAGCAACGCAGGCCAAACGGCTAACAGATGATTATTTGTAGAAACTATCCATTGTGCAATCAATAATAGTTTCCATGTATCTTGTTACTACCTGAAAGTCGCTTGCTACCACAATATATGTTACACTGAAACGAATTAAGTTAGCTTAACAACGGAAATATTATCGCTATGAGCGATCTTGTGGGTCATCAACTCGGTCAGTATGCGGTGACTGCCCAAATCGGCAAAGGCGGTATGGCAACGGTTTACCGCGCAACGCAGGCTTCGATGAAGCGCAGCGTAGCCATCAAAGTGCTGCCGCGCACCCTCACCCACGAAGAACGTTTTCTGGAACGCTTCTACCGTGAAGTCGAAATTGTCGCCAGTTTGCAGCACCCTCACATCCTGCCCGTCTATGATTTTGGCGAATACGATGGCATGCCCTATATCGTGATGGCCTATATGAACGGCGGGACGCTGGCTGACCTGATCGGTCAAGGGCCGATGGATTCGCTAGAAACTATACGCATCGTGCAAGAAATGGCCGATGCGCTGGACTATGCTCACAGCAAAGGGGTCATCCACCGGGATTTCAAGCCGAACAATGTGCTGCTGGATGAAAAGCACAATACCTACCTGACCGATTTCGGTCTGGCGAAGATGAGCGAAGGCGATTCGCATCTGACAGGCACTAGCATCCTCGGCACGCCTAGTTACATGGCTCCCGAACAGGCCGATTCTAACCTGTTGACCCCCGCCGCCGATGTGTATGCGCTGGGCGTGACCATTTTTCAGATGCTCACCGGGCGCGTCCCGTATGACGCCGCGACGCCGATGGGCATGTTAATGGCGCATGTCACCCAACCCATTCCGTACATCCACCGCATCCGGCCTGAACTACCGGAGGAAACGCAGGACGTGATTGACCGTTCGATGGCGAAAAAGGTGGATGCCCGCTTCACCACGCCGAGTGCCCTCTCGGAGGCGCTCACTTACGCATTACGAACGGCGATCAAAGAACTGGGCACGGCTCCAGCGGAAGTGAGCAATACCGCCCTGCTGATGACGAACATGATCGGGCAGGTCATCTTTCTGGATCAGCCCTGTTTGCGCTTGCTCAAACGGCGACAGAACGATGCCCGTTCCATCATCGGCAAACCGCTGTCCGACGTGTTGGGGATCAGCCGCGAACAGACCGAAACGCTCATGCAGCAGATCGCCAAAACCGGGCAAGTGTCGCAGCAAAGCATGGACATTAAAGACAGCAGCGGGATCGTGATGAGCATCTGGTGTAGCGCCAGCGCCACGCGGGATGATAAAGGCGCGTTTGTGGGTGCAGACATCACACTGCAACCCGTTCTGGACAGCATCCGGCCTGCCAGCGATTCCAGCCAGCGCCGCAATGTACTGGACAGCACCGAAGAAACCTTCCTGCAAACTTATTTCGTCAAGCAGATGAGCGCCCTTCGCAATTCGCTGGTGCAGATGGGCGGGCCGCGCATCGGGCGCAATCTCGACCGGATCGTCAACGAAACCGCCGAGCGCAATGTGTGGGCGGTGAATATGAGCGAAGGGACGATTCAGGTGGGCATGAATCAAGCAGATGTAGACAACTACCGGGCGCTGCTGGCGAAGGGCATGGCCTACGGGGTCAACCTTGTGGGCAAGAAAATGGTGATGAAGGGGATGCAAAGCGTGGACAAGCAGTTTGACGAACGCATGCTCAATGTGGTGAAGGAACTGCGCCTGTACGAGCTTTTTGATGTGCTGTAAGCGCCGATCAACGTTTTGAGAAGTGACCTGATTTTTCGGAATAAGTTTTCAAAAAGGATTAGAACAATGCAAATGGATGTTTCGCTGGTCAATCTGTTTATGGACTTTGTGCTGGTGATCGCAGCAATCTGGATGGTTATTGTGGTACGCGGCATCGGCGGTATTGTGGGAAAATCGCTGAACCTGATCGTGGCCGGCGCGATTGTGCTGGGCGTGGCGCATCTGATCGCCACATTCGCCGGGCCGGGGCAGCTGGCGATTTTCGACGGCCCGACCAACAACTTCGTTCACCGGCTGATCGTGCTGGGTGGATTCGTGCTGCTGGTGATGGGCTTCCGCCAGATTCGCGCCATCAAAGAGTAACCATGTGCGCTGCGCGGCTTCTGCCATTTTCAAAAACGGAGCAACAATGACGGTGTATTCGCGTATATACTGGATGAAGGATATTTGTGTTGAAAGGACAACATCCTCATGGAAGTAACGCTAAAACATCAACCGTCTTATGCACTGGCTGTGATCAAAATTGCTCCCAACGAAGTTGTTCGTGTCGAACCGGGCGCAATGGTCAGCCACAGCGCCGGCATGATTCCCGAAACCAAAGCCGAAGGCGGCTTCTTCGGTGGCCTGAAGCGCATGGCTGCCGGCGAGAGCTTCTTCCAGAACACATGGACAGCCCCCGCCAACGGCGGCGAAATGTCCCTCGCGCCGTCGCTCCCCGGCGATATGATCGTCATCCCCGTGACCGAAGATTTCTACCTCGCCAGCGGCGCGTATGTCGCCAGCGAACAGTCGGTGAAAGTGGATGCCAGCTGGGGCGGTCAAAAAGGGTTCTTCGGCGGCGGCGGCCTGATCCTGCTCAAAGTGACTGGAAGCGGCAAGCTGCTGGCCTCGTGCTACGGCGCGATTGAAGAACGCGAACTGCGTGCGGGCGAAGAATACATCGTGGATACCGGCCACATCGTCGGCTTCGATGTCACCATCGGCTTCAAGGTCGAGAAATCCGGCGGCTGGAAGTCCACCATCCTCGGCGGCGAAGGTCTGGTGTGCAAGCTGACCGGCCCCGGTCGCGTGCTGATTCAGTCGCGTTCGGAAGAAGCATTCGTCGGCTGGCTGATTCCTAAGCTGCCCACCCGCAGCAGCTAAGTTCCCGTCGCACAGTTTTTGCACAGCCCCACCTGCATCGGTGGGGCTTTTTGTTTATTCCAACCTGCTCATTAAATAATCTTTAGAAAACATTTAAGAATTGTGATTGTAATGGACGCGAGCGACTTTCTGTGAAAAGATTACATTCGTCATTTCACACCTCATCTCTCAGCCCGACTAGAACGTCGAGGTATTTTCCTTATGTATGTCTACGATGATGCTCCTATGAACAGCCAAATCATTGCGGTAAACAATGCCAAGAGCCTTCGTCCAGCCAGCTATGCGGTGGGTCATCGCAGTTGGTTACGCGCTGTGAGTTTCTCGAGCGATTCCAAACTGCTGGCAACCGCCAGCAACGATCACACTGTCGGGGTCTGGGATGTCCGTTCCGCGCCCTCTACCATCGCGCACTTGGAAGGCCATGCCGCTTCGGTATGGAACGCACAGTTCGCTCCGAACGACGCCTTTATCGTCTCCTGCGGCAACGATGGCAACGTTCGCCTGTGGGATATTCGCAGCGAGATGTATGAATACTATCGTTTTTCGGATCATACCGAAGCCGTCTACAGCGTGGCATTTTCCAGTGATGGGCAATTGCTGGCATCGGCCTCGCACGACCATACTGTGCGCGTGCGCGATGTGGGCGCTTTGTGGAACACCGGGCGAGCGGGCAGCAGCATCCTGCTTACGCATATCAGCCATGTATACGGTGTGGCTTTTTCGCCGGATACCCGCCTGCTGGCTACCGCCTCCCGCGATAGTCTGGTGCGGGTGTGGGAACTGACGGAAACCCTGACTGGCCTCAAGCAAACGCAGCCTCGCGGGTTGCTGGGTCATAACAGCTGGGTGAATGGAATCGCTTTTTCCCCACAAGGCGATGTGTTGGCTTCAGCATCTCATGATCGCACTGTGCGGATTTGGGATGCGCATTCGCTCCGTGAACGTATGGTGCTGATCGGCCATCAGGATGCAGTAACTTCTGTCGCCTTTTCACCGAATGGGACTCTGCTGGCCTCGGCGGGCAAAGATCGCACCATCCGGCTGTGGAACTGGGCGCGTGGTCATGAAGTGACCTGCCTGCAAGAATCCACGACCTCGCCCAATGCGGTCGCGTTCTCGCCGGATGGTCTTACCCTCGCTTCGGCAGGCAGCGATGGTCGCGCCACATTATGGCAGGTGTAGCCTAGAGTCCAGCGAATAAAAAGCGCTTCACTGCCAATCATCCCTCTTTCGATACCAGAATAGAATCAACGGGATGAAGTGCCGCTGTGTTCGTAGCATG
>CAIPFY010000322.1 GCA_903864435.1 uncultured Chloroflexota bacterium | reverse complement strand
TACTGCATTCGTCGTGTTTTCGTGAAGGCGGCACTGTTTACAGCCGCGAACCTCCTGAGCGATGGCGGCCAAAACGGATGCACGATCTGGTTGCATGAATCAATTCCTCTGACGATAGGTTCAACAGGGTGATGTTAACCCCGCTTGATGTTCGCCGCAATCCGGTAAACCCGGCTTAAGGCGGTTGCTTTTTATGCTGCTGGCGAGCTTCCCTTTGCACTCGCGCATGCCATGCACGCCTTTTGCACCCTAGCCAATGGAGAAGGCATCCCCTTTCGTCCAAAACAGAGCCTGCCCCTCTCGCAAATCCAGTCGGTCTAAAATATAATCGGCGCACGATCAATCCCAGCCATCAATTCAAGAGGGTCAAATTCATGTTGCAGAACCGTCTACAAGAACTGCGTGGAGAAGTGGATGTTACCAATCTCCAAATCCTAGAATTGCTGAACAAACGCGCCGTTCTCGTCTCCGAAATCGGCAAGGTGCAGGCCGAAATGGGTACGTCGTTTTATGACCCTCAGCGCGAATCGCAAATGCTGACCGCGCTCGAACAGAACAACAAAGGCCCTTTCAGCAACGAGACGATCAAAGCGTTGTTCCGCGAAATCTTCCGTGCTTCGATGGCGCTGGAAGAAAAAGAAGCCAAAGCCAAGATTCTGGTGCAGCGCAAATCCCCCGATCAAGCCACCGTCATTACCCTGTCGGATGGCGTGACCAAGATCGGCGGCGGCAGCTTCCAGCTCATCTCCGGCCCCTGCGCCGTCGAGAGCCTTGAGCAGATGGACGAAACAGCGGCGGCGCTGGCGAAGCGCGGCGTGAAAATCCTGCGGGGGATGGTGTTCAAGCCGCGCACCTCGCCCTATGACTATCAGGGCATGGGCGAACCCGGCCTGAAGATCGCCCGGCAGGTCGCCAACAAATACAACATGTTCATCACCAGCGAAATTATGGATGCCAGCCAGGTTTCGATGATGTCCGACTATGTGGACATCTTCTGGGTGGGCGCACGCAACATGCAGAACAGCTTCCTGCTCAAGTCGCTCGGTCAGGTACGCCAGCCGGTCATCCTCAAGCGCGGTCTGGCGGCCACGCTGGAAGAATTCCTATACGCGGCGGAATACATCGTCAGCAGCGGCAACCCGAACGTCATCCTCATCGAACGCGGCATCCGCACCTTCGAGAAGTGGACGCGCAACACCCTCGACATCGGCGGCGTGGCTGTCCTCAAGCTCGAATCGCACCTGCCCATCGTGGTAGACATTTCACACTCGGCAGGTCGGCGGGACATCGCCATCCCCCTCGCCCGTGTAGCGAAAGCCAGTGGCGCAGACGGCCTGATGGTGGAAGTGCATCCCAACCCGCCCGTCGCCATGAGCGACGCCAAGCAGCAGTTGTACATCCATCAGTTCAACGACATGATGGACGCGCTGGAAACCATGAAATTTTAGTCCGCACAGCGGATTTCCCACCCTGTCCTCGCTACTTTTGCGAGGGCAGGGCAACCTCTCCACGAACCAGCCCTCACCCACAGGACAATTCCACCGATGTTCAAGGATCGTGGCGTTTGAAACGGGCAAACGACCTACTGACCGCCCATAATATCCGGGTGCGCCGCCAGTACCGCGCCACGATGATGATGCGCCCCATCCCCGGCGGGTTCGAGGTGTTCATTCCGCGCTGGATGAAACCCGAACACCCCAAAGTGCGGGCATTCATTGAAGATGGGCTGCGCAAATTCGGCGGCAAAGCGCCGCCCGTCCCCGCCGAAGTCACGCCCCTCGACTCGATTCGGGAGATGGTGGCACAGTGGGCGCAGCGCATGGGCGTGCAACCGGAACGCATCACGTTTCGCGCCATGCAGCGCAAATGGGGATCATGTTCCAGCGTCGGACGCATCACGCTCAACAGCCGCTTGGTGTGGATTGCCGCGCCGCTGGTGGAATACATCGTGCTGCATGAACTAGCGCACCTGCGCGTGTTCAATCACGGCAAAGATTTCAAAGCCTTGCTGACCGAACACATGCCCGACTGGCGCACCCGCGAGGATGAACTCAACCGCGTCTGGGCAGAATTGATGCGCCGCCGCTAGAGCGCGTGCTGTATTTTTACCCTCATGATGAGGGCGAACACGTCGCTAAGGAGGCAGCACGTCGCTCATCGGTTTGATGCGCGGCCACACATGCGCCGCGAACAGTGCCACCGCCAGCAGTTCCAGCCCGCGCCCGACCAGCAACAAGGCGGGCGGGCTGTTCAGCAAATACGCCACCACCATCAGCAGCACCCCGGCATTCAGGCAGGACATCGCGCCCCACACCAGCCGCACCCGCCCGTAACGAGGCTCTTTTGCAAAGCGCGGCACAATCCAGAAGGCCACGCCCATAATCGCCTGCACCGTCCAGCCAAAAAGCAGCAGTTCAATATGCGGCAAATACAGCGTCCATAAGGCCGGCGCAAAGGGCAGCCCCTTATTCCACAGCATCAGCGCCCCGAACGTAATCCCCACGCCCAGATGCAGCAGCGCCGTCCGCACCAACCACACACTTGCACGCGGCATATCAACGTTCCTTCACACGCAGCCAAGTGTTCACGATGAACCCCCAACCGCCGATCAACTGCAACACCGCCGCAGCTGCCAGCGTCCAGCCAATCTCCACACCCGGTTGCAAGGCCAGCAACACCTCCCCGACAGCCCGGAACATCAAACCCACGTTCAAGCACCCGTAGACCAGCCAGCCCAACGCGGTGCTGCCGCGTGGTTCCTGCTTCGAGAGTTTGGGGAACATCCAGTAGGCGATGCCGATGATGAGTTGCAGCACCCACCCCACCATGAACAGATGAAAATACACGGGACGCAGCGCCGCAAACCCCTGTGGGAGATGAATCACGGTAGGCGCAGCCAGCGCCACGCCCACCACCATCGCCATTAGGAAATAAACCAGCCCCGTCTTGATGAACACACGGGTCAATGTGGGCATTCAGTTCGCCCCCTCGTCACACAAAAACACCCGCCAAGCGTACCATGATCGCCCCTCTGCGGGCATATCCGTCTCACTCCAGACCAAACAGGCGCAGCAGTTTGAGCGCCACCTGCAAATTCATGCGCACCAACGGATCGGACAAATCCGGGATGTGGAGTTCCACCAACCGCGACAACCGGTAGTTGAGCGTGCTGCGGTGGATGTGCAAGTTTTCCGCCGTTTGCACCCCGTTCCCGCCTGCATCCAGATAGGCTTCCAGCGTGTTGAACAATTCCCGTTCGCCGGCTTCCAGCAAACGGCGCACCGCTGGCACATACAGGTTGGCTGTCAAGCTGGCCTCACCCGCCAGATACAGCGCGTGCAGATAGCCCAGATCGTCGAAATACACCGCCGGACGCGGGTCTTTCAGCCGCCGCGTGATGTGCAGCACCTCGCGGCATTGACGGTGCGCCGCCCCCATCAATTCTACGCCGCGCTGCACGCCGCTGATGCCCATTCGCACTTCCAACCCGCCGGACTCGGCTCGTATCTGCTCGATCATCTGCGATAGATTCTGGTCGGCCTGCGTCAGTACCAGCACCTGTCCGGCGAACTGCCCCACCACCGCCCGCCACTCTTGCATACCCGCCAAACGATTGATGCGGCGGTAAAGCTGAAGGGAGCGCCCACTCACCGCCCCCGCCGCGTCCATCACCATCAGGCGGTAACGCGCCGATAGGTCTACGCCATACCGCAGCGCCTGATCGGCCAGCACCGCCTCCCGCGACTGTTCACCCTGAATCAACTGCGAGAGCAAACTCCCCTTCAACGAGGCTTCCGCGCTCTGCACCGACTCCTGATACAGCATCATCAACGCGGCTACCGTCGCCCCCGTATTCAGCGCCATCCGATCCAGTTCGGTCAGCGGGCGACCATGCGCGATAATCCACATATAACCGTAAATATCGCTGTGAACGACAATCGGCGCGAGGATGCGCTCCAGTTCCAGCCCCACTTCCGGGATGATCGGGATTTGCACCGGGCGGCGCGTCTGCCGCAACGCGCTCAGGATACCGCGTTCTTCCAACGCCTGTACCAGACGCGGGTTGGTATGCCCTTCGCTCACCGTGAACCGCCGCGCCTCGTCCACTTCCGCCACGTTCGCGCTGGCGAGGATTTCAAATCGCTCGTTCTCGATGCTCACCGACTGCCCCAGCAGCCCCGCTAGGCGACTGGCAAGCTGTTTCAAGTCGCCCCCTTCCAGCACCAGTTGCGTAAGCACTTGCTGAATGTTCAGCGCCCCCGTGACCATCACCATATTCTCGGCGGCGATCCGTTCATTGGTGGATTTGGCGATGTCAATAAACCGCGCCTGATAGGGAATCTCGATCAACGGAAAATGATGCCGATCCGCCAGTGTGCGCAAATCATCCGGCACGCTGTCCAGATAGCGCCCCACACTCAGCACCAGCCCCACCACGCCCTTTTCAGCCATCGCAGTCACATACTCGCGCCGTTCTTCCGGCTCATTCGGCAGGTTGTGTCCGGTGGTCAGCACCAGTTCGCCGCCGTTCAGGAAGCGCGGCGCATCCGGCACGCTGGCGATATGCACCCACGCGATAGCGCGATCCAGCCCGTCCGCGCCAGCCACCACCATCGCGCCGGTGAATTGTTCCAGTTGGAGCGCGTCTGCCACCGTCAACATCAGAATACACAACCCTCTGTTCGTTCAAAAGCGGATGCGTATTCTAAGTCACGCGCTGCTGCCCTTGCCAGTTTGGTTTCCAAGACCGTCAAGAATGGCTATACTCCCGCCATATGATTGTGAGATGGTCGGTATGCTGATGCCGCGCTGTCTTGTCTATTACACACCAATGATCTGTTGAGGAAAATTATGGCAGAATCCCCGCCTGTGGTTCTTGAGGTGCGCGGCCTGACCAAGCGGTTTCCCGGCGTACTCGCCAACGACCATATTGATCTGCGCCTGCTCAAAGGGCAGGTACTCGGCCTACTGGGTGAAAATGGCGCAGGCAAATCCACGCTGATGAACCTGATCTACGGCCTCTATCAACCCGATGAAGGCGAAATCCGGGTTAATGGTCAGCCGGTCATCATCAAAGACCCGAACGATGCCATCCGCGCCGGAATCGGCATGGTGCATCAGCATTTCCAGCTTGTCCCCGTCCTCAGCGTGACCGACAACATCATGTTGGGTAACGAAACGATGCGCGGCCCCTTCCTGAACCGCCGCGCCGCCCGTCAGCGCATCGTGGATATTTCCAAGCAATACGGGCTGGATGTAGACCCGGACGCACTGGTGCAGGATTTGCCAGTGGGCGTGCAGCAGCGCGTCGAAATCATCAAGGCGCTGTACCGCAAATGCGATGTCCTCATTCTGGACGAACCCTCGGCGGTACTCACCCCGCAGGAAACCGAAGGTTTGTTTGGCATCATGCGCACGCTGCTGGAACGCGGCGTGAGCATCATCTTCATCTCGCACAAGCTGAAAGAAGTGCGCGAAATCTGCGATACCGTCACCGTCCTTCGCCTCGGCAAAGTGGTCGGCGCAGCAGACCCCAAAACCGCCTCCGAAGCAGATTTAGCCTCGATGATGGTCGGACGTTCGGTGCTGCTGGAAGTGGACAAAGCCGAAGCCAACCCCGGCGTGCCTGTGCTAGTCATCAAAGACCTGTGCGTGCGCGATGACCGCAAACTACTGGCGGTGAGTCACCTCTCGCTGGAAGTGCGAAAAGGTGAAATTTTGGGCGTGGCCGGCGTACAGGGTAACGGACAAACCGAACTGGTCGAAGCCATCACCGGACTGCGCCCGGTGGAAAGTGGGCACGTTTTCATCAACGATCACGAAACCACGCACGCCCACCCGCGCCAGATCACCGAAGCCGGCGTCGCCCATGTCCCGGAAGATCGGCGCAAAAATGGCATGGTCGCCAGTTTCCCCATTAAAGACAATCTCGTGCTGCAAACCTACTACATCCCGCCCTTTGCACGCGGGATGATCGCGGATGAGCAGGCCAAAGAGAGCAAGGCCGAACAGTTGGTCAAGCAGTTTGATGTGCGCACACCGAGCATCTTCGCCAACATCAGCACCCTCTCCGGCGGGAATCAGCAAAAAGCGATTATCGCCCGCGAGTTTTCGCGTCAGAGCGATCTGCTGGTCGCCGCGCAGCCCACACGCGGCCTTGACGTAGGCTCCATCGAATACATCCACAAGCAAATCGTCAGTATGCGCGACAGTGGTTCCGCTGTTTTGCTCATCTCCACCGAATTAGACGAAGTTTTCTCGCTCTCTGACCGCATCGCCGTTATGTACGCGGGAAAAGTGATTGATGTCGTTTCTATACACGAAGCCACGCGAGAAGGGGTTGGCCTGTTGATGGCCGGCATCAAGCGTGAGAAAGATGAGGTCGCGGCCAATGGCTGAGTCAACTCCCCACAAGCCGGAAGCCCTATCGCCGCTGGCGTGGCGCTGGCACAAACTCTCGCCGCGCCTAGTGCCGGTGTTCGCGGTACTGACCGCCCTCATCCTCAGCAGCCTGTTCATGATGCTCACCCAGCTAATTACCAAAGGCTATGTGGACTTCGGTGAAGAACTGAACAAGACCGGCACCGCTTACAACGGCCTGATTGAAGGTTCCATCGGCCTCACCTTGAGCAACACGCTGACCCGCAGCAGCGTCGAACAGGCGCGAATCTACATCGGCGACCGCGAAACCAGCGCCCGTGATCTCACCCGTGCCGCCCGAACCGCCGATGAAATTCGCAAAAACGGGCTGGACAACATTGTACGCTTCGGGGATGTGCTAGAACGCTACACCGACCTGACCGATGAGCAATTGGCCGAACTCAGCGCCCGCTTGGGCGATCTTCAGCGCATCGGGGATGCCACGCTCACCGCGCTTCAACCCGTGCTGACTGACCTCGATGCACTTGCCAGTGCCGACCGGGACGCGCTACTGGAATCGGTCAAAAACCTGAGCAACCTGAGCGCAGAGCAGCGCGGCGCGTTGGCGACGCAATTGCCCGGTGCAGCACAAATCAGCGATACCGACTTGCTCAAGCAGCTTCAGTTGATCGGCGTCGAAGGCTTTAGCCGCATCAAAAGTCTTATCGCACAGCTTGAATTGCTCCATGCCAGCAACCTGACTCCAGACGCGCCAGATGCGCGTGATCTGGCGGCCATCGGCGTCCTCGACCCCGCCAAAATCCGCGATCAGGTGGCTTTCGTAGGCAGTATTCAGGGCATGGCAATTCAGCCCGGTACGCTTTCGGAGCAACTTCGCATCATCAAGACCCTGTACGACGCCGAGCCGCCCCTCCTGCAAGACTCGAACGTCAGCAGCGCCCTTCAAACCGAATTTGAGCCGATGCTGCAAAATAACCTCGTCATTCTGCGCCCCAACAATCAGGTGTTGATAGACTACACCGTGAGTCCGGCGGGTATCATTTATGCGCCCAACAAGACGCCGGATGATCCTTCGGACGATCAGGTGGTTGATGTGGTCTACCTGAAACTGGGTGAACGGGCGCTGTTGTTCTCCCCCGCCAATCTCGAATCCATGCTGGTACGCGCCATTCCGTTCATCATCGCAGGTTTGGCGGTGGCGCTGGCTTTCAAAGCCGGCCTGTTCAACATCGGCGCGGAAGGCCAGTTGTACGCGGGTGGCACAATCGCCGCATGGGTCGGCTTCTCGCCCATCTTCGCGGGGCTGCCGCCGCTGCTTCATCTGGGGCTGGTGCTGATTGCGGGTATCTTCGGCGGGATGGTCTGGGGCGCGATCCCCGGCGCACTCAAAGCCTTCACCGGCGCGCATGAAGTCATCAACACCATTATGCTCAACTTCATCGCCATCCTCACAGTAGACTGGCTCATCAAATCCACTGACCCGATCATCTTCCTCGATCCCGCTTCCAGCGCACCCCGCACCCCCTTCATCGCAGAAAGCGCACACCTGCCCTCCTTCAACACAATTCCCGTCTGGGTGTATGTCGCAGCCGGTATAGTGGTGCTGGCGCTCGGCCTATGGAACCGCCGCGCCAAAATCGTCGGCAACCGCCGCGCTGCCCTGCGCCCCATCGTTTACGGGATCATAACGCTTGTGGGTGGCCTGTTCCTGAGCTGGGTCGCCACACGCGGTATACTGCATATCGGCTTCGTGGTCATGCTCGGCGCAGTGTGGTTCACAGGCTGGTTCCTTGACCGCACCACTGCGGGCTTTGAAATTCGCACCGTTGGCGCGAACCCGGACGCAGCCAAATACGCGGGCATGAACGTCCGGTTGAACATGGTGCTGGCAATGGCGATGGCGGGGGGGCTGGCAGGGCTGGCCGGTGCTATCGAAGTCGCAGGCGTCCAGTACAACATGCAACCCGGCTTTTTCGGCGGCGTGGGCTTCGATGCCATCGCGGTTGCGCTGCTGGCGCGTTCCAACCCGCGCTCCATGATCCCCGCAGGGCTGCTCTGGGGGGCGTTGCTGGCGGGTGCTGGCCTGATGCAAACCCGCGCCGCCATCTCGATTGATCTCGTCAAGATCATTCAGGCGCTCATCATCATGTTCGTCGCGGCGGATGCCATCATTCGTTACGTGTGGCGTGTTCCCGAAGCCACCGCAGAAGAAAAAGAGAAAACTCTGTTCTCCGCCAAAGGCTGGGGAGGCTAATTCATGACCACATCATCACCTTCCATCACGCCAGCGGTCATCGAACGACGCTCATGGCGCGAAAGCATCACCATCACGCGCATCGGCGTCTTTTCAATCCTGTTCATCCTGATCGGCGCGTTCATGGTGCTGCAACTGCCGGGCAACATCAGCGGGGATGTCTCCACGCAGCTCACCTTTGATGCCACCGGCACACAGGGCATTCCCGTCCCCACGCTGGCGTTCTCCATGTTCGTCGGCCTGTCGTACCTCGGCGGCGGCATCTTCGGCCTGCTGCCCCTCCCCCGCTTCAAGCGTGTCAAATTCTGGTGGCTGCTCCTGAATGGCTTCCTCATCATTCCGGTGGTGCTGGTTATCATCGCCGCAGGGGGGCGCACCAACGTCACCGTCATGCTTCAGGAAAGCCTGCGCGTCTCCACCCCGATCATCATGGGCGCGATGGCGGGTCTGTGGGCGGAGCGTTCCGGCGTGACCAACATCGCCATCGAGGGCATGATGCTCACCGGCGCGTGTTTCGGCTTCCTCGCCTATACGCTGCTGTCGCAAAACAACTGGGGAACAGGCGAATCGCAGGCCATCGGGATCGCGTTCGCGGTACTGGCCGGCGGGCTGATCGCGGCACTGCACGCATGGCTTTCGATCACCTTCAAAACCAACCAGATCGTCAGCGGCACGGTCATCAACATTCTCGCCATCGGCCTGACCAGCTACCTGCGCCGCGATGTGCTGGTGAATGCCGACACCGCACGCGGCACACTGGCGCTGCTGCCCATCCCCGGCCTGTCCGAAATTCCGGTGCTGGGGCCGGCGCTGTTCAACGGCAAGCCCATCTTCTACTCGATGTTCTTCATCGTCGGCCTCACCCATCTCATCATGTACTACACCCGCTGGGGGCTGCGTACCCGCGCCGTCGGCGAGAATCCCCATGCTGCCGATACACTCGGCATCAACGTGAACCGCAACCGCTGGATCAACGTCATCATCAGTGGCATGATCGCGGGGCTGGCCGGCGCGTGGTACACGCTGGAAACAACCGGCTCGTTCGACGACCAGATGACCTCCGGGCAGGGCTTCATCGCGCTGGCCGCCATGATCTTCGGCAACTGGACACCGTTCGGCGCATTCGGCGGTGGCCTGCTGTTCGGCTTCTCGGTAGCGTTGGGGCAGCGGTTTCAGTTCCTCGGCGTGCCAATCCCGCCGCAGTTCTTGCAGATGGTGCCGTACCTCATCACCATCGTGGTGCTGGCAGGGTTGATCGGCAAAGCCACGCCGCCCAAAGCCGACGGTATCCCCTACGAAAAAGAGTGACCTCGCTCGTATCATTCTGTTTGGGGGCGGTGTGCCTAGCGCACGCTGCCCACATTCCACTCGCTTCTGAGAGAAAACAGCCCGCGCTGACGATTTCGGATTAATTTCATCCTTGTCGTGCCGAAACGGACTGTATAGTATGAACATGAGGGGCTAAGTTGATAGCCTTCCGCAAGGTCGCTTTGCTTGAATGTGTGCCATGTATATGTGTTGAGCTAGAAACAAGAGGATACATGATCGAGTTCATCATCAATTTTGGGCCGACCCTCGCCTATATCGTCATCTTCGGGATCATCTTCGCAGAATCCGGCTTGTTGATCGGATTCTTCCTCCCCGGTGACAGCCTGCTGTTCACTGCCGGGTTTCTGGCCTCTCCTGCCAGTCAGGAAATCCTCCTCAAACTCAGCCTACCCGCCGAACATCCCTTCTTCTCGCTGCCCATTCTGCTCATCGGGTGCTTCCTCGCAGCCGTAACCGGCGACAGCGTGGGCTACGCCTTCGGTCTGCGAGTAGGGCCGCGCTTGTTCCAGCGCGAAGACTCGATGCTGTTCAACAAAAAGAACGTGCTGAAGGCGCAGGAATTCTACGAAAAGCATGGCGGCAAGGCGATTGTGCTGGCGCGATTTGTACCGGTCATTCGCACCTTTGCCCCGATTGTCGCGGGCATCGGCAACATGGAATACCGCCGTTTCCTCAGCTTCAACCTGTTCGGCGGCTTGCTGTGGGCAGTCGGCGTAACGCTGGCCGGTTATTTCCTCGCGGAAGCCATCGGCCCGGATAACGTGGACAAATACCTGCTGCCGATCATCTTCCTCATCATCCTGATCTCGGTTGCACCCGGCATCTACCACCTGCTTAAAGAACCCGAAAACCGCGAAGCCCTGCGTCACAGCATCATGAAGATGCTCGGACGCGGCCCAGCCACTTCGGAAACCAACTAATCCAGTCTGTCTCAAAGATGGCCGGGGCATTCCCGACCATCTTTATTTTACTGTATTGATATGTTGTTATAGTGTAACGATAAGAGAAAAAGGAGTCGTCTGATGTCATCCGCACCGCTGCATAACCCCGAAACCACCCTCGCCGGAACCCTCCGCCAAGCAGCGCAGGCCATCCGCAGCGAACGAGTTACGCTGCGCGAACTACTGGAAATCATCGGTGAACAGGGGATGCTGGTATTCTGCATCATTCTCACCATCCCCTTCCTGCTGCCGGTATCCATCCCCGGCGTCAGCACCGTATTCGGAATCGTGATGGTTCTGATCGGGATTGGCGTGGCGCTCAACCGTGTGCCGTGGCTACCCCGCCGCTTAATGGAAAGCAGCATTGCAGCAGCGCATCTTATCCCTGCGCTGGAACGCGGTGCGCGTGTATTCGTGCGCCTTGACCGCCTCATCCGCCCCCGCCTGTTAATCCTGACGCACAGCGCCACAGTAAACCGCCTGAACGGGTTCGCGCTCACCGGTGCCGCCGTCCTGCTGATGGCTCCGTTGGGTGCCATCCCCTTAACCAACACCCTCCCCGCCATCGCTATCCTATGCCTCGCAGCGGGGATGCTCCAGCGGGACGGTGTGTTCGTGGTGGTGGGCTATGCCGCCACAGGGGTAACGATCGTTTACTTCGGTCTGCTGTTCGGCGGCGCACTGATGGCCGGACAGGGAATTGCTTCGATCATCAGCAGTTAATCCACCATAAAAAACAGCGGCAACCATTTCCAGTTGCCGCTGTCATCTGCTTTATCAATCAGTCAGCGCGAGATTGCCACACCCTTCTTCAACAAGCCGCTATGCAGGGCTTCCGAGTGTGGCTTTAGAAACTGTCGTCTTCATCGGCGGGCGGCGGCGGGGGCACTGGATGGTAACGGGCTTGAATCCAGCGATTGCCCGCCAGTTCCGCATCCTCGCGGGTGAAAAAGCTAGGACGGAAGCAGACAACACGTTCATCGCACGTAACGATAAAATACCAGAATCCGGTACGTGGATTAAAATCCACAATCAATTGAATCATGGATGACCCAAAAACAGTCGTATTCTTGCTGTGCAACTCATACCCCTAACCCTACCGCCTCCTCAATGATTACGAGATTAGGTTTTCACACGCCGTTAATCGTGTTCTTATTCCCACTATAGTATCATTTTTCCCGCCATCCAATAGGCAGCAAGTGGTATCCGCGATTCGGCACGATAGGCGATTCCAATTATTGATCTTGACCACCTTCAAGAATCCGGTAGGCATCATCCAGATTATCAGCCATCCGGTACTTGTACGAGTCTTTTGGAGCGAGAGAACGCAGAATCCCTTCCAATGCTCTAATCATGAGGGATGCACCGACAATCACGATTTTCCCGCGATTCGGCGGCGCTTTTGTGATCGAGCGTTTGAAATACCCGATCGCGCCGGTACTCGGAATCTTCGGACTGGCGCGAAAGTCAATAATCGAGTGAACCGTCTCCGCCGTTGATATCGCCATGTCGTAGGCCAGCTTATCGGCATCACTGAAATCGTTCCAATCCCACGAGCCATCAAACGTCCAGTAAATAACTGTTTTCTCTGGCACATGTT
This sequence comes from uncultured Chloroflexota bacterium, assembly GCA_903864435.1. Classification (GTDB taxonomy): domain Bacteria; phylum Chloroflexota; class Anaerolineae; order Aggregatilineales; family Phototrophicaceae; genus CFX2. Next base: position 12,073 of record CAIPFY010000322.1, on the reverse strand, counting down.
CACTCTGATCCCATGCGACGCGAATGCTCATAAGTAGCTCCTTGATTCGTGCCTACACACCTCAAAATATACCATCAGAACGGGTACGAAAAAAATGAAAGACGATCCTCCCGTGAACAGCGACGCGAACAGGCCGTGCAATCGAGGCGGTTGGGAGGGGTGCAGAAGCGATTCAACAGCCCCTAGAATCAGAACAGCCTCAGTTTGTACTGAGGCTGTTGTAGCGTGCCTGGAGGGATTCGAACCCCCGGCCCTTTGCTCCGTAGGCAAATGCTCTATCCGCTGAGCTACAGGCACTTAATGACGAGTATGGTAGCACCATCCTCTAGCATGGTCAAGACAGAATTTAAGACAAGTTTCCTGTGAAACGCCTATTTTCCGGGCAATTTTAGCCTTGAACGACCTTTCGGCCTATGCTATACTTTCCTCAACTTCGGGCGCGTAGCTCAGCTGGTTAGAGCGCACGGTTCACATCCGTGAGGTCGGGGGTTCGAGCCCCTCCGCGCCCACAAGTTCAATACCCGCCCACCGGTGGGTATTTTGTTATCCGCACCACCCCAACAAAAAGGCCAATCCGCTGTGATTGGCCTTTTGTATTGTTTAGGCAGACTCGTTCAGTTACGGGGACTGCGGTTGCGTCAGCCACGCCCACAGATGCACCAGATAGCCATCGGGCAGTTCGCTGCTGCTGAACGAAGGCATCTCACCCCGACCCACGCGCACCTGCTCAAAGAAGGCCGCGAACGATACGGTTGCGCCACGTATAGCCGGTTCGTCACGTGTGCCGCCTTCGCCGTTCGCGCCATGACAGAACGCGCAACGCAGCGTCCCCCACAACACCTCGCCAATATGCGGATCACCCGTCTCCGGTAGCGCCTGCGGTGCAAAGATAACGGACTCACGGCGCGGCACCGTGTTGATTGCCGTCTGTTCGGATGTCAGGTACCACAGCAGGCCGCCAGCCAGCACCACCGCCACAACCACCAGCACCGGCATGAACCGCTGCCGACGAGCGCGAAGGATCGCGTCAGACAGAGCAGGCGCGGGCTGGTCAGCGAAAATTTCCGCCCGGTTAGGCCGCCACAACAGCGCGATGCCTATACGCAGCAGCACCAGCGCCACGATGAACAGCATGGCGTGGTCGCTGTGAACGCTGCGTGCCACCGGAATGACCGCCCCCGGCAGCGCCTTGGTGGCTGCAATCGGGTTCCACAGGATGATTCCTGTGATCCCCAACACCAGCACACTCAGCGAGACCAGCAGGTACTCGAACTTCAAAATGAACTGATAGGACGGGGCACTCGCGCTGTTCCCGCCAAAGTTGCTCAACACCCGCGACAGCAGGGCGCGAAAATCGCCCATGCCGGGGAGCATAACCAGCCCCTGCCCTATGACAAAGCGGCTGTACAACACCGCTAACACATGGTAAATCGCCTCAGCCAGCAGCAGCGCCGCGAATATCCGGTGCAGAATGCGCAGGCTTTCGACCCCGCCCCCTAGCACAAATAGGATATTCGCCCACCACTCTGTCGTGTAACGTTGCGGCAACCCGGTCAGAATCAGCCCGATCAACGCCACGAACAGCACAAAACGCTCTATAAGCTGTGACGTTGACAGCCCCGGTCTGGTTTGCGGCTCTAATGCAGTCTGCGCTGCCATCTTACGTTCCCTCTCTGTAAGCGGCTCAGCCGCGCCGCCGCAGACGGCGGAACAGGTCAGATACGATTACTATGCTGACGAGGCCGATTGCGACTGGGATTAACACGTTATACAGGTTCTTCAAGAAGTACAACACCGGATGCGTCTCGGCGGTAGCCGGATAGTGCCCCAGCCAAGCTGCCGAGAAATCCGCACTGGCATCAGGATGGCACTGGCGGCAGGTGGTCAATAACGTCTGGCGAATGCTGGACTCGCCCTGATCGTCTACCTTCTGGATGTTATGCACGCCATGACAATCGAAGCACACCGCTTTGTTCGTGGGCACATCCGGCGATTCGTGTTCAAACAGCGTAATCGTTGAACCGTGAAAATCCGCCAGATAGCTGTCAAAAACCTGCGTGCTGATGTTGTACTTGCTCATCAACTCATCGTTCGCGTGGCAGGTTGCGCACAATTCGGGCGAACCGGTACGGAACGTGGCTGTCGTCGGGTCTGCGATGTTATGCACCCCATGACAGTCAATACAAGTGGGCACATCTTGATTATTCTCGTCCAGTAGCGCACCGCCATGTATGCTACTGCGGTACTCATCGAAAATTACCCCGTGACAGCGCCCGCAGGTGAGCGAAATACGCTGACGCGGTTCATCCGGCGTCTGCACATCATGTCCACCATGACAATCCACGCAGGTCGCCGCTTCCAGCCGCCCTTCGCGGATAAACTGACCGTGTACGCTGTCCTGCGCCTTCAAATACTGTTCTTCGTGGCAGTTGCGGCACACGGCGTAGCGTTCAATCTGGAAATCGCGGATGGTCTGACTGAGCGATGTCGGATGCGGATAGCGGAAGCTGGGATGGCAGTCCGAACAGGCCAGCGCACCTTCCGGGCTGGATGCCCCATGCACCGAATTCGCCAGAATAGCAGGATCAATCGTCACTGACAGCGTTTCGCCGCTAGGAAGGTTCCATACCTGATCGGGTTTGGTATGGCACAGCAAGCAGTACGCATCTGAAGCCGGGTCAGGAGTCGCGGCAACCTCCGGGGTTGCCTCTGGAGTTGCCTCCGCGCTCTGAGTCGCTTCCTGTGCCGCTGCCACGCCGAACATCATCCCCAACACGATCATGAGGATTCCCACGAGCAGCAAACCCACTTTTGCTTTGCCAATCATGGGGTTGTCTCCTGATTGCGTGATTTACGCCGTGATTGTCGCAAAATGAAACCTACCCCGCCCACCAAGACCAGTCCCACCACGCCGACTAAAATGAACGTCATAGGCCGGAAGCCTGTCCGAACGGGAAGTTCCATCCCGACCGTAATCATCTGGTCGCCAGACGGCGTAGCCGTTGGCGCTGGAGCCTCGGCAGGTTCCAGAGACGCGCCGGGAACAGCCAGTTTCGACAAGAGCTTGGCGGCTTCGTTCAGAAGGGCATCGGCATAGGCATAGTTATGTACGCCCAGACTGCCATCGTTCTGCACAAAAGTCAGCGCCTTCACCACGAGGTCATATTGCACGCTCTCCGGTGAACCGGCTTCCGGTGCAATGACACTGCCTAACCGCGCCCGTGCAATCGAAATCCGCGAACGAACCGCGTCCTGCGTATCCTCGATCAGCGATTGCAGATCGGTCGCGGTCAAATCCTTATGACACTCGGAGCAAGCATCGAGCGGGCTGTCCGCCTTACCGGGGATCACAGGCTTCCACGTATGGTTCGCCAGCGAAGCGCCGCCCACCGGAACACCTTGCATGTGACAGGTCACACAGCGCGGGCCATCTTCCGCCGAAAAGTGGACAGAAGGAATACCTTCAAGGCCATCAATCACCGCTTGCCCTTCAAACATTTCTTTGACCGGATGGTGTACCGGCGGCATCAGATCGGTGTTGGCGTGGCAACCTGTACACATCTCATAGGCGGCACTGGTGAGTTGGAAATCCTCATCCTTAGCCGAGTCGTGCGGGCTGTGGCAGGTGGTACAGGTGATGCCGAATTGGGCATTTGCCAGCGTGGTCGCATCCGGCGGCGGGCCGCTGAGATCGCCAGCGGCATACACACTCAGAATGCGCTCGGTGAAAGCGTAATCTCCACTGTGGCAGGTCACACAACCATTGGCTGCCTCTGAACTAGCCTTCATCGTCTCCAGCGAAGTCGAATGCGCCGAGAGCAACCATTCATTGAGCTGCATGTTGTTCAGCCGCCCGTGACCGGAGGCATACCACGCATTCGCATCTTCTTCGCCCACCAGTTGGAACACCGCCGGGTCAAGCAAATTGCCGCCGGGGCGATACTGGGTCGAAAAAGGATGAGCGGAGTCCGATGCCACTTCCATGCCTTGACTATGGCATTGACCGCAGATTTGCGCGTCCGGGCTGAGGACAATCGCGCCATGAATGGCCAGAGCTTCTTCATCGGACGGGCTATTGCCAGCATCCTTCGCCAAGTCTTTGTGGATGCTGCCCGGCCCATGACAGGCTTCGCACTGAACGCCCTCGTCTTCCCATTTGCTTTTAGCGACTTCTAAGCCGGTGGTATGGCAACCAGCGCAATTATTCGTGAAGTCATACTCTGGCGCAGGCCAGCTTTCCGCCCGCGTATACGGTTGCCAGACCTGATTGACCGTATCCCACTCTGCGGGGAAAACCGCGTAAACGCGCTTCTCCACCTCATAGACGTAACGCTGTGCATAACGCCCGGAGCCAATCGCAAACACAATGTCGTCCGCTGTAAACGGACGCGGCGCATCCTCACCGGGGAATTGAACCATGCGCACATCGGCGCCCTGCTCAAAATCTCCGAGAATGGCCTTCTTACTCTTTTCCACGTCCTGAAGTGCCAGTGCGTGCGGGGTTTTGACATGATCGCGGGCAAGGTTACGATGACAGTCTTCGCAGTCATTCAGCCCGATGTACTCCGCCTGTTCAGCGGAAACAGCCGCGTCCTGCTGGGCAGGTGCAGCCGCGCTCGCATCCTGCGCAGGAGCAGCATCGGTGCTGTCATCCTGTGCGCGAACGGATTGCGTCGGAAGGCTCATCGCAAAACCAAGCGCGATCAGGCCTAACCCACATATCAACAACCAAGTTATGATGGTGCGACCCATAACGAGTTCCCCAATCATCAGGTACATGCGGGAAGATCGCCGCTCAAACAAAAGAACAAACACCTCGGTCGAGGTCTGTATATCCCCATTAGTGTAATAGATGGGATTGAAGTGGCAATCATTCGATAGCATGATTCGGATTCATCCTAGCGGATGATTTATGCTGCGCCTAGATATGTTACGATGACAGGATTATGGTTAGCCTACACTAACGCACCTGCTGTATTTCACGCACAGCAGAGTGATGCCGGACAGCGTTAGAGGAACAACAAATATGGCATGGTTAAAACGATATATTCCGAGGCGCGGTGCAACCTTTACGTTCCGCGACCTTCTTCCCATCGGAGTCATTCTGGTTGGAATTGGCTTCGTCTTGTTGATCGCCCCCCCGATCTGGGAGTATAGCAACTCCTCCCAGTTCTGCGGCGTCACCTGCCACACGATGCCGCCCCAGTACTCCACCTTCCTCGTTTCCCCCCATTCGCGCATCTCCTGCGTGGACTGTCATATCGGGCGCGATTTGCTGCTCGTACAGTTCTTCCGCAAAGCAGGACACATGCGTCTGATCGCCGATACAGTTCTTGAGAATTATGAACTCCCGATCCGCACAGCAGAAATGCGCCCTGCGCGTGAAACTTGCGAAATGTGCCATTCGCCAGAGAAATTCTCGGATGACAGCCTGCAAGTGATTCACACCTTCGACAACAACCGCACCAATGATCCCTACGCGATCTACCTGCTGATGCACACCGGCGGCGGCAGCCAGCGTTCGGGCTTAGGGCGCGGCATCCATTGGCATGTAGAAAATCCCCTCACCTACATCGCGCTGGATAAAGAACAGCAGGAAATCCCGTGGGTGCGCGTTCAGGCTGCCGATGGCACCATCACCGAATACAACGCCATCAACTCCCCGGTTGATACCAGCAATCTGGATCAATACGAGGTCAAGGAGATGGACTGTATCACCTGCCACAACCGAATCTCCCACAATGTCCTGCCCCCCACCCGTGCGGTAGATGCCGCCCTGCAAGTGGAAGACATCTCGCGGGATATACCGTTCATCCGGTCGCGTGCGGTGGAACTGCTCTCGGCGCCTTACTCGACTATTGAAGAAGCGAACAAAACGTTCGAGTCGCTCAACGAGTATTACAGCACCAACTATCCCGAATTCTACGCCGAAGGTCAGGACAAAGTGGCTGCGGCCATTTCGGTCATCACCCAGCTATACGAAGACAGCAACTACCCCGAACAGTTGTTGAGCTACGATACCCATCCGAACAATGTCGGCCACCGCGACTCGGCGGGTTGCTTCCGCTGCCATGACGGCGAACACTTCAGTTCAACGGGCGAAGTCATCCGCTTGGAATGCAACCTGTGCCATACCATTCCCGCAGTCGTGCGCCCCGGTCAGATCGAACCGACCCTGCCGCTGACCACAGGCATTGAACCGCAAACCCATCTGGACTCCACATGGATCAGCCGTCACTCGAAGGCCTTCGATGCCAGTTGCTCCAACTGCCACACCACCGCCAATCCGGGCGGCGTGGACAACCGGAGCTTCTGCTCGAACAGCGCCTGTCACGGCTCGTCGTGGGAATATGCGGGTTTCAACGCGCCCGGTCTGGCGACCATCCTCGGCATCTATCAGGTCACAGCGCCGCCGCTGCTAGAGGACTTCACCGGTGAACCCACCTACGCCATCCTGCAACCGCTGTTTGTGCAGCAGTGCAGCGCGTGTCATGGGCAGAACCCGACCAACGGCCTGCGCGTAACCGACTACGACAGCCTGCTAGTAGGCAGCGACAGTGGGCCGGTGGTGGTCGCCGGTGATGCGAAGGGCAGCAAAATCATTAAGGTTTTGACCGACGGACACTTCGCTCAGATCAGCGATCATCAGATTGATTTGCTCAAGACATGGATTACCAACGGCCTGAAAAAAGAATAGGCCACACGAATCACCCGGTCATCAAGACCCGCCTCTGTGCGGGTCTTTTTATTCCCGCCCCCCCCACGACTTTCGGCTTTTTCATGTCCTGTTATATGATGATACTCATCCGATATTGCGTTGAGTTTGCAGCCGACTCGCTGTATAGTGTCAAACAAAGCGCAGTGTCAAAACCATTGTGAGGTTCACATGTCCTCTTTCTTTGGCAACCGCCGCCAGTCTGACCCGATTGTTACCCCCCCGCCCACCGAACAACCGCAGTTGGTTCGTCCAGCGGCTTCTGCCGCCCCGGTGGGATTTGAAACCGTTCTTGGAACCAACAGCGCACTGGAAGGCACGCTCAAAAGCAATTCCAATGTCCGGCTCGATGGTGCATTTTCCGGCGTGTTGGAGATTAACGGAAACGTCCTCATCGGTGAGAGCGCCAAGATCACTGCCGATGTCAACGCCCGCAATATCTCCATCGCAGGAGCCGTTCGTGGCAACGTCACGGGTAAAAAGGTGCAAATCCTGCGGACAGGCCGCGTATGGGGCGATATTCGCGCCACCGCGCTGACCACCGAAGAAGGCGCATTCATTGATGGCAAAATCACCATGATGGGGCATGAAGCCAATGCGCCCGCCGTCCCGGTAGAAGTGCCGCCCGTTCCGGTTGTCAGCGAACCCGCCGCGCCCATCGCCACAGACGCCGAATCCACCCCGCCAGACGAACCTGCCGCCCCGCTTGCGGCGGATGCCGTTTCGCCTGCGGCAGACGAAACCCAAAACGAGGGTGGCTAACCCTTATGCGCCGTTTGCTCCGCATCCTCTTTTTCTTGTCGCTAGGTGCTGCCGGCTCACTGACGCTGTTTGCGCCAGATCATGCCGTTGCCCCCACCTTCCGAACCATCACTGCGGTGCTGCTGGTGGTGGTGCTGTTGGATAAGCTGTTCGGTTGGTTCCGCCCCTCGCGCAAAACCCGAACGCCGCCGTCGCAAATCGCGGAAATCGAACGACTCTACTTTCGCAGTATGCGCGAGATGCTCAACGACGAGTTGAACGTGATTCAGGTCGTCAACGATCTTCAGCGCATTCTCTTGATTGACCCGCATTACAAGAATGCCCGTCACTATCTCAGCCGTGCGCTCATTCTTCAGGGTATGCGGAAAAGCACCGATGCCAGCGCCGATCGGTCGCGCAACAGCGCCGAGTTTCGCCGCTTGCAAGATCAGCTCATAGACCCCGACCCGATGGTCAGGCGCTCGGTTGTGATGGAATTCATCCAGTATGGCGAGGATGCGATTGACCCGTTGATCGCCCTGCTGATGGACGAAGATGCCGACGTGCGCATTACCGCCGCCACCGCGCTCGGTTGGGTGGGCGGAAAAGATGCGGTTGAACCGCTGATCGTCGCCCTTCAGGACGAAAATGCGTTTGTGCGGCGCTATGCCGCACGCGCTATGTGCTGGGTGGTCAACGACAATGCGCTGGATGGGCTGATCGCTGGACTGCAAGACGAAGATAGCTACGTGCGTAGCTACTGCGCCCGCGCACTCGGTTGGAGTCAGAACCGTCGTGCAGTGCGCCCCTTGCTAGAACTTCTCATCGGCGAAGAAAACGCCGATGTGCGCGAATATGTGTTCACCGCGCTGGATGATCTTGGCGAAACCGATATGCGCGGTGAACGCCCGATGAAAGCGAATGCTTAATCGCCATGCAGTTTTGCCTCGATGTGGTTGATCTACTCCAGCTTCGTGAAGTGTGGTGCAAGCGCCCGATTGTGACCGCCTTCACCCGGCTGGAACCCCGCCCTGAGCGCCGCGAATCCGGTGTGGATTTTCGCATTGACTCGCTGATGCCACGCCTGATGCGGCTCAAAATGTCATCGGCGTGGCGCACACATAACCCCCTGCCGACGGCTGACCCCTCGCGCAGCCCTCTCAGCAACCTGTCGGATGAATGCCTGTCGGAACTCTACCCGGACGCGCACGAAATCCCCGCCTTGCGTCAGCACCTCTTTATGGGCGCTTACACCCGTTTTGTCATTGCTGATTTTCGGGCTGATCCAGCACAGATGCGTGCGTTCTTTAAAGCGTTGGCTGCCGTCCGTTCCCTCGACGCACAAGATCACCTCAGCGGCATCGGCCTGCCCATCGAAGGTGCGCCGGAATGGATTCCCGCCGAAATCACGGATGAAATTCGTTCGCTGGATACGCGCTACCGCCTGAGCGAACCGGGCGCGCCCGCCGCCTATGTGGTCGCAGAACCGTTCTGGACGATGGTGGTAAAAGCCGAACCGCACCATATAGATGTGGCGATCGAACGCTGTGTGCCACAGGCCAATGCCAGCGATTTTCGCCAGAATTACGCCTTGCTGAGTGAAGTGGCGCAGGCATGGAGTCGTTCGCCCTCAGTGGTGGGTTTGTGCTATCAGATGGATTGAATGGAGTCGCAAAATGATCCGAATACTCATGGTCTGCACAGGCAATATCTGCCGGTCGCCAATGGCGGAAGCGGTGTTACAGGATATGGTCAGCCGCGCCGGACTGAGCGATCAGATTCAAGTGGATTCTGCTGGAATTAGCGATGAGGAATTGGGCAACACCACCCACCGCGGCACAGTCGGCGTACTCACCCGCCACAACATCCCGCACAACCCCAAGCGCCCTGCGCGTCCGGTGAACACGCTGGATTACGAACGATTTGATTATATGCTGGCGATGGATCGCGGTCATCTGGGTTTTCTGCAATTATACGAGGACAGCAAACCGGTGAAAATTGATCTGTTCCTCGCCGAAGCGTATAAGGCCGGAACAGTCACCCGCGAAACAGTACCCGACCCCTACTACACTGGCCTGTACGACAGTACCTATGAGCTAGTGACCAAAGGCAGCGAAGCCTTCCTCGCCGCCCTGCGCAAACAACACAACCTCTAGGCCGGTTTACTCGCGGTAAGCAATCGTCGAAGGGGGCTTGCGGACGGCAGGCTTTTTGTCGGCAGCACCCTTTTTAGGTGCTGCTTTTTTCAGCGCCGCCGGCAAGGACGAACGCGCTTTCAAAGTACGCTGCACCTCGCCGGTCAGCGTCTTGCTGTTCTCGTAGTCCCCTTGCAGCGGAATGTTCAGCAGCAGCGGCGAGGCCAGCAGCAGCAGCCCCGGCAAAAACGCTTTGGTAGCCACCAAAACAATCCCGATCACGATCAGCGCCCCGTAGATAAAGCGGCGGTTGCGCGGGTCAGCCCCATCCGATACCGCCCCCTCTATCACCGTCAGCCCGTCCGCACGCTCCACCACGCCGCTTAAACGGGTGGTGCGCTTGAAACGGCGCATCACCGTCGTGCTGACGGCCAGCGAAAAGCGCCCGTTTTTCTCCACCCAGCCTTCCAGACGGGCGCCACGAGCCTGAAGGCGCTCATTCAGCGCCAGCATACACTGGCTGGGTGTTTTCTCGGTGTAATATCGAAACTGCACGCCATACCTCCCTGCGCTGCTTCTAAACGGTGGGGATGGTCAGGCCACCGTCAATCACGAACACTTGCCCGGTGGCAAATGCCGATGTTGGAGCCGCCAGATACAACGCCATCCCCGCGATTTCATCCGGTTCACCGATGCGTCCGGCAGGTGTGCGCGGGATAATCTCGCCCATCAATTCCTCGTTCTCCCAGATCGGGCGGGCGAACTTGGTTCTAATCAATCCGGGCGCAATCGCGTTCACCTGAATATTGTCCGCTGCCAGTTCCATCGCCAGCGTTTGCGTCAAATTGATGACAGCGGCCTTCGTCATGCTGTAGATACCCTGCATCCGTCCCGGTCGCAGGCCATTAATCGAGGCGATGTTGATGATCTTACCACCGCCCACCTGCCGGAAATGCGGGACGACGGCCTGCGTCAACCATACATTCCCCATCACGTTCACTTCAATCGTCTTTTGCCACAGGCTGTCCTCGGCTTCCAGCAGCGGCCCAAAATGCGGACTCGTGGCAGCATTATTCACCAGAATATCCACCCGCCCGTAATGGTCTACCGTCCGGGCGACCAGAGCTTGCAGCGCCGCCTTATCGCCGTTGTGGGCGCTCACAGCCAGCGCGTCCCCGCCCTTCGCCCGGATGCCCGCCGCCACCTCATCCAGCCCGTCCTGCTTACGACTGCTCAAAACAACCTTCGCGCCCGCCTCTGCCAACCGTTCAGCAATCGCTTGCCCGATCCCGCGAGACGCGCCCGTAACAATGGAAACCTTGCCTGACAAATCGAAAAGTGCATTCATGTGAGCAATGGCCTTTGTAGAACAAGTGTACTATTCACGCCGCCTGAAGTCAATTCAAATCAAGGTGTTTCGCGCTGAAGCAGCACAAAACCCCATACCAGTTCGGCTCCCGTTCCGCCCCCGGATGAAAGAATGACCCAGCCCTCGTTCACCAGTTGCGTCAGTTCGCGCTCGGCTTCCTCGCGCCCTTCACGGTCATTGATGAACGAAACAATCTTCACTTGTTTCATGAATACCTCCCGGCAGATTTTGCCGCATCGTTGTATCATCCAATTGTGTACGCGAACATGCGAACGAGCAACTCACGAGGTTCATCGTGCTGTACGACATCAGCCGCACCATCAGCCCGCAAACCGCCGTTTGGCCGGGCGACACCACTTACACGCTGCAACACAATCTACGCCTGAGCGAAGGCGCTTCGGTCAATTTGACCACGCTCACCCTCAGCCCGCATACCGCCAGCCATGCCGATGCCTATTACCACTACGAACCGGATGGGGCAACGGCGGCAACCATGCCGCTTTCGGCCTATGTCGGTCGTGCGCGGGTGGTCACGGTGAGCAAAGCCGATGGGGCGCTGCTGCCGGAGGATTTCGCCCATGTGACGCTGGACGGTTGCGAACGCCTGCTCATCCACAGCGCAGTGAGCGACGGCGCGGACGATGAATGGCCTGCCCATTTTCCCTACCTGAGTCTGGCGCTCATCGAATGGTTAGCCGCGAAACGTTTTGTGCTGATCGGGCTGGATTCGCCCTCGGTGGATGCGTTCGACAGCACTACGCTCGACTGCCATCACGCGCTGCACGATCACCGGATGGTGAACTTAGAACTGCTCAACCTGCGCGGCGTGCCGGATGGTGACTACGAGCTGATCGCGCTGCCCCTCAAACTGGCGGGCGCGTGTGCATCTCCCGTGCGTGCCATCCTACGGACACTCACGCCCGATAGGACTACAGGAGATTAAGCTAGATTGACTTAATACTGCCAAGTATGCTTAAATATACTCATAATTAAGTATATTTTCAGTCGGTGAGTTCGCAAAAATCATTAACGTTTCAGTCGCAAAGCGTTAAAGGAAGCGTTGGCGCATGATCCGCAGTCACCGGATACGGTTGAACCCAACCGCTGAGCAAG
>CAIPFY010000321.1 GCA_903864435.1 uncultured Chloroflexota bacterium | reverse complement strand
GTGAAATACTGCGCTTGCTCAGCGGTTGGGTTCAACCGTATCCGGTGACTGCGGATCATGCGCCAACGCTTCCTTTAACGCTTTGCGAACTCGCCGACTGAAAATATACTCATAATGAGTATATTTAAGCATACTTGATAGTGTTAAGTCAATATAGCTCAATCTTCTCTACCGTATTCTGCACGAATTATGCACAGCCGCCCCCGTTCCGGCAATGCAGATGGTCGGAAGAACCCTCTTGACATTTGATTTGTTTACACTGTAAACTATTTACAGTGATAACAAAGTACACGGTGTAAACATTCAGGGTTGAGGCGTTATGATGAACAGGCGCGAACAACGGCGCGAGGACACGCTCCAGAGCATCAAAGCCGCCGCCCGTCAGCAGATGGCGGAAGGGGGCAGCGTGGCGCTGTCGCTGCGCGGGATTGCCGCCAGCATGGGCATGACAGCCCCCGCCATCTACCGCTACTTCCCCAACCGCGACGCGCTCATCACGGCGCTGATCGTGGATGCGTTCAATGCGCTGGCGGACGCGCTGATCGTCGTGCGGGACGCAGAGCAACAGGCCGGAGCGCACCCGTTCGAGCAGTTGAGCGTGATTTTGCTGGCCTACCGCGACTGGGCAGTGACGCACCGGACGGATTTTGAGCTGATCTACGGCAACCCCATCCCCGGCTACGATGCCCCGCGTGAAGTCACCGTTCCGGCGGTGGTGCGCGGCTTCGAGGTGATCGTGGGCGCAATCGAGGCCGGGATGCACACGCCGCGCTACCAACCGCGTCCGCCCTATGATGTCGTGCCGGAACACACACGGGCGCACATCGCGGAACTGATCGCCCGTGACGGCTATCCGGTTTCCGAACGGGCGCTGTATCTAGGCGTGGTCGGTTGGGGACAGCTTCACGGCATCATCATGCTGGAACTGTTCGGGCATATTCAGTCGGTGGTGGGGGATGTCGCCCACCATTATCACGAGCAAGTGCGCTGCATGATGCAGGCGATGGGCATGTCCCCGCCCTAACGCACCTGCACCCTATCGTTCACAACATTTCCGTTTCCTGTTTTCCCGTCTTCCCGTAGCGGAAAGACGACGGGCAGCGGTTTGCCATCTACCGGATACGCATAGAAAAAGGATACCCTCATGACTTCAGAACTGCATGTGATTTTCGGGACGGGGCCGCTGGGCAAATGGACGGCACGCCACCTGCTGAAACAAGGCTACCGGGTGCGGCTGGTGAACCGCAGCGGTCAAACGCCCGACCTGCCAGCCGGCGCGGAGATCGTTCGCGGCGATGCCTATGACCGCGCTCAGGCGGCGGCGCTGGTGGCGGGCGCGGCGGCGGTCTATCAGTGCGCCCAACCGCAATATCACGAATGGGTGGAGAAGTTCCCCCCGCTGCAAGTGTCGATTCTGGCGGCAACCACAGCGGCGGGCGCAAAACTGATCGTCGCCGAAAACCTGTATATGTATGGCGACACACACGGTCAACCGATGACCGAATCCACGCCCAACAACGCCCACACCCGCAAGGGCAAGGTGCGCCAGCAGATGAGCGCGGCGTTGATGCAGGCGCATCAGCAGGGTAAGGTGCGGGTGGCGATGGCACGCGGTTCGGACTTCTTCGGCCCCGAAGACACCGTGCAAAGCGGGTTCGTGTACCGTCCGGCGCTGGCGGGTAAGGCCGTCAATCAGGTGGGGCGCACCGACCAGCCGCACACCTTCACCTATGTGGCGGACTTCGGGGCGCTGCTGGCGACGCTAGGAACGCATGACGAGGCGCTAGGGGAAATCTGGCATGTGCCGAGCAACGCGCCAGTCACGCAGGCCGAACTGCTGGCGATCCTCAGCGAGGCACTAGGGAAGCCCGTCAAGACACAGGTGGCGGGGCGCTTCATGCTGTCGCTGCTAGGGCTGTTCAACCCCGGCGCGAAAGAAATGGTCGAGATGCTGTACGAGTTCACGCAGCCGTTCATCATGGACAGCAGCAAGGCGCAAAAGGCGTTCGGGCTGCGCCCCACACCGCTGCCGGAAGCCGTCCGCGCCACACTGGACTGGTGCCGCACCCACCCGTAAGAGGGGCATGAAAAAGCGGGCATGATGTGTGGATCATGCCCGCTGGAACGGCGTTAAATGGGCTGCTGACTACGGATCGAAGGGCAGCGGCGTATTGGTGATCGAAGGCGCTGTCGGGAACGGCGGCTGAGTAGGCAGAGGCGCACTCGTCGGCAGCGGCGGGATCGTGGGCGGCAGCTGCGGCGTGGGCGAGAGATACGCCGTCGGGAACACCTGCGTCGGCGCGACGAACGACGGGAATATCTCCGTGCCGGGTAAAGTCACAAGCGGGGTGATGCTGATGACGAAGCCTTGCGGTGTGGCGCTAGGAGATGGCGCGGCAGTCGAGGGAGGAATCGTGGGGATGACCGTCCCCTGCCCCGCCGGAGTCGGAGTCACTTTGGGGGAAGCCGTCCCCCACAGCACAAACCCCACGCAATAAAACGGGATCGTGATGACGATGATGGCGATCAAGACCAGACGCCAGTTGTGACGCCGTTGTTCTGCTGCCTGCCGTCTGCTAATGCTCACACCCCGCGCCCTTTCCCGTATCCCGGCTGCTGTGCCAATTATAGCGCATTCGTCCGCAGCAGGTCAGGGTTGGGGAGCCGCGCCATCAGGCCTTCGGCAAGTTGTCGTTGATAAACTGGTGCGCTTCGGGCAGCGTGCTGGCAAAACCGAACTGCTGATTCTTGTTCAGCGCACCGTAAACCTTGCGGAATACGTTCCAGAGCGACAGAAAGAACGGATTTGCGCCCAGAAACACAGTCACTTTGGTGCGCGAATTTTGCTTTTGGGTCATCCCCCGCGCATTCGCCATCGCGGATAGCGGAATGCCGGTACTCTGGCGTAAATCCACAATCGCGCCTACCGGATGTACCACTTCATTAATCATCGTGTCGCCTTTGAGCTGCGCATCGTAGGCTTCATCCCACGTCCAACGCCCAATCATCGCCATTCGCATGATCGTTTTTTCGGGATTATCCCATTCTACTGTAACAGGCATATATTATGCTTCCATTTCATACGCAACCTACACAATACATCTATGATAACCGCAATTCGATCGTTCTACATTCAAGAATTTCTGAGGGTATCCGGTCAGGGGTGAGTTTCTTCGGGCGCGATTCATGAGGATTGTCATGCCCAAATGCACATCGTGTTCATTGCACACGGGTTTACAATGATTGAGGCATAGAAGGAGCAGATCACAATGGCTATCACCAAGCAAGACGCCCTCGACTATCATCGGATGGGACGACCGGGCAAAATCGAAGTCACCCCCACCAAACCCCTCGCCACACAGCGCGATCTTTCGCTGGCCTATTCGCCCGGCGTGGCGGATGCCGTGCTGGAAGTGGAGCGCGACCCGCTGACCGCATATGAACTGACCGCCAAGAGCAATCTGGTGGCAGTCATCTCCAACGGCACAGCCATTCTCGGCCTCGGTGATCGTGGGCCGCTGGCTTCCAAGCCGGTTATGGAAGGCAAGGGTGTGCTTTTCAAGCGATTTGCCGATATTGATGTGTTCGATATCGAAGTCAACTCGCACAGCGTCGAAGAAATTATTACCGTCGTGCGGGCGATTGCCCCCACCTTTGGCGGCATCAATCTGGAAGACATCAAAGCGCCGGAATGCTTTGAAATCGAGCGCCGTCTGCGCGCTGAACTGCCGATTCCGGTGTTCCATGACGATCAGCACGGCACGGCGATTATCTCTGGCGCGGCGCTGCTGAACGCCTGCGAAGTCACCGGCAAGAAGCTGGAAGACCTGAAAGTGGTCATCAACGGCGCAGGCGCAAGCGCCATCGCCACCGGCGAGTTCTACATCAGCCTCGGCGTTCGCCGCGAAAACATCATCATGGCGGATACGAAAGGCGTGTTGTACGAAGGCCGTCAGGAAGGCATCAACGAATATAAGGCGCGTTTCCTCGTCAAGACTGAGGCGCGTACACTGGCGGAAGCCTGCGTGGGCGCGGACGTGTTCCTCGGCCTATCGGCGGCGGGCGCACTGAAGCCGGAGATGGTCAAGACGATGGCGGATACGCCCTTGATCTTCGCGCTGGCGAACCCCACCCCCGAAATCATGCCGGAGGAGGCGCTGGCCGTCCGCCCTGATGCCATCATCGGCACAGGCCGCAGCGACTATGCCAACCAGATCAACAACGTACTCGGTTTCCCGTTCATCTTCCGCGGTGCGCTGGATGTGTACGCCAGCACCATCAACGAAGAAATGAAGATGGCGGCCTCTCGCGGCTTGGCGGCGCTGGCGCACGAAGATGTGCCGGACAGCGTGCTGACCGCCTACGGCCTGACCTCGCTCAAGTTCGGTCGCGAATACCTGATCCCCAAGCCGCTTGACCCCCGCGTACTGCTGTGGCTGGCGCCGGCTGTAGCCGAAGCCGCCATGAAAAGTGGCGTTGCGCGTCGGCAAATTGACCTTGAGGCGTATCGCGGTGAACTGATCCGCCGTCAAGGGTTGGGGCGCGAACTGCGTAGCAACCTCATCAACCGCGCCCGCGCTGGCAAGCCGCAGCGCATTGTGTTCCCCGAAGGCGACGATGCGCGTATCATCCGCGCCGCCGCACAGGTGCAGGAAGATGGCATCGGTCAGCCCATCCTGCTTGGGAATGTGACCGCTATTCAGGCCAAGATTGCCGAGCTGGGCATGGACTTCCAGCCGAGCATCATCGAACCCTTCACCGATCAGGCCAAGCATACGCAGTACGAGGAGGCGCTGTATGCGCTGCGTCAGCGCAAGGGCTTGACCCGCGCCGATGCGACCCGTATGGTCAGCAACCGCACCGTGTACGGCCTGATGATGCTGCATCAGGGCGATGCCGATGCCTATGTCAACGGGCGCGCACATGACTACCCGGATGTCATCCGTCCGGCGCTGCAAATCTTCCACACCCGCGAGGGCGCGAAGGTTGCCAGCGGCGTGTATATCATGGTGGTGAAGGGGCGCGTGTACCTGTTCACCGATGCCACCGTGAACATTGACCCGAACGCCGAAATGCTTTCGGAAATCGCTATTCTGGCGGCGGACTTCGCTAAGACGCTGGGGATTGAACCCCGCGTGGCGATGCTCTCGTTCTCCAACTTCGGCAGCACCCCGCACCCGCAACAGCAGAAGGTGGCGAAAGCGGTGGAACTGGTGCAGCAGAAGCGCCCGGATATTCCTGTGGACGGCGAAATGCAGGCCGATACCGCCGTCGTCCCCGAACTGGTCGAAGGGCGCTACCCCTTCAGCCGCGTGAAGGATGCCAACATCCTCGTGTTCCCGGACTTGGAAGCCGCCAATATCGCCTACAAGCTGCTCGCCCGCTTGGGGCAGGCCGAAGCCATCGGCCCGATCCTGCTAGGGACGGGCGCGCCGGTACACGTCCTACAGGCGGGTGATGATGTGGAAGACATCGTTGCCATCGCCGCCGTTGCCGCCGCCGACGCACAGTCGCGCTAGGTCATTCGTTTCGCAACGCGAGGGCATGGGGGTCACTCCCCATGCCCTTTTTGATTCGCTATTCCTGTCATCCCCCCCCTCTCGCACACCGCACGGACGCTTGCAGCGGTATAGGCTGCACGAATCTCACAATACTCACAAAAATATCCATATCTTAAGGAGTATTTGTGGTTATTTTTGATGGGGAATTCACATTTGATCTATTGCCTTTTGGGATAAACGGGCTTTCAATTAAGTTAAGAATAAAGACAGGGCATCATATTATCTCAACGCTTTATCACGTCTGAATTATAGAAAGGGCAGCATCATGCGTCCCCAATCGCTACGTTCATCGCTCGCACAACTTCAACGCGGTCAATCTCTCCTAGAGTATTGGCCGGCCATCCCGGCAGCCATCGCTGTCATGATCGGCGCTTCCATCCTCGTGGGTTTCGTCAACAATACGTTCCTCAAAACCGCCAACGGGCTTGAAGGCTATTGCAAGCCGGAAGCCGTCATCGAAACCAGCGCCGAACTGTACAACCACAAGATCGAAGCCTCGGCGCGGGTATACGACTCGGTGACTGACCGTACCACCATCGCCTACACCGTCACCTCTGGCGACCAACCCGCCATTAGCCACTGGATTCTCGGCGTGCCGAAAGGTGTAGCCGATCGGGTCATTAGCACCAGCGAAGCATGGGCATGGATTGATGTAGACCCCACCACCGGCGCGAAAGGCATGAAGTTCGACATTGGCTACAGCCCGACCAGCAGCGGCGGCACTAGCGGCGGCGGTGGGAATGGTGGTAGCAACGGCGGCGGCCCGAAGAAGGGTGCAGTCAAGGGCTTCCATATCGCCCCGTTCTCGGTACTGGCAGTGGGCGGTACGGAAACCCGCGTTATCAGCATCACGCTGGATGGCAATTTCGACTTCGGTTCGATCACCGTCACCACGAAATCCGGCGCTACCCAGATTGGTACCGATACGATCAGCGGGCCGATTGCGCCTGTAGATGACAATACCAATCAGAACAATGACAATGGAGTGGATCGCTCCAAAGGGTGCTAGAAATGACCGCGCAGCACAGTCGTACACCACAAGGACAGAACCGTATGATGCACAGCACATCCGCTGCGAAAGTGCGCCGTCCGGCCTCACACCCGGACAGCGCCCGCCAACCGGCCTACAGGGTGTTCGACGCGCTGCGCCCTTCCCGCCTGATGCACTCGTCCAACCGTGTCGAACGGCGTAAACGCTGGACGATCGTCATCATCATCGCCTCGCTGGTGTTTTTGTGGTCGCTGTGGGCACTCAGCACCACACTGATGCGGCAGGTACGAGCGAACAACGGGGCGTTCCTTATGGACGCCCTGCAAGCGCCATTCAACCTGACCGACCGCATGTCGCCTGCGGTCAGCGCGGCCTACATGACCATCCTCCCGCTGCAAACCGATATTCTGCTGCTGAACGTTGCCAGCGTCGAAACCTTCACCCCCGGCGTGACTCCGGTAGTGGAACCGGTTGCGGTTGATCCCATTGCTGATCCGGTTGTCGCCACCCTGCCGGCCTCCACGCTTCAAAATGATCTGCTCGGCGAATGCCTGTGGAGCGCGGGTCTGTATGATCCGGCAGCACAGGAACAACTGGCTTGCCTGAAACTGCCTGCCGCCTATCTCACGCAGGGCTTGTACGAGGATGCCAATGGTGCGGCGATCCATGTCGTCGCCGCGCAGTTCAAACCCGAATTGGCGACCACCATGCAGGTGATGAACGCCCTGAAAGCGGTGGCGGATGCGGTGGGACGCACTGGCAACTATGTGATCGGCGTGGGCGCGGTGGACTACTTCTACAGTTCCACGCCTGACCTGTACAGCTTCACATGGGCGCACAATGGTTGGGTATACAGCATCGCCAGCCCGGAAATGAGCCAGTTGGAAAAAGCGGTGCAGGGGTTCGCCTACTAGCTACACACGCGATAGATAATCGTTCCCGTCCCCTCAGCCCATCACCGGGCTGAGGGGATTCGTGGTGCGATCTGGCGCTAGACAGACGGGGCGCTTTCAGGCAATCTGATAAGCGTTCTACTCCATGCGATAGGAATCCATATCACCCATGTCTCCTTCTGCGACCGCTGTTTCCGGCACGCGCATTGATGCCCGTGTCGCGCTTGCCATTCTCGTGACGATCCTTGCGTTCTCCTCGGCTTTCGCTGCCGGACGCGCTGCCTTGAAAGGCTACTCGCCCGAACATATCGCGCTGCTGCGCTTTCTTATCGCCGCTGCGGTGTTATTCGTCCTCGGCCTGCTCACCCGTATGCCGCTGCCCGCCCGCCGCGATGTGCCGATGCTGGCTGCGATGGGCTTTGCCGGATTTGCCTTCTATAACGTGGTACTCAACTTGGGACAGCGCACGGTATCGGCAGGCGCGTCCAGCCTGATTGTGAACATCAGCCCGGTGCTGGTGGCGCTGCTGGCAGGCTACTTC
Organism: uncultured Chloroflexota bacterium; assembly: GCA_903864435.1. Taxonomy (GTDB): domain Bacteria; phylum Chloroflexota; class Anaerolineae; order Aggregatilineales; family Phototrophicaceae; genus CFX2. Next base: position 738 of record CAIPFY010000321.1, on the reverse strand, counting down.
TTTCACGAACGCCTGACGCGCTGGGCATGGATCGGCTTCGGCATCTGTTTCACGGGGGTGGCGCTGATTGCGACCAGCACCGGACAGGGCTTGCGTTTCTCGCCGGGGGTGTTCCCGCTGCTGCTGGCCGCCTGCGGATTGGCGATCTATTCGGTGGGGCAAAAAACACTGCTCAAACGGTATTCCCCGCGTCAGTTCATCACCTATGCCATTATTTCCGCCGCGCTCATGCTGCTCATCTTCCTGCCGGGGCTGACGGACGAAGTATCTACCGCCTCTGCCGAAGCCACGCTTTCGGTGGTGTATCTGGCAATTGTCACCAGTGTGATCGGTTACGGAAGCTGGTCGTATGTGCTATCGCGCTTGCCTGCGTCCCGCGCTGGCAGCTTCCTGTACTTCAATCCGGCGGTGGCGACTCTGGTGGCGTGGGTGTGGTTGGGTGAAGCGCCCGCGCCGTTGATGCTGGTAGGCGGGGCGCTGGTGCTGGCGGGGGTCATCGTGGTGAATACACGCGGACGCGCTCCCGCGCTGGCCGATCTAACGCCAGATGCGTAACCGGCCTCTGCGTGGTATCCCCTAGCGGCGCTTAATATTCTGGCTCGGAGGAATCGTCACCATCCAGCGTTAGCGGCACATCCAAGCGCAGCCATGTGCGCCCCACGCGGAACAAACTGCCCGGTCGCAAACTAATGCGCCCTTTGATGGAGGACTTGTCGCGTTCGACGAACGTCCCGTTGC
>CAIPFY010000320.1 GCA_903864435.1 uncultured Chloroflexota bacterium | reverse complement strand
GTACCCCGAAGCCGCCATCTGATTACGGCAGCAAGGGTATTTGTGGGTGTTGTACAGATTATCGCGTCTGTGTTCGTTCGGAATCGCTGTGACGATTCCAGTGGATGTGTGTTATGATTCGCAATGTGGTTGTTTAGTGTTCACTTAATGAGGACTGCTCGTGACGACGAGTGATGTGCTCGATATACCGCCAGCGATTGATGCACCATCCGAAACCCCCGCCGCCGATGTCGTGGCGCTGCTGGAAGCGGCTATTGCTTCCCGTGACGTGGAGGCGGCGCGTCGTGTGACCGCTTTGATGGACTCGAACCCCGCGCTGGATGCCTTCCTCGAATCTCGACTTTTCCGCATCTTAGCCGAACAACCGGACGCTGTGTATGCCTTCATTCGCTGCCGTCTAGGGAATCAGGGCAACCTGCGCTGGTTGCCGCGCCTGAAACTGGCTGCGCTGTATTCGCTGCGTGTGGCGATTACCGATGCCGATGCCGCCACTATCATCAACTGGCTGACGCTCATCGCCCGCGAACCGTTGACGTATGATCTGGGCGATGTGCTGCATTATGGCCTGCTGGCGGCGCTCACTCGTGCTTATGAAGAACCGGAACTGGCGTGGGCGCTGGTAGCCATCGCCGCCAAACGCGACCCCGCTAATCTCGATACACTGTTGAACGATCCGGCGCTGCTGGCGGCATTACCCAACAATGTCGGGCGCGTGCTGCGGGATATGGATGGCGATCTGTTCCATCTGATCCAGCAAAAAGGCATGGAACTGTATCTGGTGGCGGTGGCGCGGGCAGCGCAGGCCAGACAAACGGTCATGTTTACGCCCGAAGCACTGGTTCCGCTGCTGGAACTGGAAGAAGCCGGACAGCCGGTTGGTTTGCTTCCGCCACAACTTCAGCCGGATTTTTTGCTGCGCATCCTGCTCACCCCTTCCAACGGCTTGCTTTCCAACGACACCGTGAACGCGCTGGCCTCTAACCTGTTGCGTGCCGGACACGATACGCTGTTCTTGCGCCTGCTGCATCATCCCGAAGCCGCGCATGTGATGGCGCCGCGCCTCGTTCACATTTTCGAGCAAAGCGAACGTTCCCTGAACGAGGCGACTGAACTGGTGGGGCGGGCGATGGGCGCGGGCGATTTGCACCCGCAGGAAGTGGTTGACCTGTACGCGGCCATGCTGGACGGGCTGAACTGGCGGCGCGAAACCCTGCCCTTGATGCAGCAGTTTGCGCGTTCGCTCAAACAGTTCCCGGTTGTCCATATTGCCGCCGGGACGCTCTGGAACCTGCTGGCCGCCGCCGCCGATGTGAAGGATGAATTGTCGGCCCGTGTTTCTGCCAAGCGGTTGCTGGAAGACTTGGAAACGCGGGAGGATGAAAGCGAACTGACCGACCATCTGCTCCAACTAGCCGCGCAAACTGCATGGTGCGAAACCGCCCGTACCTTCATCACCGATTGGTGGCGGGCGTATGTGCGCGTGCAGCCCGTTCCCCGCCTGCATCGGCTGGAAAAGCTGCTGGAAGGCAAGCGGGCGCTGGAAACCGAACGCGACATCTTGCACACGCTGATGGCGGTTCGCAAGATGATGGGACAGTGGTCGCTGCATGAATTTGCGGCCTCGGTGCAGTCGGCCTTCACCGTGCTGGAAGCGATGGCTGAATCGTTTGACCCGAACGTCCGGCGCAGCGGTCACTTCGATGCGCGTATGGCACGCGACGAACTGGACACTCAGGACGATCCGCTGGCACCGCAAGAACGGCAGGTTCTGGCGAACAACCTGAAAGAGCTGGCCTACTTGATCGCCACAATGGGCGACAACCGCACCCGCGCCAACCTCATCCGGCGCGGCGACGATCTGGATCGGGAACTGATGGCTGGCGAACAGGAACCGCATAGCGCGGTGGATACGATGAAATGGCTGGCCGGCCACTGGGGACGCACTCAGGACGACGACGACGACGATTAACACTGTCGGCACTGGCAGGTGACAGAACTTGCACTTTTTGAATCCGTGCTGCGGGATGATTTTCGCGGGATGATGATGTGTAGGCTGACTGATCGTTGCAACCCGCAGGGGGTGTGGTGCGTATAGCACAGTACCGCGCCGGTTATGTGTGTCCCGGAAAGAGGCCGCCATGATCCCCGTAAATGCCCTCATCCCCATTCGTAAAAGAGCTTATGTCACCTACGGGCTGATCCTGCTGAATATTCTGGTGTTCGTGTGGCAAACCGCCCAACCTGTTCTCAGCCTGAACACGCTGTTTAAGGACTACGCGGCGGTGATGTGTCTGGTGGCACGAGCGCCGTTTGCGCCGGAAACGCTGCTGGACATCCTGCGCAGCATGTTCTTTCACGGCGGTTGGCTGCACCTCATCGGCAACATGACGTTCCTGTGGGTGTTTGGTCGTCCGGTGGAAGGCTACTTCGGCAGTCGCCGTTTCGCGCTGTTCTATCTGGCGGCGGGGTTCGCTGCTGCCTATGCCGAAACGCTGGTGAACGGCGTGCTATGTGTGCCGCTGATCGGTGCCAGCGGCGCGATTGCTGGCGTGCTGGGTAGCTACCTGCTGCTGTATCCGGGATCGCGCATCCGCACGCAGGTGTTCATCTTCCGCTTTGATCTGTCCGCGATACTCATTCTGGGGTACTGGTTTCTGGTGCAGTTGTTCAACGGCGTGGCCAGCCTCGGCGCGGAAACGCTGGGCGGCGGCGTGGCTTTCTTCGCGCATATCGCCGGTTTCGTGGCGGGCATGGTGTTCGCCTTCCTGCACACCACCACGAATCCGCCGCCGGAACGCTTCACCTACGTGGATTAACTGCGTTACACTAGGGCGCATCATTCGCGGACTGTACGAGGATGCGCCCTGTGAACCGATTTGCCCTCTCCCTGTGCTGCTTGTTGTTCTTCGCGTTGTCCCTCGCGGCTGTTCACGCCCAAGATGCGGCTTCTGGCACGGATGTCAGCGTGCAGGCGACAGACGGGCGCACGCTCTACGGCACCTATTACGCCGGACAGGGGCGGGCGGTGCTGCTGCTGCATGAACTGTATACCAACCGCACCAGTTGGGAACCGCTGATTCAACCGCTGCTGGATAGTGGCATGGCGGTGCTGACGGTTGATTTGCGCGGGTACGGGCAGACGAAAGGCAAAATCAACTGGAGCGTGGCGCAGGACGACACGACGATCTGGGCGGCATGGCTGGCGGCACAGTCCGGCGTATCGTCTATCGTGATGGTCGGTTCGAGCATGGGCGCGAATCTGGCGCTGAACGGCTGTGCGGCGGTCGAGGGCTGTGCTGGCGCGGTGGCGATTTCGCCGGGGCTGAACTATTTCGGTGTGCGCACCCGTGATGCGCTGGCGGACGGATTTCCGGCGCTGCTGGTGTATGCCGACCGCGACGCTTACCCGCGCAAGGATGTGCCGGATATGCTGGAAATCGGGGCGGGACATGCCGAGGCGCTAACGTTTGAAGGGCGCGAACACGGCATGGATTTGTTCGCCGCCCATTCGGATTTGGCGGGTACGCTGACCGCGTGGTTGGCGGCACGCTGAAGGCAACCCACCCACCCCTGTGCTAACGCTTTTTTCTGCGGGGCATGAAAAACGCGAACGGGGGCTTTCGGATGGGCGTATACTGCCGCAGAAAGTCCGCCGCTGCCTGTCGCCCTTCCGCCAAAAGCTGCCTGTATTTCAGGTTGTTCGGGTCGGGTTGCACTTCAAAGTCGGTGGCCTGTACGCAGCAGTCGTTGATGTTGATGGTGCGCTGACGGTCTGCCGGATTGTTGTCGAAGGCCACCACCTGCGCTTCCAGAATCGTTTCCAGCAGCGCCTCGATATAGTCAATCAGGTTGCCGATGGGGTGGCGTGCTTGAATCCAATCGCAATCGGCGGGGGTGTATAGGCGGCAACCGAGGGTTTCGCCGTTCACCATCGCCTGATAATGCGGGTTGTCCTCGCCAAAGTCGGGATGGTCGAAAACGCGCATGGGGAAGTTATCCAGCACGCCGCCATCGGCATAGAAGTTCCCTTCACCCAACTGGTTTCCGTTAAAGCGCAACGCCTCGAAAAACAGGGGGATGCTGGCGGACATGCGCAGCGCATCCGCCACCGCCGCTTCGGGCGTGTGTTTGGCTGAAAAGGTGCGCGCCGTGCGTGCCGAGATGTCGGTGGCGACCACGTACAGATCGAGGAAACCCCGTTCACGAAACTCCGCGAAGGTTGCCCGCCGATTCCCGTCGCATTGTTCGGCGATCACCCCTTGCAGCCATTCATAGGCGTACTCGGTGGAGTACCAACCGAACCGATTCACCAGCCTGTCTAGCGCGTTGGTGTTGCCGATCACGCTGTTCAGCGGGAGCGCGAGAAAGTCAGGAACCGTACCCAGCACATCCTGCGCCCGCCGCAGCCCCGGAATCTTGCTGAATTCCAGCGAGGCGTACAGGCGGCTGATTTCGGCGGCGCTCAAGCGAAAACTGACCAGCATCCCTAGCATGGCTCCAGCAGAGGCTCCCGCCACCCGCTGAATCTGCGGCAGGATGCCTTCAGCTTCCAGCACGTCCAGCGCCCCTAGATAGGCGAAGGTTTTCACCCCGCCACCCTGAAACACCAGATTTTTGAACGGATACGCACTGCCCATCATGACCTTCCTTCAGGCGGAGGTATCGGCTTAGGATGCAGGCGGCATGAGACGCGCCGCGTTAAAAAGACCCGTCAACGCCGTATAGGGGATGCTGACCGGTTGTGCGCCTGCGGCATACGGCGCGACCTGATACGGCATGAAGTAGACAATGAGCGCATCTGGCGGAACGGCTGATGCACCTACGTCCTTTCTTTTGAATGGTTTGACCAAAGCCTGATTCAGGTTGCCCGCGCAACGGGCGAAAAACATCTATAATTGTAACATTAATTCTTTAATTCACCTGTTACGACCCGGATGAGAGATGATTATGACCGACGGCAGCCCCAATTACCCGGATATTCTTGGCTACATCACTGGCGATGTGCAAATGACGTTTGGCGTGGTTCAGGCTGCGCTGGCCGTCAGTCCTTCGGTTGTGTTCACCGGACACCCGTTTGAGATCATCTTGCTGTTGCAGAATCTTTCGGATGTGCATGTCAAAGTGGTGGCTTCGCTGCGGTTGCCCCCGGTGGACGCGGCAGGGAAGAAGCACGCCATCAGCAGCCACCATCACCGCCGCACCGTCACGCTGCATCCCGCCGAAGTGGGGTATCTGGTCATGCCTGCCGCCATCAGTCCGGCGGCTGCCCCTGCGTCTGCCTATAGCCTGAGCATGTCGCTGGAGGTGGAACCAACTGCCAAACCGCGCCGGATTCGGGCGGTGGGCAGCAAAGATGAGATCAATCTGGACTACTATTTTTACCTGAGCGAACAGACCATCACCCGCCTTGTGCGCCTGAAAGGGCTGGGCTTCTCCGCCACCGGATCGCGGCTGATCGGCGGCTCGTCTATCGAAACCACGTTCAGCGTGATTCCCGGTCAGCCGGTGCCGTTGCCGCCTTCCAAAGTGTCGTGGGTGCGGCTGTGGTCGTTGAATACCCACAGCGATACGCGCCCGCTGCTGGAACGCTACCACACCGCGCTACTGGAACAGGTGATCCCGCATTTGAAGCGCGACCACCTGTTCCCGCTTTTGCAGCGTGCGCTGCGTGAACGCTTCAGCATGCACTATCCGATGCAGGCGGCTGAACTGCATTTCGCGGCTAAACTGCTGGTGCATGTTCTGGAGATGGCCGCGCAGCCGCCAGAACGCCTGTATTACCCGCAGCAGTCTATCTATGCCGTGAGCCAACTGTTGTTGCGGGGTTGGCCGCGTGATGGCAGCCCGATTGTTCTGCCGAACTGGACGCGGGCGGCGCTGACGCACATGGGCGTAGACCCGCTGGTGACGGACAATCCGCTGGCGGCGCTCACCACCATCCTGTTCGATGATCTCCTGCGCGACTCGATTCTGCACGGCTTCCGCCTGATTCATGCGATCACCGGGCAGCAGTTGGGCAGCGACAGCGATGCCCGCGCTTATGGCGAACAACTGATACAACTACTGGCCGATCCTACCAGCCGCCTGAGCTTTCTGGATTGCTACCTACCGCTGATTATCGGCGGGGTGCTGGTGGCGCATGATACCACCCTGCACGGCGAAAGTGTTCTGGAGTCCTTGAATGCGTTAGAGTATTCATTCCGAACACGCGCCAGTGAACAGGATGCCGATAATACGGAAATCTTTGACCTGTTTGAAAAATGTGTGGATGAGGAAGTTCGTCGTTACCGGGGCTGGATATGAAAAACGCATATTCAAACAGCGATGAAACCGTTCTCTTACCATAAATTAGGTACTTTGATAGGCGGCTGTTGGCTATCATTCGTATAATGAACATGAATTACCAAATTTTCGTGGAAGCAGATATCGAGGCGAAATCATGCCCGATGCAGAAATCACCAACTATCCCGATATATTAGGCCACATTACCGATGGCTCTCGCTATATCGTCAGCGCGGCTCAGGTTGCGCTGGGCGTCCGTCCCCGTGTGGTTCGCACCGGTCGTCTGTTTGAAGCCATTTTGCTCATCCAGAATATGTCCGATGGCGATATTGATGTGACGGCGACCCTGCAACTGCCGGAAACCGACTTGAAGAAGAAGCCCAAGCGATTCGTCGCCAAATCCGAACGGTTGCTGGTCGGGTTGCGTCCGGCGGAAGTGGGCTATGTGACGCTGCCGATCACCTGCCTGCCCGATACGGCGATTGGCGACGGCTATAAGCTGGCGATGACGGTGGATGTAAAGGCACTCAAAAAAGCCGATCGGGTGCGGCTGCCGGAAGGCGGCGGCGCTGTTGACCTGAACTTACTCAGCCCCGGCACGGTAGACGAACTGGCGGCGCTCAAAAAGGCCGCGTATTCCACTGTCCGGCGCGGCATGTTCGGTACGACCACGCTGGAAGCCACCTTCGGCGTGCTGTCGGCAGGTGGGGTGGGGCAAATTGCCGACCTGACTCCCGGATGGGTCACTTTGTGGACACTTTCCGATCACCGCGATGATCGGCTGACCTTGAGCCGCCATGCCGACCTTATTTACACCAAGTTGCTGCCGGCGCTGCGCCGCGAAAAAACGGTCAACGCCCTGTACAAGACCACGCAGCAGCGTTTCGAGCGCAGCGGGTATTCAGTCTACCCCATCGAGGCCCATTACATCGCTAAACTGCTGGCGGCGGTGCTGGAGATGGCGAACCCCACCGAAAACGTGTTTGACCATCTGGCGGATGAAACCCTGAACATCGCCCACCTCCTCAAGCGCGGCACGTCTTTGAAAGGCACGCTGCCGCTGCCGTCGTGGTTTCGGGGGATGCTGCGGGCGGTGGAGTTCAACCCGGCAGCCGCCGAATCGCCCATTAGCGCACTTACTTCCACCTTGTACGATGACCTGCTGAAAGATGCCTGCCGGTTGGCCTTCAAAATGATGGCGCGGGTGACGGGTGAAAAAATCGGTGATGAGGCCGATGTGGAAGAATATATCAGTGCGTTGATCGCCCGCCTGCAAGCGCCGGATACGGTGCTGCGCTTTAACGACGTGTATATGCCGCTTGTCATCGGCGGGGTGATTTTGTTTGATCGCGCCTGTTTGCCTAGCGAAAAACTGGGCGATTCGCTGAACGAAATCGGCAGGGCGCTGGTGGGTCGTTACCCTGAAATCGGCACTGAGGATCGGGCTACTTACACCGTCGTTGAGAAGGTGATTGAGCGCGCCCGTCAAAAATACGGCTATCAGGTCTAGGACAAAACACGATGCGGGACAACCCGAACCGAAAGATTGAACCTCTCTATCCTGATGTGTTAGGCGCAATCACCGATGGCGTTCGCATCAGCATGGATAAGCTGCAAACGGCACTGGGCATTTTCCCGCGCCGCACCTTTGTCAATCAGCCTGTCGAAGTCATCCTGATTGTACAGAACATGGTGGATCAGAACATGCAGTTGAAGGTCGGGGTACAGCTTCCGACCACCGATAAGAAAGGCAATCCGGTTGTCATAGACACGCCCAAGAAGTTGATCGCCATCGGCATGCGCCCCGGCGAAGTGGGCGTGCTGCGCATCCCCATCATTCCGCTGCCTCCCACCCAACCCGGAGTTCAGTTTCCAGTGCGAATCGCCGTTCGCTACCGTACCGCCGAAGAAGGCCATGCGGTGCGCCCCCCCACCGGCGGCGCTCCACCTTCGGTGTTGACCATTTCGCCTGTGAAATTGCAAGTGCTGCGCGATGTGGAATACGCCGCGCAGACATGGAATCAGTCGGCGGAAATCATCACGACGTATTTTGATGTGGCGGCCAAACGCATTGAGCCGCTGAATCAGGACTTGCAGACGCGCTACGAAAGCCTGTGGACGATGGAAGAAATGGCGGAAGAAACGCATCTGATACAGGCACGGGTGCAGGATGCAGTGCGCGTGGCTTCCGGCCTCACCCGCAGCACGTTGCTGCGCCCGATTGGGCACGCCGTCGAAGAACGCTTCGCTGCACGCGGCATGCCGTTGCATCCGGGCGAGAGCAAAGCCATCGCCAAGATGATTACCTATACGCTGGATGAAGGGCTTGATCTGGAGCCGGGTTTTTCCACCGAGTCTAGCCGCTGGTTTCAGGTGTTGTGTCAGGTGCTGGCGCATGATGAGAACGTCGAGGATTTAGATCGTCCCGAACTGGCGACCCGCTATCTGTTCGATTCGGCGATATACGACGCGGTGCTGCTGGGGTTTGCGCTGATTGATCCGAAAGTCAAAGAGGATTTGGGCGACAGCGGCGAACGGCTGAATTTCGCCAACCGGATTCTGCTGTGGCTGGCCGGTCAAGTGGAACCCGATCTCACGTTTATCTATCTGCCGCTGGTGATGGGCGGGCTGGTGGTCAACCTGTTCGTCAACCCGCGTGACGACAATCCTTGGTTGATGGTGGATCAACTGCGTGAAGCCTCTCGCGGGCGGGCGCGGTTGGTTTCTGGCGATGCGCTCGCCATCTTTCACATGATGGACGAACTGCTGGACGATGCCGAAGACCAGCTGCGGCGGGCGCGTATCCCGCGTTCATAAGGCGGCGCGTGCGGTTTCGTAGGGACTCTGGCGGACGCGCAGAAGCGTGTCCCTACGAAAGGGGGGGGGAAAGGCACGCAACCCCTAAGCCTGAAAGAGTCCCCACCCCTGATCCCTACCCCATACATGGAGGGTCGGACAAATAAGGAAGGATTAAGGAACAATTTAGGATTACGGAGACGAAAGCGTTGAAGAGCGTGCAAGTTAATGACAAGATAGATCAACGTATTACGTCGAGCAATGAAGGACAAGCGGCGTTGTTTGGGGTAAGCAATGCCCATTGCCG
>CAIPFY010000319.1 GCA_903864435.1 uncultured Chloroflexota bacterium | reverse complement strand
TTGCGCTTGAGCGTCCCCTAGAAATACCATAGGTGGGAGATGCCCCGCCGCCCCGCACGGGCGCGTGGTGGGGGAACACCCGCGTTTGCGATACAATAATAGGTGTTCCCACCCCAACAGGAGCGCCGACCGATGCCCGACTTGTTCATCAGCCACGCCACCGCCGAAGATGCCGCCGCAAACCGCCTCGCGGCTATTCTGAATGCCGCCGGAATCAGCACATGGGTAGACCATCAGGGCGGGATTAACCCCGGCGATCCCGATTGGGACGACAAAATCCGCGCCGCCATCGTAGACTGCAAAATCGGCCTGCTGCTGATGTCCCCCGCCTCGCTGAAATCCGACATCTGCAAAGCCGAGTGCAAACTGGTGCGCGAATTGTCACGCCCGCTGTACGTGGCCTACCTCGCCTCCGCCGATGCCGCTGCCATCTGGTTGATCGTCAAGAATATCCAGTATGCCGACCTGCGGACGGATTTTGATGCAGGCGCAACGGCGTTGGTGCGGGCGATTAAAGGCGAACGCGCCCCCGATTTGCCAACAGCCACCACCGCCCGCGTCACGGGCGAAGACGTGATGCGTGTTCATCTGCCCTATCTGGACAATGTGCCGCTGACCGGACGCGAGGCCGACTTCGCCAAACTGCGCGGGATGCTGGGGGCGCATGTCACGCAGGTGATCGCAGTGGGCGGGACGGGCAAATCGCGCATCGCCGCCGAACTCGCGCTGACGCACCCTGCCGGGGCGGTCTGGCACCGCTGTGACGAGAACAGCCTCCCCGAACAGATCACCGACCTGATCCGCCGCCACTACCGGATGGAGGACACCACCCCGCAATCTGCCGTGCTGGACGCGCTCCACGCCGCGCCGCCGCTGATCGTGGTGGACAACGCCGAGTCTGTCCCGCCCGAACGCCGCGCCGCCTATGCCGCGCTGCTGGCGCAGATCACCGCCCGCAAAGCGCCCGCCCTGCTGACCGCCCGCGCCGTCTGGAACGAACTGAAGCCGCGCCGCGATCATCCTCTGCATCCGATTGGCCTCACGCCCGCCGCGCAGATCGCGCTCGGTTTTGCTGCCGCCGAAGGGGTGTCCCTCACGGAGGCCGATGCGACGGCGCTGGCGGAAGCCGGACGCGCCCACCCGCGCCTGATCGAATTCGCGGTCAGGCAGTTGCATGATGACCGCAAACCCGCTGCGGTGCTGCGAATACTGCGCGAACTGAAGCACGAAGATGTGCAGGAGGCGCTGGACGAGATGATTCACCAGACGGTGCGCCAGATGAGCGAACAGGCCAAACACGGCGCGGAGGCCGAACGCTTGTTGCGGCGGCTGACCGTGTTCCGGGGCAGTTTTGATGAGGCGGCGCTGGCGGCGCTGCGTCCGCCGGACATGGACGAGGATGCGGCGGACGAGGCGCTGCGCGTCCTCAAGCAGTGGGGCTTCGTGCGGCAGGCCGACGAACGGCTGCGGCTGGACGAGGTGGTGACGGCGGCGCTGCCCCCGCAAGGCGACGCGCCCGAACACCATTTCGCGCACTACGCCGCGCTGCATGGCGATTACGACACGAACAACGACGAAGACCGCCACCCGCTGATCGAGGCCGATTGGCCGAACCTGCTCGCCGCGCTGGAGTGGGGCTGGAACGCAGAACCCGAAGCGGCGGTGGATTGGGCGTGGGCGCTGAATTACTTCATGCAGATGCGCCTGAGCTTGAGCGAACGCCATGCGCTGCTGCAAACCGC
>CAIPFY010000318.1 GCA_903864435.1 uncultured Chloroflexota bacterium | reverse complement strand
CGCACTTAGTCACCTCGTACACCCACGGAAACATCTCACCTTTGATGGCGTTGAACTCCTTCTTAAGCGCCAACGCCGACGGCTTTTCCCCTGCCTCAAACTGCCGCTTCCACTCCGCCAGTCCCCAGTTGTAGATAAAGCGGCGTGTCCCCACAGCACGGGTGAAATACTGCGCTTGCTCAGCGGTTGGGTTCAACCGTATCCGGTGACTGCGGATCATGCGCCAACGCTTCCTTTAACGCTTTGCGAACTCGCCGACTGAAAATATGCTTATTATGAGTATATTTAAGCACACTTGATAGTATTAATCTAAACTAGCTCAATCTCCATATCACTAAACCCGTCTGCTCTGTTGTTAAGTTGCGTCCCATCATTATAAAACCAAACGATCGGGATGGTCGTGAATTATCTGTTACAAGTACAGAACAGAATGCCCTTAGCCTATGTAGCGCACATGGTACAATGAACGCTGTTATTCATACCAAACGCACTGCGGAAGGAGATACCCCTATGCTGCCTGAATTTCGCAACGAATCGTTCACCGATTACACCAAACCGGAAAATCAAGCGGCCTTTAACGAGGCGCTGAAAGCAGTCAAAGCCACGCTCGGCACCACCTACCCGATTGTGATCGGCGCGGAACGGCTGATGCGCGATCACCTGCTGGAAAGCATCAACCCGGCACGCCCTGCCGAAGTGGTCGCCCGTTTCGCCAATGCCACAATCGAGGATGCCGATCACGCTGTCGAAGTCGCCTTTGAAGCCTTCAAAACGTGGCAGTACGTCCCCGTCGAGGAACGCGCTCGCTACCTGCTGCGCGCCGCCGCCGCCATGCGCCGCCGCAAGCACGAATTCAACGCGATCATGGTGCTGGAAGTGGGCAAAAGCTGGGCGGAAGCCGAGGCCGACACCTCCGAAGCGATTGACTTCATGGAATATTATGCGCGGCAGGCCGTCCGCATCGCGGATAACAGCGCCGCCCTCACCCCCTACCCGCCGGAACAACTGTCGCTGTACAACATTCCGCTGGGCGTGGGCGTGTGCATCCCGCCCTGGAACTTCCCGAACGCCATCCCCGTCGGCCTGATCGCCGCCGCGATGGTGGCCGGCAACACGGTCATCTTCAAACCCGCCAGCCAGAGTCCGCTGATCGCCTACAAAGCCGCCGAACTGTTCTGGGACTTGGGGCTGCCCCCCGGCGTGCTGAACTTCGTCACCGGCCCCGGCTCCAGCGTGGGCGGGCGCATGGTCACGCATCCCAAGACGCGCTTCATCGCCTTCACTGGCTCGAAAGAAGTGGGCATCTGGATCAACGAAAACGCCGCCAAAGTGCAGCCGGGGCAAATCTGGCTGAAGCGCACCATTCTGGAAATGGGCGGTAAAGACGCGGTGCTGGTGGACGAAACCGCCGATCTGGACTCGGCTGCGCGTGAAATCGTCGCCAGCGCCTTCGGTTTTCAGGGGCAAAAATGCTCGGCAGGTTCGCGGGCGATCATCGTGGACGCGGTGTATGAGCAGGTCGTGGGCAAAGTGGTCGAACACGCCCGCAAGATCACCGTCGGCGCGACGGATGCCGGCAGCGATGTGTGGATGGGGCCGGTCATTGACCGCAGCGCCATGAACAAGATCATGGAGTACATCGAGATCGGCACGCAGGAAGGCAAACTCCTGCTAGGCGGTCAGCGCCTCGACACCCCGGAAGGTGGCTTCTTCATCGCGCCCACCATCTTCGGGGATGTCCCGTGGGATGCCCGCATCGCACAGGAAGAAATCTTCGGGCCGGTGCTTTCCATCATCCGCGCTGCCGATTTTGACGACGCGCTGCGCGTGGCAAACAGTACCGAGTTCGGCCTGACGGGTGCGCTGTTCAGCAATGACCGTGACCGTCTGGAACGCGCCCGCCGCGAGTATCATGTGGGCAACCTGTACCTGAACCGCAAATGCACCGGCGCGCTGGTGAGCGTGCATCCCTTCGGCGGTTTCAACATGAGTGGCACCGACAGCAAGGCCGGCGGCCCTGACTACCTGCTGCAATTCACGCAGGGCAAGAGCGTGGCGGAACGGCTGTAGTTTCCCAAAGAAACGACTGCCAATGAGCAGTCATTGTGGGCAATCCAGATTCGCAGATGGTCAATTCATCTGCGAATCTAGATAATATGCCTAACCACTCAATCACGATGGAAACTGGAAACGCCCCATAGACATCATGCCAAATTTCAAGTTACCTCGCATATACGGATGGGTCGTTCCAATAACGCTGTTTTTCCTCTATCTGGGGTTGCGCCTGCATGCCCTCCTGACGTTGCCACCTTTTCTTGACGAAGCCGATCATGTCGCATGGGCCAACGACCTTGTGCTATATATGCACCCCTTCACAGGGGCTTCCAACGGCAAGCTGTTCGGTCTGTGGTGGATGACGGCCTTTCAACTGCACGGAGAGGCTACCTTCTGGATCGTGCGTGCGTCGGTGGTTTGGTTCAACATGCTCGGCGTGGCGGTGGTTTATAGTCTGGTGCGCAACCAGACCCGTTCGATGGGCATAGCAGCCCTCGCCGCGTTGGTCGCGCTGGTTGCACCGTACAACTATTTTTATGAGCGCATGGCGCTGGTGGATACGTTCGTCAGTGTGTGGGGTTTGCTGGCGGCGTGGTTCTGTGTGCGCTGGGCGAAATCAGGGCAAGACCGCGATGCGCTAGGCATTGGGCTTTCGCTGGCAGCCACCATTGCAGCAAAAGCAACGGGCGTGATGATCGTCCCCATAGCAGCACTGGCGGCTATCCTGCTGGCGCATCGCTTATCCCTGCGTCAGCGTTTGCGGGGCATGGCGCTGGCCTACGGGCTAATGGCCGGAGTATGGATACCCTTCTATCTGTTCTTGCGCTGGCGTGGCTATAATTATTTCGGCACCGCCACCACCGTCGTTGGCACAGATCAAACCGGCAACCTGTTCGGGCGCTTGATCGCCAATGTAAGCAGCCTGCTTGAAATAGACAGCACCCATTTCGGCGTCCCCTTCCTAATCCTGATACTCCTGTTGGCGGTTATCCTGCTGGTTCGCCACCCCCGCATCGGGCTATTCTGGTGCGGTGCGCTTGTAATCCCCATCATGGGTTTGCTGGCTTTCGCCACCAAAATCAGTGCCCGCTATACCCATTTCCATGTTGGGTTCTTGCTGATTCTAGGCGCACTCGGTATTGGCGCAGCGTTTGAACTACTCGCCAGACGCCGGATGACCCGTATAGGGGCTTTTGGCGTGGGAATCGCAGCCCTACTGTGGGTGGGCGCTTTCGCTCTCCCGACCTTGCAGGCATTGACCACTGACGTGACATTGGCTCCGTTGACCCCGCTTGAACGGCTGGAGTATATTAGTTCGGACGCATCCGGTTATGGCCTGCGCGAAATCGCGGATGCAATCCGTTCACAGACCGGTGAAACCCCCGCGCAGGTGATAGGCTTGCTGCCAAACTGTCGTGGGCTGCAATTCCTGATCCGTTCCGCCGATCCGGTTGCCCTCGAATGCCCAACCATCGCGCTAGATGGCTCGCAGCAGGTACACATCGCAGGGCGAATCAATCAGTTAGCAGCCGATATTGCCGCTGGTCGCACAACCGGGAACCTTTATCTGGTATTCGATCAGGTTCCGTTCATCAGTCTGGAAGGAATAAGTAGCACGCTAATCCCCGTCTATACCATTCAAAGGCCAGACGAACTGACCACCCTCACGCTTTTCCAAATCGCTCCCGAATAGGAACATGCCCATCCATGATTAACGGAAAAACAATCGTTGTTGTCATGCCCGCCTACAACGCGGCTCAAACAGTTGAAGCAACCTATCGTGAAATCGCACGAGACTATATAGACCATGTTGTGCTGGTAGATGATGCCAGCCACGATAACACGCCCGAACTAGCACGCGAACTGGGGATTGAAACGCTAGTCCATCCTGAGAACCTCGGTTATGGGGGGAACCAGAAAACGTGCTATCAACACGCGCTGCGGCTCGGCGCGGATGTCGTGGTGATGCTCCACCCGGATTATCAATACACACCCCGCTTACTGGTCGCAATGGCCTCGATGGTGGCGTTCGGACAATACGACATTGTACTGGGATCACGCATCCTGTGTGGCGGAGCCTTAAAAGGCGGAATGCCGATCTACAAATACATCTCGAACAGGATACTCACGTTCGTGCAAAACCTGCTGATGGGAAGCCATTTCTCGGAATTCCATACCGGCTATCGCGCATTCTCACGCGAAGTATTGACATCGCTTCCGCTGCGCGAAAACGACAATAACTTTGTGTTCGACAATCAAATGCTGGCACAGGCGGCCTATTTCAACTACTCGGTTGGCGAAATATCCTGCCCGACCAGCTACTTTGCGGAAGCCTCCTCAATCTCGTTTTGGCCGTCGGTGCGCTATGGCATCGGGGTGCTGAAAACCACACTGCAATTCGTACTCGACAAGCGACTGCGCATCAAACGCTATGCAATCTTCTCGGCGACGGGCCGACGGCTGGAAACCTAAACGCTGCACATCGGGCGAACCCGATGCAGCCCCCGAATCAACAAACAAAAATCCCCCGCCGAAATCATCAGCGGGGGATTTTTTATTGGAACGATACGCTGCGGTTTAGAACTTGTTCCACAGGTACTGGTTGGTCACTTCGTGGTGGAACTGCACTTCCGAAGTCTTGATAGTCGAACCCAAGCGGCGCGGGCAACGATCCGCCGAGGCCAGCTTCAGTTCGGCATAGCGATCACGCACATCGGGACTAAGCACCTGCTCCGAAAATTCGCTGTTCTGGAAATGGGTGATGGCATCGTAGACGTTATCCGGCAGAATGGCATCGTCCGCCACAGCCTCGGCAGTGCCTTCCAGACCGGTCTTGAACAGCGTGTAAATCGCCAGATACGGGTTCACATCCGGGGCAATCGAGCGCACTTCGATACGCGCCGACTTCGAGTTACCGATCGGAATACGCACCATCGAACCACGATCCACCGGCGAGGCTTTGATCTGGTTCGGCGCTTCGTAGTGCGGGTCAAGGCGGCGGTAGGCGTTCACGCTGGGGTTCAGCACGAGGCAGATGTCCAGCGCATGAGTCAGGATGCGCTGAATGAAGTCCCAGCCCATCGTCGAAAGTTCTTCACGCCCCTTCGCATCGAAGAACAGGTTTTTGCCCTTCTCCGACACCGACATGTTGGTGTGCATACCACTGCCGTTGATGCCCGTCACAGGCTTGGGCAGGAAGCTGGCGGTCATGTCCATCTGGTAGGCCACCTGACGGCACAGCAGCTTATAGAGCTGCACCTGATCGGCGGCAATCGTGGCTTCGGTGTACGAGTAATTCATCTCGAACTGCGAAGGCGCGACTTCGGGATGATCTTTTTCGTTGGCGAAACCCATCGCACGCTGCGCTTCGGCAGCCGCGTCAATGAACGAACGCAGCGGGTCGCCGGGGAGCGAGTGGTAATAGCCGCTGGTGGATACGAATTCCATCGCGCTACCTTCGACAAAACGCTGTTCAGCAGAACGCCCCTTGAAAATGAAGCCTTCGATTTCATTGGCGAGATTCAGGGTGTAGCCCTTGCTCTCGAACAGATCAGTGGTGAAACGCTTCAGCACCGAGCGCAGGTCAGCCGCATACGGGCTGCCATCGCGTTCCAGCACTTCACCGAACACCAGCACCTTGCCGGGGCCGAACACATCGGCGGGCAGCCAGTAGAACGCCGCCCAGTCAATGCCGAGGCGCAGGTCAGACTCCGACTGGCGCGAGAAACCGCGAATCGAAGAACCGTCGAAGGTCAGATTGTCTTCCGACTTCAGCAGGAACTTCTTGTCATAATCCAGCATGTGCAGGCGGCCTTCGAGGTCGGTGAAGCAGACCGTCACAGCCTTGATACGCTTCTCATCCGCCAGATACTTCATGCGCTGTTCGCGGAGCGTATCTGCCGGGGTACGATTCAGGCGCTGCTCCTTCGCTTCCAGATTCAGCGCCTCCAGCTCATCATACGAAATCTCGAGGAAATCACGGATAGGAGTCGTAGTCATGACCAATGCTGTCCTTTGTTCAGGATAACCAACAGTTTTGGATTATAGCCGCCGGACGCGGCGCTAAAATGGTCATCCTTTCTGAAGCCTATAGCCTATCTATTGGTTACTTCTCACAAAAACCAATCACCGCCACCTTGCGCCACCGTCCGCTTCACCCCTTTCGAGTGGGTCTATTCGCCCCAGTGCAAGCCCCGCCTCCCGTGCCATATTCTCCCTGAAACTCGCGCCAATTCGCCTCCATAGGCCGCGCTATCCAAACGCATTTGGGTAGTTTCGACAGGCATAGCCAAAATGACTAAACAGGTGACAATCGCCGCATCAAGAACTAGCTTGCATCAGCGCCCGAATCGGGTATAAACAGTGGCCTATGCAGCAATCATCAAGGCAGTACACATGGCGATGAAAAACGTAGCAGTTGTGGCGGGTCTGGTGGCGATTATGCTTCTCGCAGCCTGTTCCGGTGCGCCTAAACCTACACTACTGGCGGTCACACTGGTGGGGCCAGAGGCACTACCCACCTCGGTATTCACTGATCCAGCCCTTCAGCGCGGCGAAACCAATTACCAGCGGTACTGCGCTCACTGTCACGGCTATCATGGCGAAGGCCAGACCGGAGATAGCGCCGCCACCACCCGTGCGATGGGCATGAAAACCGTCCCCGCGCACGACTCGACGGGCTTGATCTGGCAGTATGCCGATCAATTGCTGCTGCGCACCACCAAAGAAGGCATCCTCAATAGCCTGAACCGCTACCCCATGCCGGCCTTCGGCACGACCTTCGATGACGCGACCATTATGGAAATCTACGCCTACGTCAAAACATGGTGGACGGATGAACAACGCGCCTATCAAGCGGAAGTCACCCGCAAATTACAAGAGATATGGGATACACTGGGAGTCGAAACCACGCCCGAGTCGCCATTCGCCACCGCTACGCCAGCACCGGGCAGCTAGGACAACATCATGCAACGCTGGTTTACCCTCATCGGACTACTGCTGGTCGCCCTGTTAGCCGCTTGCGCTCCGTCTGGAGGCAGCACACCCGGTGCAACACAGGAAGCGGCGGATAAACCGACGTTCCTGTTTTTCTTCACCGACAACTGAGGCCCCTGACAGGAAATGCAGCCTATCGTGGATAGGCTCACCGCAGAGTACAGCGATCGGGTCACATTCCGCGCTCTGAACGCGCAAGACGGCGGCGAAGGGCAAAACCTGTTCGCCTCCGTTCGGTTGCCCGGTCATCCCGGCTATGTGATTTACAACGGTAATCAGATTGAAATCTATCGCGGATTCGGCGTCATTGCCGAAGCGGATTTGCGGCAGGCCATCGAGACGGCGCTCATTGCAGAATAAAGCAGGAAAGCAAAACGGGGGCGTGCCCCCGTTTTGTGGTGTATCTCGTATCGCGTCGGTTAGGCCGGCGCGTAGTCAATTTCTTTCAGGGTGCTTTCAATCTGCTGCCATGTGGCCGGCGCATCCCATTCGACGGTGACGGTTTTGCCGTCCACTTTACCATCCACGATCTTCACGCCGCTAATCTGGCTGACTTCGTTCTTAATCGTGCGGACGCAGCCATCACAACCAATGTTGGGAACCTGAACCGTTCTGCTTTCCATAATATGCAGCCTCCTCAATAGACATTCTGATGGTAGTGTAAACGAATTCGTCACTACTGACGATACGCCAGATGGCGTATTCGGCGCAATCGCATTTTGCATCAGCCCTGATGTGCGCTAAACTCATCATTCTTTAACCTGCTAAACTGAGCCGAGGAGCCACCGTCCGATGAAACAGGAATTGTTAACGTGGGCTGACGTTGATCGTCTGATTGACGTACTCTTACCGCCCCTCAAAATCGTCGGCTCGTATGATGCGATGGTACTCATCACACGCGGCGGAATCATCCCCGGCGGCCTGCTGGCGGAGGCGCTGGGTATCCGGCACATCCTCACGGCGGCGGTAGACTTCCCCGCCACC
Organism: uncultured Chloroflexota bacterium; assembly: GCA_903864435.1. Taxonomy (GTDB): domain Bacteria; phylum Chloroflexota; class Anaerolineae; order Aggregatilineales; family Phototrophicaceae; genus CFX2. The sequence goes on along the minus strand of CAIPFY010000318.1, from coordinate 5,946 downwards.
GAGTCGGCTGGCCTGATGGCGTGGCCGTCCTTCCTCCAGTTTCCCGATCAAGCCCTCCTGCGTGACCGGCGCACGCTCATCGTGGATGATGTGTGGGGCAGCGGGCGCACCAGCACCGCCGTCAAAGGGCGCGTCCAATCCTCCGGCGGCATTCCCTACACCTGCGTATTGCACTATAATCCCTATCGTTCCATGTTCAACAAGGCCGAACCCGATTTCTACGGTGCCATTACAGACGCCTACATTGTCTACCCGTGGGAAGTGGATCGTGGGCTGCGTGGCATCGGAATGAGCCTACCGGATGTAAATTGAATGAATTCCCTATACTCGGTGCAATATTATCTGCTATAATGAATAGTGCGCTCAAAATCTGTCGCTAACAGGGATGTTGTGTTTGTGGCAGGTATAAAGCCATCTGCCAACCAAAATATATCTCCCTGACCCGCTCAGAGATATGCGTTGTAGCAATTCGTTTGCCGCCCTATCGGAAAGCGTAAACCGGTTGGCTTTCGGATTCAGGTGTCACATTCTATTGGGTTGGAATATGGGTTTGGTCATTCCGTCTAAAAATGGCCCTCACGACAGGAGAGGTGAATGAGTCCCGCTAATGTGAATCAACCGAATGCAGATCAGGGTAGCAAGAGTGAATTTGAGCAGTTACTGGAAAATTACCTTGACGTAATGCCGCGCCGGGGCGAAATCCGCACTGCCACAATCCTCCAGATCGAGTCTCGCGCCATCATCGTAGATATGGGCGCGAAACAGGATGGCATCGTCCCTTCACAGGATATCGAACGGCTGGATGATGATGTCCGCAACGGCCTGAAGGTGGGCGCCGAAGTTCCGGTCTACGTGCTAAACCCCCGCGATCAAGACGACAATCTGGTCGTTTCGATCAACATGGGTTTGCAGCAGTACGACTGGGAAAAGGCTCGCCAGTTGCTGACCTCCGAAGAAGTGGTGCAGGTGACTGTCACCGGCCACAATCGCGGTGGTATTCTGGTGCGCTGGAACCGCTTGGAAGGGTTCATCCCCAGTTCGCATCTGGTCTCGGTCAACCTGTCCAACGAACGCCGCGATGTCTGGGGCGACGTGCAGGGCAAGGGGTTGGGCGTGAAAGTCATCGAAGTAGATCAGGATCGCCGCCGTCTGATCTTCAGCGAACGCGAAGCCCAGAAGGAATGGCGCGCCCAGCAGAAAGCCCGTCTGCTTTCCGAACTCAAGGAAGGCGATGTGGTTAAGGGCACGGTCACTGGCCTGCGCGACTTCGGCGCGTTCGTCAACCTCGGTGGCGCGGATGGCCTCATCCACGTCAGCGAATTGGCGTGGCACCGCGTAGATCACCCGCGTGATGTCCTCAAGGTGGGCGACGAGATTGATGTCTACGTCCTGAACCTTGACCGCGAATCGAACCGTATCGCGCTCAGTCGCAAGCGCCTGCTCAATGACCCGTGGGAAGATGCCGATCAGCGTTACCACGAAGGGCAGCTGGTTGAAGGCAGCGTGACCAATGTCGTAGACTTCGGTGCGTTCATCGCGCTGGACAACGGCCTCGAAGGGCTGCTGCACCTGAGCGAAATGGGCGACGGTTCACTGAAGGAACCGTACAGCTACGTCAAGAAAAGTGACCGCCTGAGCCTGCGGATTAGCCATCTGGAACCGGAAAAGCGCCGCGTGGGCTTCACGCAGCGTTGGGGCACGGATGCCGGAGCGCCCGCCGAAGGCGCACCTGCTGGCGAAGCAGCGCCGGATGCGGCTCCTGCCGCCAGTGAATCCGCCGACAGTGATGTGCCTGCTGCCGCCGAAGGTGGCGAAGAAGCGCCTCCCGCCGCCGCCGAATAAGCGGTCAGCGCACAAACGCGATAGCACAAGCAGCGGGCATCACAGCCCGCTGTTTTTATTCGCGCCACCGCACATCACACAAAAGCCGGTTCGTGGTAGACCCCGAACACCGCCCGCATCACATCCGTCATCTCGCCTAGCGTAGCCCCGGCCTTCGCCGCCGCGATCAACGCCGGCATCACATTCTCGTCGCCGGCACAGGCCGCCCGTACCCGTTCCAGCGCCGCCTGTACTGCCGCGCCGTCCCGTTCCAGCCGCAACCGTTCCAAGCGTGCCATCTGCCGCCGGTAGCCTTCGGGATCCATCTGAAGGATCGAGATTGCGGGTTTCTCGGCGCTGATATAGCGATTCACGCCCACAATCACGCGCTCCCCCCGATCCACTTCCACTTGCTGGCGATAGCTGGCTTCCGCGATTTCCTGCTGGAAGTACCCCGCGTTAATCGCAGGCAGCACCCCGCCCATATCCGCGATTCGCTTGAAATAGTCATAGACCGCTTTTTCGGTCTGGTTGGTGAGCGCCTCCACATAGTAACTGCCGCCGAGCGGGTCAATCGTGTTCACGACGCCGCTTTCTTCGGCGATCACCTGCTGGGTACGCATCGCCAGCGTGACCGCCTGTTCGCTGGGGAGCGCCAACGCCTCATCCATGCTGTTCGTGTGCAGGGATTGTGTGCCGCCGAGTACACCCGCCAACGCCTGAAGCGCCACCCGCACCAGATTCACCTCCGGTTGTTGCGCGGTCAGCGTCACACCAGCGGTCTGCGTGTGGAAACGCATCAGCCACGAGCGCGGGTTCTTTGCGCCGAACGTCTCGCGCATTTCCCGCGCCCAGATGCGCCGCGCCGCCCGCAGTTTGGCGATCTCCTCGAAAAAGTCGTTGTGCAGGTTGAAAAAGAAGCTCAAACGCGGCGCGAAATCGTCAACCGCCAACCCGCGCCGCAGCGCCCAACGCACATATTCCATGCCGTCCGCCAGCGTGAACGCCAGCTCTTGCACGGCGGTGCTGCCCGCCTCACGGATGTGATAGCCGCTGATGCTGATCGTGTTCCACAACGGCAGGTGGGCGCTACCGAACGCCACCGTATCCGTCACCAGTCGCATCGAAGGTTCGGGCGGGAAGATGAACTCTTTCTGCGCGGTGTATTCTTTCAGAATGTCGTTTTGCAGCGTTCCTTGCAGTCGTTCCATCGGTACGCCCTGCTTTTCGGCGGCGGCGATGTAGAACGCCCAGATGATCGCCGCCGGACTGTTGATCGTCATACTGGTGGTCACATCGCCCAGCGGGATGCCGTCAAACAGAATTTCCATGTCGCGCAACGAACTGACCGCCACGCCGCAGCGCCCGAACTCCCCCAGTGCTTCCGGCGCGTCGCTGTCATAGCCCATCAGCGTCGGCAGGTCGAAGGCCACCGACAGCCCCATATTGCCCTGCTCCAGCAGATAGCGATACCGCTGATTGGTTTCTTCGGCGGTACCGAATCCGGCGAACATGCGCATCGTCCACAATTTGCCGCGTGTTCCGGTGGCATGGACGCCGCGTGTGTAAGGATACTCGCCCGGTAGCCCTAGATCGCGCATGTAATCCAATTCAGGGGTATCTAACGGGGTGTACACGCGCTCCACCGGAACGCCCGACTGGGTGGTAAAAACAGCGCGGCGTTCGGGGTAGCGTTCCAGCGCCCGCTGGAGCGCCCCTGTCTCCCAATCGCGCTGCGCCGTCTGGAGAGTCTGCAAAGTTTGCTTGTTAAAAAGCATTATTCGCCCCTAATTACTCGTTAAAAACCGATTGTAACACCAATACGCTTGCACTTGTTCAACGCTTTTATTTCAAAAAGATTCTTTAAGAAATCCCTACGATTTTTAAATTATGAATAAGATTAGATTAAAATGCGGCGCAAGTTGTACGCAAACTGTTCGGGAGCTAAACAATGAAACTCAGTCTGCAAGAAAGAATTGCGCTGCTCAAAAAAAATAACCAGACGGTGCAGCCCATTGATGTCATGGCTGAAGCCGGACGCAAGGTGCTGCTCACCGACTGGATTAAGATGCTGGAATGCGAAGCCGGAAGCCGCACCGGAGAGGATATCGAAGATGTCCACGATATGCGCGTGTCCATCCGACGGATGCGCAGCTTGTTGCGGTTGCTGCGCCCCTACTATGACGAACGCGAAGCCAAGCAAATCCGCGAAAGCATGAGGCGAATCGGGTTGAGTTTAGGCGTCGTGCGCGATCTGGATGTCCTGCTGGAAAACCTGCACACCTACCAGTTGACGCAGGAAGCCGAGCAGCAAGCGGCGCTTCAGGAAGTGATTGACGATCTGGAAGCGCGGCGGGTGGCGGCGCGGGCGATGCTCGTCATCCTGCTGGACTCGAAGTTTTACCGGCAGTTCGTCAAAAGTTTCAGCAAGTTTCTACTCACGCCGGAAGCCGGTGTGTCGCAAGTGAAAACCACCGGGGTCGTCCCCTCCCAGATTCGCCACCTGTTGCCGGTGCTGGTTCATGATCGGCTGGCGGCAGTACGCGCTTACGATAGCATTCTGGCAGAAGCCGACGCGCTCACGCTGCACGGCTTACGCATCGAGTGCAAGCGCCTGCGCTACACCGTATCCCTGTTCAGCGATCTTCTGGGCGACACCCACGCCGATTACGTCACCGAGGTCAAAATACTGCAAGACTGCCTCGGTCACATGAACGATGTCGCCACCGCCCGCCTGCAATTGGACACCTATCTGGATAGCAGCCATAACACAGCACTCGCGCCCTATTTTGCCCACATGGAAGCGCAGGAAGCCGAACAAAAAGCCAAACTGAGCGCCCTGTGGACGCATTTCAACAGCCGCAAAGTGCAGCAAAAGCTGGTGACGGCGCTACTGGCGCTGCATTAGGACGGCGGTTGCGCCACCACGCCTAGTTTGCCCACAATCGGGTAGCCATCCCCCAACGCCGCGCCATCCAGTGTGACCTGCAACCGTTCGTTGGTTTGCAGGTCATACAGGCCCACATACATCGTGTAGGCTTTATCGGCGGGGGGCGTTTCGGCATTCTCCATCACCAGCGCCCGTTCATCAGTGATGATCTCGCCCGGTTGCCACACCCGCGTCGAGTAATAGTTGCCGTCGCGGGTACGGCTGACCGGCCCATCCCACGCCTGCCACACCTTGCCGTCCGCGTCGCGGAAGTGAATGTAGATGATGTAATCCGCCGGGACAGGTTCCAGCACTTCCCAGTACAGGTGCAAAATCAGCCTGCGCCCCGGCCAGAAATACAGGTCGCCAATATCGTATCCGAGCAGGCGGACGAAACTGCCGAAGCGCAAATCGCCCTCGACTTTGCCGAGAATCTTGGGCTGCACGAAACGGCGATCCAGATGCATCTCAAACACGCTATACTTCATGATGCCGTCGTCATAGCCCCATGCGCGGCGCATAATCGCGGTCGTATCCTCCGGGTTGTTGCTGGCTAACGACAGCGCCCCCAACACCTGATTCGCCCCGTGCGGCAACCCGCCGAAGTCCGGCCCACTTTCCGGCGTGCCATAGATGAAATAGGTTTCATCCGTCAGATCGTCCAGCTTATCCGGCATCCAGTCAATGCGAATGTCATCCAGCGGGAAGAAAAACGGCAACCGCTTGACCTGCGGCGCGACCACCCGCAGCGGTTGGTCGGGATGCTCCTGCTTATAGGCGTTCAGCCCGTCTACCACCGCCATCAGCGCCGCGTTGCCGGAGGTATAACGGGCGTGGTCGTCCGGCAGTTTGTCCGTCCACAGCCAATCCCACCCCGCGTTGATGTCGTACAACGGAATGACGATTCCCGGCAGCGCCAGCAGCACCAGCGCCAGCCCGTACACCCACCGCCGCCAACCGCCTGCACCCGACAACCGCAGCGCCTCCGTCCAGTGCGCGGCGATCACAGCGATAGGCAGCAGCAGCAGAGGCACAATGGCGAACGACAGGCGGTAGTGATAACTGTAGGAATAGAACCACGTAACGAAATACGGCAGCGCCAGCGCCAACCCCCAGCCCAACCGCCGCGCCATCTCGCGGCCCGCGTCCGTCCAACGCCCCGCCGCCCACCGCCACAGCGCCCAACCGGCCAGCGT
>CAIPFY010000317.1 GCA_903864435.1 uncultured Chloroflexota bacterium | reverse complement strand
TCCAGCGATAGTTGCCGTGTCGTTCCATCCGGTTTGGGAACATCATAAGACCATGCGACTTGGCTGGTATTCAGTCCATATTGGTCGCATAGGATTTGCCGATACAACTCTTCGCAGCCGATTCCGATTTGCCGATATACGGAAGTGATTCCACCCGCAGCCTTATGAGCAGCATACATCAGCGGATTATCGAGGCCGAACCATGTGTAAAAAAGATCAGCGCCATAGAGCGTTTGAAAGGCTTCCAAAGATAATCCCGCATTCTGTCCTTGACCGAATCTCGGTTTGTAGGCTTTGCATACGCGCACCCGTCGTAGGATGATACGCAGATAATCTTCATCGGACGGCATAACTGAACTCAATTTCTTCCCTCGCTTAAGATCGAATACCGATCAACTGACCCAATTTTATATAAATGCAGCGTTCGGTTGCAAAGGTGTGCGGAGTCAATACTGGCCTAATGTAGCGCGATGTGGTGATCTATCCCACTCCCCGACGCTGGAAAATCCAGTAGGACTGGCCGCCTGCACGGAAGCGCAACGGCGGGGCGAACAACCCGCTGCGCCGCAACCGGGCGCAGCGGGCGGTCTGTCGGTCGTCGCAAATCGCGGCATCGGCTTCCAGCACCGTCAGGGCTTCTTCCAGCCGCAGGCCAGTGATGACCGCGAATCGTTCCAGCCCCACCCAACCGACGAAGGTGCGCTGTTCGTGCAGCGTGAACCAGAAAACGTCATCCCCTACCACGATTGATCCGGGTGGGAACTGTCCGGTCAGCAAATCCGTTTGTGCCAGTGTCTCCGCGTTGGCGTTGGCGCTGAAGGCCGCCGCCATATCGCGCAGGGGAGCCAGCGCCGTCGCCAGAATCAGCACCAGCCCTGCCGCCAACCGACCCTGCCGCCGCAGCGCCAGCGCCACGCCATAGGCCACGAACGGCGCGAACACCGCCCAGTAGCCGTAGCTCACGGCGAATCCGGTCAGCATCAGCGTGCCGCCCATCAGGAGCGTTAGCGCCGACCGCCTTGCGCCCTGCCACAGCCCGACCAGCGCCAGCCCGAACAACCCGATTTCAGCAGGTGAGAGCAGCAAGGCGAAGCGCAGATGATAGTCCATCAGCGTAGCCAGCGACCAGCGCAGCCCGATCAGCCCGTTCTGGTCGTAGTAGCGCACCAGAGCCGCATACAGGCGCAAATTGCCAACCGGATCGGGCAGGAAGCGCAGGGCGTACAAGCCGAGTGCGGTCAGCCCGCCCAACGCATAGGTCGCCGCCTGCCGCCAGTTGATGAGCAGCAGCACCAGCCCTGCCGCCCCGCCGACCGTGAGCGCCGTTGTTGGTAGGCTTTCCAGCCCGATCCACAGCGCCACGCCTGCGCCGAAGGCTATGCGCCGATTCAGGGGACGGGTGAGCGCCCCTAGCAGCAGCGCCCCGTATACCGCCAGCCCCACATCGGCTCGCAAGTTATGGGATGTTCGCACGAATGGCGAGAAGGCCAGCAGCGCACACAGCCCGCCCCACCGCGCCGCCGGACGTAAATCCGGCGTGCGACACAGCAGCCCCGCCGTGACCAGCGCCGCCAGCACCCCGACCAGCAGCGGGAAGCCGCGCAACGCCAGCAGCGCGGTGTTATTCAGCGCCCGCAGCCACAGCCCCATCAGAATGTAGTAGTGCTGAATGGCGGGAGTCGGGATGGTATACACCCATGCGCGTTCAGGGATGGCGAGGCTGCCGCTGGTGGCATAGTTGACGGCGGTGGCCGCTACCCAGGGTTCATCGGGCAGATCGAGCGTCATGAAGCGTCCGACGCTCATCAGGCTGAACCCCGCCAGCGCCAGCGCGACGAGTCCCAACACAGGGGCGGCGGCACGTTCCAGCGCGGCGGTAGGCAACGCCCGTCCTCCCCATGCGGCGATGGCTGCGGCGGTGACGACCACAGCCGCAATTCCGGCAGGCAGGGTGAGAGGGGTATGCAGCAGGCGTTCAAGCGGGTCAGGAGCGAGCAGCGCGACCGCCGCCAGCGCCACACTTGCCGCCAGCAGCACGGCAGCTCCCGCCCACGCCTGCCGCCTTAGCGCGGGGCGAGCAGGCGGGCGTGGTTGAGTTGAAGCCACTGGAGGCCGATGATGCTTTTGGCATCCACCAGATGCCCACTTTCGATCATGGCAAACACTTTGGCGACGGGCATACTGAGGATGCGAATGTCCTCACCTTCGCTCAACACGCCGCCGCCCGCGCCTTTCCGGTCTTGCGGCGACACCGTGCCGTAATACAGGTGTATCCGTTCCGAACTGCCGCCGGGGGTGAGGTAAAAATTGCTGATGTGTTCCAGATTTTCGACGTGATAGCCGATTTCTTCCATGATCTCGCGCCGCATGGTTCGGATCGGGTCGTCATCCTCATCTTCCTCGACCGTTCCGGCGGGGATTTCCAGCAACCAACCGGGGCCTTTGGCATGAGTGGGATAGCGAAACTGTTCGGTCAGAATCACCGTATCTTGTTCGGGGTCGTGCAGCACAACGGCGGCACTGTCGCCCCGGTCAAAGTTCAGGCGCACCATCTCGTCGCTCATGCTGCCATCGTAGCGTTCATGGCGGAGGCGGGCTTCTTCAATTCGGAAAAAGAACTTGCGAAAAATGATTTCTTGATGGTCAATCTCGACGCGCATCGCGGCTCATCCCGATTATTAGCGGTCAAATTTTGCCGATCAGTATACCCATTTTTGGCAGGGGAGGGAAACCACCTCGTACCCATCGGACGATGGGCAGGTGCGAGAATGGGCGAAGTTGCGGTAAAGTTATAGGCGATCACTCGCCGTTCTAGGGAGAAATCGGTATGCCTCTCCAACAACAACCGTATGGAACATGGGCCAGCCCGCTGTCCTCGCGTGCGCTGGCAGAATCGCTCAGCCTGAATGATGTCCAGTGGGACGACACAACCGGCACGCTTGTCTGGTTGGAAAACCGGGGCGCGAAAGGCGTGCTGGTGATGCAGCAGGGGACGCAGGGAATGCGCGACCTGACCAGTGAACTGAATGTGCGCGGCACGGTGGGCTACGGCGGCGGCGGTTTCACCGTCGGCGGCGGCGCGGTGTATTTCGCCACCCCCGGCGGACGGCTGTACCGTCAATCGCTGGATGGCGGCGGCGCTCGCCCGATCACCCCGTCCTTCGGGGATGTGGCCGCCCCGCGTTTGTCGCCCGATGGCCGCTGGCTGATCTATGTGTTTAGCTACGAAGGCCGCGACGGGCTGGCGCTGGTGGATAGCGAAGGCACGCACTGGCCGCGCCTGTTCGCCACCGGAACCGATTTCGTGATGCAACCGGCGTGGCATCCCGCTGGCGATCATGTGGCCTATGTGGTGTGGAATCATCCTCAGATGCCTTGGGATGGCACTGAACTGCGCTTGGCTTCCATCGAGTATGACCGGGCGGGTGTTCCCAGCGCCGCCGCCACCGAAACGCTTGCGGGTGATGCGGGTACTGCGATCACCCAACCGGAGTTTTCGCCGGATGGGCGCTATCTGGCGTATCTGAGCGATGCCAGCGGTTGGACGCAGTTGGTGGTGTACGATCTGGCGCGCCGGACGCAGCACGTTTTGACAGGTGGTGAGGCCGAATACGGCTTGCCGGCGTGGGTGCAGGGGATTCGCACCTACAGTTGGATGCCGGACAGTCAGCGGTTGGTGGCGGTGCGCAACAGCGGCGGCATTCGTCAGTTGTGGGAAATCCGCGTGGACAACGGCGAGGCCACGCTGCTGAAGGGGCTGGAACAGTATACCGACGTGTCGCAGGTCAGCACGTCCATGCTGGGTGTGGCGGTCATCGGATCGTCGTCGGTCATTCCGCCGCGTGTGGTCAGTCTGCCGATGAACGCCACGCTGCTGCCAACGGCGCTGGGTGGACATGAAAGCGGTTCATCCATTCAGGTTGTGGTGGAAGAAGATGCGGCAGAACAAATCCACCGTCGTTCCAGCACCGAAACGCTGCCCGTCGCCGCCCTGTCCGTCGCGGAACCGGTGTCGTGGGTCAGCCATGACGGTGAACTGGCGCACGGGTTGTACTACCCGCCGAGCAGCGAAACGTTTGAATCCAACGGGCTGCCGCCACTGATCGTGTATGTACACGGCGGCCCCACTTCGCAGGTGACCGCGGGCTACCACAGCAGCGCACAGTTTTTCGCCACGCGGGGGTACGCGCTGCTGATGGTCAACCATCGCGGCAGCACCGGTTATGGCAAAGCCTATATGAACAAGTTGCGCGGCGCGTGGGGCGAGTTCGATGTCGAAGACTCGGCTTCGGGCGCGGCCTATCTCGCGGCGCAGGGCAGAGTGGACGCGGGCAAGTTCGTCATCATGGGCGGCAGCGCCGGCGGGTTTACCGTGTTGCAATCGCTGGTGACGAAAGTGGGCTTCTACAAAGCGGGTGTGTGCTTGTATGGCGTGAGCGACCAGTTCGCGCTGGCGATGGAAACCCATAAGTTCGAGGCGCGTTACACCGATTCGATGCTTGGCCCGCTGCCGGAAGCCGCCGCGCTGTACCGCGAACGCTCCCCGATTTATCACGCCGAGAAGATCGTAGACCCGATCATCGTGTTTCAGGGTGAAGATGATAAGGTTGTGCCGCGTTCGCAGTCGGATCGCATCGTTGAATCGCTAAAGGCGCGGAATGTGCCGCATGCTTACCATGTGTACGCAGGCGAAGGTCATGGCTGGCGCAAGCCGGAAACCATCGAACATTACCTGAACGCCGTTGTGCAGTTCTTGAAGGAAAAAGTCGTTTTCGGGTAACGGAACCGGCAATCTCGCCCCCCTCGAACCGGCCTATGCCCGTTCGAGGGGGGCGTTCTGTATGCGGGATGACTCACTCCGCCCGTTTGAGCGCCGCCTGTAACCGCTGCTGCTGCACGGTGGTGGTCAGGTCGCCGCGTGTCCGTTCCAGCACGCCGCGCACGATGTCCGTTTGCCGCCGCAGCCCGCCGGTGATCGCGTCTGGAAAGTCGAACGTCACCAGTTGGTCATAGACATCATCCATCCATTCCAGCAAGCGTTCGGCTTCCGCCACGCGGCCATCTTCGCGCCGCAAAATGTCGAGGATGAAGCGCCGCAGTTCGGTGGCGGCTTCCGCCAGTCCGTTCAAAAAGGTGGCGGACTGCACGCCCAGTTCTTCCGGCGTGGGCAGCGTGTCGCCGCGCACCATCGCCCGTGTGCAGAAGGCTTCGACCACTTCTTTCAGCGCATCCTGCGTATAGCCGGTGTGGTACAGATCGGGGTAGCCCGCGATTCCGGCGCATAGTTCGTTGGCGCGGGAACGGGCTGCCGAGAGCTTTTCATCGGCCTTCTCCCATTCGTGGCGGTGAATGGCGCGGATGCCCTCTGCGCAGAAGCGAATCAGTTCCCGCGAACGGTTGATGGCCTCGTCACGGGCGGCGTTGCGGGCAAGAAAATCGGCACGGATGCCTTCGCTGATGGCGGTCAAATTACTCATGGGGGGGGTCCTCCTCTGGCGCTTTACCGCCATCTTCCGGTTTAATGCTGCCGAAAAGCTGGTCAGCAAGCGATGTCGGCTGCTGCGGCACTTGAATTTCACCCTGCATCGCTTCGAAGCGTTCCAGATTGGTTTGCAGCGCCCGCAGGAACAGCTTGGCGTTGGCGGGGGTCATCACCACCCGCGACTGCACCCGCGCACGCGGGTCGTTCGGCATAATCTGGACGAAATCCATCACGATTTCGCTCTGCGTCTGGCTGATAACCACGCCGTTCGCATAGGTGGCGTTCAGGGTGCTGGGCAGTTCAAACTGAATCCTGCGCTGACCAGCCGGGTTAGGCGTATTGGGCGGCTGCATAAGTTTATTGGCTCCTCGCGGGGAAAATGAAAATGGGGAATGACACAAGCATCCCCCTGTCCGGTGGTTGCCCGCAGAACAGGGGGATTGGAAAGCTAGAACCGGATGGCTAGGCCACGCGCAACGTTTGTCCGGCTTTGATCGCGTTCGGGTTGGTGAGGCTGTTCAGCGCCGTCAGGTTGGCGATGGTGGTGCCGAACCGTTGGGCGATGCTGAACAGGCTATCGCCGCGCTGAACGGTGTAGTAGCGCGGTTGTATCACGGTAGTGGTGGTGGTCGTCGTCGTGGTCGTACCCGCGCCGGGGATGACCAACCGCTGCCCGCTGTAGATGAAGTTCGCGTTGGCAAGGCCGTTCGCCGCTGCGATGGCGCTCCATGTCGTGCCGTATCGCGCTGCGATGATCGCCAGCGTTTCGCCCGCCGCTACCACATGGATCGTTCCACTGCCCGTCACCGGCGTGGTCACACCGCCCGTCACGCTGCCTGTTACCCCGTAGCTGATAATCAACTGCTGACCGGCGTAAATGCGGTTGGGGTCGCTGATGCCATTGGAGGCCATAAGCGAAGCGATGGTTGTACCATAGCGGGCGGCAATCCCCGCCAGTGTATCGCCCTGTCGCACCGTGTACACGCGCTGACCGACGACGCCCGTTCCCGGCGGGGGGACGACCTGTGCGGGCGGCGGAATTGCCGGCGTGAGGTAGGTGACGGGCAACAGGCTGATGTCGGCATACGAGCGCAGGTAGATCGAGTTCACCCAACCGACCATGTTGTTCGCAAGGCGCACCTGCACCCATGTGCCTTTATCCGCCCGCCCGATGAGGGTGACGGTTCCGTTATAAGGGACTCTTGCGACCACCGAGAACTGTACGCTGGGGCCGGAGCGAACATTGAGGTTGCCGGTATTCACAGCGGCCAGCGAGCCAGACTGCGCCGAAACGTGCAGCACGGGCGACAGCGCGCCGGACAGCAGCACAACCAGTAAAGCAAGGGAGAGAGTGCGTAACCAGTTGGGCAGGGCTTGGGGCGTCATAGTTCAGACATCCTGTGGCAATTGTAATCCGTTTGATGAATCACATAATACCGCCCCTGCGGTATTCGCGCAATTTACCCCCGCTTTGATTTGCAACCCGGTCAGGCCGCACCCACCGCAGATGCGCCGTCCCTCTAGATAGCGCGTCACTTGTTGTAATGCGGTAGTAATTTTTGAGGCGAAGGTGTCGGTTTTGAGTTGCATGAGCGATAGCACATATGTATAATCCACGCATGGTTCAGGGGGAATTGAGTCTATCATGTCAGTCGCCGATGAAATTAAAGCGCGATTGAATATTGTGGACTACGTGCAGCAGTTCGCGCAGCTCAAACGCGCCGGGAAAACCTATAAAGCCTGCTGCCCGTTTCACAATGAGCGCACGCCATCCTTTGTGGTAAACCCCGACACGCAGTCGTGGCGTTGTTTCGGCGCGTGTGCCGAAGGTGGCGACGTGATCTCGTTCGCCATGAAGCGGCACGGTTGGTCATTCAGCGAGGCGCTGGCGGAACTGGGCAAATTGACCGGCGTGGAAGTGCGCCGCCAGACTCCCGAACAGAAAGCCGAGCAGGATCAGCATGAGGTGTTGCGCGGGCTGCTTCAGAGCGCCGCCGATGCCTATCATGAGGGGTTGATCGGCGCGATGGGGCGCGACGTGCTGGCCTATGCCACTGGCAAGCGCGGCCTGACCGCCGCCACGATCAGCCAGTTCAAAATCGGCTATGCGCTGCCCGGTTGGACACATTTGCTGGATTACCTCACCCAGTTGGGCTACACCCCCGACCAAGCGGTTGAAAGCGGCATGGCGATTCGCAACGACGAGGGGCGGGTGTATGACCGCTTCCGCAACCGCCTGATGATCCCCATCCGCGACGAGCGCGGGCGCGTGATTGGCTTTGGGGCGCGGGCGCTGGCCGCCGAGGACAATCCGAAGTACCTGAACTCGCCGCAAACGCCGTTGTTCGACAAAAGCAAAACCCTGTTCGGCTTCGATATGGCGAAAAGCGCCATCCGGGACAGCGAAACCGCCGTGATCGTCGAAGGGTACATGGATGCGATTCAGGCGCATCAGGCCGGTTTCGCCAACGTGGTCGCCCAGATGGGAACGGCCATGACCGACACGCAGATTCGCACGCTCACGCGCACCGCCAAGCGCATTGTGCTGGCGCTGGACGCGGACGCCGCCGGACAGAACGCCACCCGTCGCAGTCTGGAAACCGCCCGCGCTGCGCTGCAAGCCGACTTCGGCGGACGGTTGGGCGTGGATATTCGCATTCTGAGCATCCCCGGCGCGAAAGACCCGGATGATTTGATCCGCGAAACGCCCGATCAGTGGGCGGCGCTGGTGGCGGGTGCGCAACCTGTCGCCGACTGGCTGATTGCAATGGAGATGGCTGAACTGCCGCCCAACGCCAGCATACAGGAGCGCGAAGCGGTGGCGCGGCGGGTGCTGCCCCTCCTCACGGTGAGCGAGGACAACCTGTATCAGCGCGACAACCTGCAAAAGCTCTCGCTGCGGCTGAAGCTGCCGGAACGCGAACTGCTGGATTGGGCGGCTGAACAAACGCGCATCGAAAAAGCCCGCCAACCGCGTCCTGCGCCGCCGCGCCCTGCCGCGCCAACGTTTCACGATGGCGAACCGCCGCCGCTGGACTTAAGCACCCTCACGCCGCCGGAACCCGATGAGAACGGGGGCGCTGTGGTGGAACTGCCCGCGCCGCGCCGTTCTGCTGTGCCGTTTCCCGAACTGGAGCAACAGTGCTTGCGCATCCTGCTGCGGCAGCCGACCACGCTGTATGCCGTCAACCGCACGCTGCGGGCGCTGGCTGAAAACGATCGTTTGCTGCTGGATGGCCCGCTGACGGATTTGTGCCTAGAGGATTTCTCTCACAGCGATTTGCGGGCGATTATGCAGGTTTTTCTGGACGCGATTCAGCAGGTGGATGCCGAACCCCTCGATTATCTACGTCAGCAGATTGACCCCTCGCTGCAACCGCATCTGGACGCGATCCTGACTGATGACGCGCTTGTGGTGTATAACCGGGTGCGTGGGATGATGTCTGCCGATCTGCGTTTTGTGTGGCAAAATAATCAGCGCGTGCTGATGAGCGTGGATGGAAGCGCGGAACTGGTGGAAAAAGCCCTGTATCTGCGGGGTAATCGGTTGAAGCGCGAACGTGAAATTTTGAGTCTGATGCAGGTGGATGCGGCGGCGGGACAAGACGATAATGCCAACGTGTTCTATACTCAACAGATTATTCTATCGAAAACCGCGAAACAGCGTATTGATGCCGAACTGGGACGACTGGGTACAGTGCAGCGTGAATAAGGGGACTTATGGCGAAGCCGAAGAAACGTAAAGCAACGCAGGACGATGTAAAAGACACACCGAAGGGGCGCAAGCCGGTCGCCGAGGATGCCGAGTTCGAGGCGGACGACGAATCCGGTGATGATGACGATAACTTGTTTGAGGCCGGTTCCCCTAAAGACGGGGTGGGCGATTTCGGTATTGAGGAAACCCCGGACGAGGGTTTTGACGACTTCGGTGATGACGAGCTGCTCAACGAGAGTTTGTCGTTGGATGCCGCTGCGCTGGCCGACGATCCGGTACGGATGTACCTGAAAGAAATCGGGCAGGTGCTGCTGCTGGATACCAACCGCGAAACATGGTTGAGTACGCAGGTGGCCGCCGATCAACTTTTGCAAAGCCTGATCGACTCGCTTTCCGCCACCGACTCGCTAGGGGAAGGGCTGCCAGACCCGATTCAGGTGGCTGACCGCGCTTATCAGCATATTATGCGGAACTGGGAAGAAGTGGTGGAAGGCGCTGTCGCTTTCGGCGTGGAGCCGCCCGATCTGCGTGCCATCATCAACGAAGCGGTTCAGGTCAACGACAACTGGGATGTGGATCAAAAGTCGTACCTGCGCGATTATCTGCGACAGAAGGACTGGGGCAAAGACGAACTGTGGACAGAACTGGCGCGCCGCCTGTTTGACGTGTTTCACGGCCTATTCCTGATCCCTGTCACACAAATGCTGCAAATCCGGCAGTATTACAAGCAGAACAGCACGCTCCTGCCTGTGCAAGACTTCCACACGAGTCTGGTGGCAGACTCGACCACGCCGGAAGACTTGCAGGACCAGTTTGAGCGCCTGAGCGAACGCGCCGAATCCGCCGCCGAGTCGCTCACCCGCGCCAACCTGCGGCTGGTGGTCAGCGTTGCCAAACGCTACATGGGGCGCGGCATCAACTTCCTCGATCTGATTCAGGAAGGCAACATCGGCCTGTTACGCGCCGTCGAAAAGTTTGACCATACCAAAGGCTTCAAGTTCAGCACCTACGCGACATGGTGGATTCGGCAGGCCATCAGCCGCGCCATTGCCGACCAAGCCCGCACCATCCGCATTCCGGTACACATGGTCGAAACCATCAACCGCCTGATGCGGATTCAGCGCGAGCTGATTCAGGAGCTGGGCGGCGAACCGAGCGCCGAGCAAATCGCGCTGGAAATGGACTTCCTGACGGTGGACGAAACCGAGGCGATCCGCCTGATTCGCAGCAACGGCGAACGGATGGATCCCAGCTTGCAGCGCAAACTGCGCCGCGCTGCCCAGAAGGTGCGCAAGATCATGCGCATTAGTCAAGAGCCGATGAGCCTCGAAATGCCTATCGGTCAGGAAGACAGCAGTTTGCTTGGCGATTTCATCGAGGATGACAAGATCATGGGGCCGGTGGATGCCGCCAGTCGCCAGCTTTTGAAGGAGCAAATTCGTTCGGCGTTGGGCGTGTTGAGCGAACGCGAGCGTGAAGTGCTGGAAATGCGCTTTGGTCTGCAAGATGGGCAGGATCACACGCTGGAAGAAGTGGGCAGGCATCTGGGCGTGACCCGCGAACGCATCCGGCAGATCGAAGCGAAGGCGCTGCGCAAGCTGCGTCATCCCACCCGCAGCCGCCAACTGCGCGATTATCTGGAGATGTGAGGCCGCCGTGACCGACGCGCTATCCCGTCAGATTCAAGACGCTTTTGCCGCCACGCCTTATCCGGGAGATGAGCGCATTGGCGGATTCGGCTATTTCAGCCGCGAGGTACAGGTCGCTTTCCGGGGTCATGGCTGGCGCGATCTGTCGGCGGAAGTGCTGTTCTGGCATCGCTGGGATATTTTCCTGCTCACGCCGGAAGCCTTTCGCTACTATGCCCCGGCCTACATGCTGGCCTCGCTCTATTACCATGACGAGATGGACAGCTTGCCGGATAACCTGCTGTTCTGTCTCACGCCGCAGCGCGAAGAATATGCTCACAACTACTTTGCGGGCGAACTGAACGACTATTTTTCGCGCCGTGCGGCTCAGTTCAACGCGGCAGAACGCGCTGCGGTGCTGGCCTTCGTGGAGGATATGGCGGAGCAAGTTCCCGCCCGTTCGATGCTGTACGATATTCAGCTGGTCGGCAAAACGCTCAAATTCTGGCGGGTGGCTGCGGCGCGGACGTAGCCACCCCTCAACCCCCGCCCCCTTCCGCTGTGTGTCATGGCGAAGGGGAGTAAGACCAACAGATGTGTCTTGCTTCCCCTCTCCAGCGATACTCCGGCGTTACGGAGAGGGGATTGAGGGGTGAGGTTCTTATAATGTCACAACGGAGCGAAATGATGGACTATGTACGCCTGTATACCGATGAGATGGGGGAGTCTCACTTCCAAGACCTGTCGGAAGCCCTGCATCCGGTTGATTTCGCGCCGCCTGCGCCGCTGGTGAACCTGTCCAGCAGCAAGCCCGCCAGCCAAGTTTTGTTTCTAAACGCACCTTCTGGCTGGTTTGGCGACTATCATCCCGCACCCCGCCGCCAGTATTTTTGCTTCCTGTCCGGCGAAATTGCCATCACCGCCAGCGATGGCGAAACGCGCCTGTTTAAGCCGGGGGCGGTGCTACTGCTGGAAGACACGACGGGCAAGGGGCATGTGTCGCGCATGGTGAGCGACGACGAACTGCTGGCGATCGTGGTTCAACTGCCGGACTGAGAGACTGAGAGACTGCCGACTGTCCGATTGTCCGACTCAATGATTACAGATAGTTCATTTCAGGATATAATAATCGCTTGTCTGACTTTTTCGTAAATGACGGCTTCTTAAGGGAGGATTGTATATGCGTTTGATCCGTGTGGTCATCAGTTCACTCGTCGTCGCTATCCTACTTTCCGCGTCTTTCGCTCTGGCGCAGGATGTCCAGCCCATCAAGATCGGCGTTGCGGTGGCACAGACCAGCAACGTAGCCTTGTTCGGTCAGGAACAGGTCATCGGCGCGAAGATCGCCGAGGCGTACTTCAATGAAAAAGGCGGCGTGAATGGTCGTCCCATCCAACTCGTCTTTCAAGACACGGCTGGCGACGAAGCTGGCGCGATCAACGCCTTCCAAACGCTGATCGCTGATACGGTGGTGGGCATCGTCGGCCCCACGCTGTCGCAGCAGGCGTTCGCTGCCGACCCGATGGCGGAACAGGCCGGCGTGCCGGTACTCGCTCCGTCGAACACCGCCAAAGGCATCCCCGAAGTCGGTAATTTCATCGCCCGCGTCAGCGCCCCGGTGGCAGTGGTCGCCCCGAACGCAGTGCGTGCCGCGCTGAACCTCGACCCCAACATTAAAGATGTGGTGGTGTTCTACGCCCAGAACGATGCGTTTGCCAGTTCGGAAACCACCACCTTCCAGTCCACCGTCACCAACCTCGGCCTGAATCTGGCCTCGGTGCAGACCTTCCAGACCACCGATACCGATTTCAGCGCCCAGATCACTAACGCGCTGGCGCTCAATCCGCAACTGGTGATCGTCTCCGGGCTGGCAGCGGACGGCGGCAACCTCATCCGTCAACTGCGCGAGTTCGGCTATACCGGCGTGATCGTGGGCGGCAACGGTCTGAACACCGCCAACGTGTTCCCGGTCTGCCAGCAGTTCTGCGACGGCATCATCATCGCACAGGCGTACAGCCCCGCCGCTGAGAGCGAGATCAACCAGACCTTCCGCGAACTGTATAAGGCAGAGCAGGGCAAAGAGCCGCCGCAGTTCAGCGCACAGGCCTTCAGCGCGGTGCAGGTGTTCGTGGAGGCGCTGATTCGCCTCGACAACATCACCAAGCTGGACACGCTCGATCTGGCGACGCAGCGCAACCTGCTCAACCTGTCGGTGCTGGCTGGCGGCTATGAAACGCCCCTCGGCATGCTGTCGTTCACCCCGACGGGCGAAATCGTGCAGGAGCAGTTCTACGTGGCGCAGATCAAGATGAACGCCGACGGGCAGACCGGCACATTCGAGTACATCCAGTAACCATCGCTTTTCGGCGGGGCGGCTCTGAACGGGTTCGCCCCGCTGTTTTAGACGGGTCTGCGCCCTTATGAACCTCGCGTTATTCTTCCAACAGGTCGTGAACGGTCTCGCCATCGGCAGTGTGTATGCCATTTTCGCGTTGGGTTACACGCTCATCTTCTCCATCCTCGGCATCATCAACTTCGCCCACAGCGCGATCTTCACGCTGGGCGCGTATTTCACCTACGCCTTGATGGGCGCACGTTTCGGCTTTAACGGCCTGCTGGCACAGACGGCGCTGCCCTTCGGCCTGCCCTTCCCGCTGGCGGTGTTGGGCGGCGGGCTGCTGGCGGGGGGCATGGGCGTGCTGGTGGAACGGGCGGCTTTTCGCCCGCTGCGGAACCGGGGTGCAGACCCGCTGTTGATGCTGGTGTCCAGCCTCGGCGTGGCGGTGGCGCTGGTGAACATCATTCAATATCTGGTGGGCGCAGAAGCCTACAGCTACCCGAACGCACTGGCCGGCCTGCCGCCTTCGATCAATCTGGGCGTGGGGGGCGTACCGCTGATTATGCGGACGGTGCTGGTGGTGATCTTCATCATCTCCATGCTCATCCTGTTCGCCCTCATGCGCCTGATGAACCACACCAAAGCGGGCAAGGCGCTGCAAGCCGTCGCGGAAGACCCCGTGACCGCCAGTCTGCTCGGAATCAACACGGATCGCCTGATTTTGCTGACCTTTTTCATCAGCGGGTTTTTGGGCGGGATCGCCGGAACGCTGGTCGGCCTGAGCGTGACCATCACCGGCCCGTATTTCGGGATCACCTTCGGCCTGCGCGGGCTGGCGGTGCTGGTGCTGGGCGGGTTGGGCAGCATCCCCGGCGCGGTGGTGGGCGGGCTGGCTATCGGCATTGTGGAGGCGCTCGTCCCGCCCGATCTGTCGGGTTACAAGGACGCGGTGGCCTTCGCCATCCTGCTCATCGTTTTGTTCTTCCGGCCACAGGGGTTACTGGGGCGCACCTTCATCCAGAAAGTGTAGGTGCAACCACCGATGGACTCCTTCTTCAACCAGTACGGGTTTCTGATCGTTTCGATGACCTTTTCGGCGCTGCTGGCATTGTCGCTGTACCTGCCGCTGATGGCAGGACAGCTTTCGCTTGCCAGCCCCGCCTTTTACGCCATCGGCGGCTATATCGCGGCGGTGCTGTCCACGCAGATCTTTCCGGTGGAGTCCGGCGCGCCTTTCCCGCTGGAGCGCCTGCTGCTGGAAATGCTGATCGCCGCCGCCGTCAGCGGGGTGCTGGCGCTGCTGGTCGGCCTGCCTGCGCTGCGGCTGCGCGGGGTGTATCTGGCGTTGGCGACGATTGCGCTGGTCGAGATCGTGCGCGTGCTATCGCTCAATCTGGAAATCACGGGCAAGGCGATCGGCATTTTCGGCATCCCGCAGCCGTTTGCGACCAAACTGGACTACCTGTGGATTAGCGGCGTGCTGCTGCTGGTGAGCGCCTTCTTCGTCTACCGACTGGAGCACAGCCGCATGGGACGGGCGTTCGCCGCCCTGCGCGAAGATGAACTGGCGGCGGGCGCGATGGGCATCAACCCCACCACCACCAAACTGCTGGCCTTCGTCCTCGGCGCGATGCTGGCGGGCGTGGTTGGCGCGGTCAGCGCCCATTTCCTGAACACATGGAATGCACGGCAGGGGACGTTCGATGCCAGCATCCTGATTCTGGCCTACGTCATCATCGGCGGGTCGCGCACCTTCCTCGGCCCGATTGCCGGCGGGTTGTTGCTGACGGCGCTGCCGGAAGTGCTGCGGGCGCTGGCGGGTGTGCCGGGGCTGCCGCCGCTGGCGGTCAGTTTCTTGCAAGATGGTCGCCTGATTATCTACGGCGTGCTGATCGTCCTTTCGACGCTGTTCTTCCCGCAGGGACTCATCACACCGGCGCTGCTGCGGCGCTGGAATCGGAAGGGGCGGGCATGAACGCGCTCTTGCAGGTGGACGGACTCACGCGGCGCTTCGGTGGGCTGATCGCGGTCAACAATGTGTCGTTCGAGGTGGCAACGGGCGAAATCTTCGGCCTGATCGGGCCGAACGGCGCAGGCAAAACCACGCTGTTCAACCTGATTACCGGCCTCACACCGCCTAGCAGCGGGCATCTGCGCTACAAAGGCGCGGACATCACCGCCGCCAAACCGCATCAGATCGCGGCGCGGGGTATTGCCCGTACTTTCCAGAATATTCGCCTGTTCAGCGGCCTGAGCGCACTGGATAACATCCGCATCGCCCAGCATGTGCATACCCATACGGGCATACTGGCGGGTGTGCTGCGAACGCCCGCCGCCCGCCGCGAAGAACAAGCCGTGCGTGAACGGGCGCTGGAACTGCTGCGGCTGGTGCATCTGGAACAGCGGGCGGACGAAGCGGTGGGCGGCTTTTCGTATGGCGACCAGCGGCGGCTGGAAATCGCACGGGCGCTGGCACTCGCGCCGGAACTGCTGCTGCTGGATGAACCGGGCGCGGGAATGAACACCAACGAGAAAGCCGCCCTGAGCGACTTCATCCGGCACATCCGCGAACAGTTCAACCTGACGATTGTGCTGATCGAGCATCATGTTCCGCTGGTGATGGGGCTGTGTGACCGCATCGCCGTGCTGAACTTCGGTGAATTGATCGCGCTGGGCAGTCCGGCGCAGGTGCAGAATGATCCGGCTGTGATCGAAGCCTATCTGGGAGAGTGACCTTGACTACCCCTGTGCTGGACATTCAACAGTTGAGCGTGGCCTATGGCGCGGTGCAGGCGCTACAGGCGGTTTCGCTCACCGTATCGGCGGGGGAGATTGTCACGCTGCTGGGCGCGAACGGCGCGGGCAAAAGCACCACGCTACGCGCCATCTCGCGTATTATCGCCATTCAGTCCGGCAGCCTGCGCTACGATGGGCGCGACCTGAGCAGCCTGCGCCCGGACGCGGTGGTGAAGGCCGGAATCGCGCATGTCCCCGAAGGACGGCGCGTGCTGACGCGCTTGAGCGTGGAGGACAACCTGCGCTTGGGCGCGTATGTGCGCTCCGATAAGGCGGGCATAGCGGACGATCTGGAACGCACCTTCACGCAATTCAAGCGGCTGGCGGAACGGCGCAAGCAGTTGGCCGGCACGCTCTCCGGCGGCGAACAGCAAATGCTGGCGATTGCCCGCGCCCTGATGAGCCGTCCGCGCCTGCTGTTGCTGGACGAGCCGAGTCTGGGACTCGCGCCGATCATCGTGCGCGAAATCTTCGCCATCATCCGCGACCTGAACGCCGCCGGAACGACGATTCTGCTGGTGGAACAGAACGCGCAACTGGCGCTGAAAACCGCCACACGCGGCTACGTGCTGGAGGCGGGCAGCATCACCCTCAGCGGCAGCACCGCCGAACTGGCCGCCGATGACCGCGTGCAAAAAGCCTATCTGGGCTGAAGCGTCCTGCGCACATCCCACAATTTCAGATGTTTCTGGCCTCGCCTATAACTTCATACCGTTTGTTATGAAAAATTAATACACTACATTCAGCGAAGGCCAGCATACAGCATTCACAGAATGGGGATTCCATGATTCAGTCGGATTATCGTAAGCATTTTGAAGACCGCAAGCGGCGCACGCTCATCATGAACGGCGCGGTGGTCAACTCGGCGCTGTCTCAATCGCTGCTCAAAATCGCTTTCCTGAACGAGCCGGAAGGTGTGGCGGCTTTCGGGGACGCACTGGCCGCCGGTTGGCCGGTGCTGCTGGATATGGGCGCGACGTATGGCACAGCCTTCGTGGATGCGGTGCGGCCCGATGTGGGGACGGCACGGGGCGAATCCGGGCAGATGGTCACGGTTTCGATGGTAGCCCGCCTGAGCGACGCGCTGGAATGGATAGATAAAAGCCGTTTACACCCCGCTGTGACACAGGCGATTGAAGCGGGCGGGCTGCAACTACTGCGCAGCGTGTTGTTTGTGCGCTTTCCCGCCAATGAAACCGGGTTGGCGCTGGGTAAACATTGCGTGAACGAAGATGGCGAGATTCAGGTGTTCTGCTGCCCGGAGGACGATCCGGTGCTTCACTATCTGCGGACGACCCACAACATTCGCTATTTTGATGTGCGTTCCTCGAATATCACAGGCAACCCTGAAGAACCCTTCGCCCCCGGCGCGGTAGAATATGCTTGCGCCATCGCCGCGCCCGTCGTTGCTGTGCATTCGTTGGCCGCGCTGGAAGCCCAAATCATAGATCAGGCGATGCATAAGAACGGGTTGCTACGGCAGATGCGCCGTAAGCGGTTCGGGTCATTCCCCATCGTGCGCCTCAGCCAGACGGCTGTGGATACAACGCTGCCCCCCATCCTCTCGATTGTTCGTTCAGGCAACACCACCCCGGAAACGGTGACTCGCCTCGTGGTCGGCGCATTTCCCGGCGCACGGGTGTTGTATGTGGAAGAAAAGCGCAGTCACCAGCGCCATGAGTACGAATCACCCTGCATCGAACCGCTGGCGATTCAGCGTGATCTCATCCGCGCCGCCCGCGAAACCGCTGTTGATCTGGATGCGTTTGTCCCCTAACCTTCGACCAGTGCTACCCCCGCCCACATAATACGTATATGAGTATTAGGCGGGGTTTGCCCCCCGTTTGTGTATAATCGAACAATCGGAAAGCATAGGGAATACCATGCGAATTATCGTACATACCGGCAAGGGCGGCGTGGGCAAGACCAGCATTTCAGCGGCCACCGCGCTCCGTTGTGCCGAAATGGGCTTGAAAACTATCGTCATCAGCACCGATACCGCGCACAGTCTAGGCGACTCGCTCGAAAAAGAGATCGGCCCGGAGCCGGTGCAGTTGTACCCGAATCTGTGGGCGCAGGAAGTGGATGCCCGCTACTCGATGGACAAATACTGGGGGCTGTTCCAACGCTACATGGTGGCGCTGTTCAGCCGTCAGGGTGTGGAAGATGTGGTGGCGGAAGAAGTCACCATCCTGCCGGGACTCGAAGAAGGCGCGCATCTGCTGTGGATCAACAAGTACGTCAACGAGAACGAGTTTGATGTGCTGGTGGTGGATGCCGCGCCGACTGCCGAAACGCTGCGCCTACTCAGCCTGCCGGATGTCACGCGCTGGTGGTTCGAGCGCATCCTCACGCTCACTCGCGGCGTATCGAAGGTGATTCGCCCCTTCACTAAGCTCATGCGCCGCAACGACTCGATGCCTGATGATGATGCGTGGAATCAGGTGCAAAGCCTGTTCGACACGCTGGATCGGGTGCGTAAGCTGCTGACCGACCCGGAAATGAGCAGCATCCGGTTGGTGGTGAACCCCGAAAAGATGGTCATCAAAGAGACACAGCGCACCTACACCTACCTGAACCTGTACGGCTATGCCACCGACGCCATCCTGTGCAACCGCATCATCCCGCCGGAAGTGACCGACCCCTACTTTACGATGTGGAAGGCCAACCAGCAGGAAAATATCGCCTTCATCGGTGAAGCCTTTGGCGAACTGCCGCTGATGAAAGCGCCGCTGTTCGGGCATGAAGTGGGCGGGCTGGACGCGCTGCGCCAACTGGCGGAGGCGCTGTATGGCGACAGCAATCCGGCACAGAAAATGTTCGACGGCAAGACGCACCAGATCGAAAGCACCCCGGATGGCGGGTTCGTGCTGGTCGTGCCGCTGCCCTTCGCCAACAAGCAAGACCTCGACCTGTATCGTTCCCGCGACGAATTGACGCTGCGCGTCGGCCCGTACCGCCGCAATATCGTCCTGCCCTATGCTCTGTGGGACTTGGAGATTGGTGATGCCCGATTTGAACAATCTACCCTCCGCATCCAGTTCACTAAAGATGAACGGGCATCCCAGTCCGCTAAGTGAACTCGATCATGCGCTCTCTGCCGAGGGCGAACGCCAATTTCTGGCGGCGCTCGAACGTCCGGCGGTGACGGTGAACGGCGTGAGCGTGGTGCGCCCTGTCCGCCCCGCCAATGGCATGAAGGGCGCAAACGGCACACAGGCGACGAACGGGAAAACCGGAACGAATGGGACGGGCAGCAAATTGCAGCCCATCCCCGCGCCGGTTGCCCCGCCGCCCGCCGAGGAACGCCACGAAAACCCCCATTTGATTCCCCCGCGTGGGCGTTCGCTGCAAATGCAGATTCGTTTCTTCCGGTCGTTGTTCTTCGCGGCGCGGCTGTTCGCCAGCGTGCTGTTCTGGTACTACCTCATGCCCAAAGTCATCGGGCGGGAAGCGGTGGATCGCGGCAGCACCGGACGCTGGGTGAACTATGCGCGGCAGTTTCGCGGCTTCGCTATCGCTATGGGCGGCGTGATGATTAAGCTAGGGCAGTTCGTCAGCACCCGCGTGGACGCGCTGCCGCCCGAAATCACCGACGCGCTGGCGGATTTGCAGGATGAAGTGCCTGCCGTGTCGCAGGACAAAATCCGCGCCGCGATTCAGCGCGAACTCGGCGCGGTGGAAACTCGTTTCCGCTGGTTGGCGGATGAACCGATTGCGGCGGCCTCGCTAGGGCAGGTGTATCGCGGTCAGTTGCACAACGGCGACCGGGTGGTGCTGAAGGTGCAGCGCCCCGGCATCCGCGAGGTGGTGTATACCGATATGGCGGCGCTGCGGATTGTGGCGCATATCGCCAACCGCTTCCGCTTCATCAACCGCCGCGCCAACATGAACGCACTAGCGGATGAATTCGGGCGTGTGCTGCTGGAAGAAGTGTCGTACCGCCACGAAGCCCGCAACGCGCAGCGATTCGCGGCCATGTTCGCGGACGACAGCGGCGTGTATATCCCCACCATCTACACCGAACACTCGACGGACTCGATCCTCGTGATCGAGGATGTGACCAGCATCAAGATCACCGATTTCGAGGCGTTGCAAGCCGCCGGAATCAGTCGTGGTGCTGTCGCCCGCCGCTTGCTGGATACCTACTTCAAGCAGATTTTCGAGGATCGTTTCTTCCACGCCGATCCGCACCCCGGCAACCTGTTCGTGTACCCGTTGCCGCAGGAAAACGGCTCCCGCGCCTATGGCAAGGAAGGCCGTCCGTTCTATCTGATTTTCATAGACTTCGGCATGACGGGTTCGCTCACGCCCAAACTGGCTTCGGGGCTGATTAACACGCTGACCGCCGTCGTCACCCGCGACTCGGAAAAGCTGGTCAAGAGCTATGCCGAACTGGGTTTCCTGCTGCCGGATGCCGATACCGAGCGCATCGAGGAGGCCACCAAGGCGGCCTTCGATCAGGTGTGGGGTTTGAGCATGACCGACATCAAGAATGTCGGCTTCAACGAGGCGCGTGAACTGGGGCAGGAATTCAACGATCTGATCTACGCCATGCCGTTTCAAGTGCCGCAGGATTTCATCTATCTGGGGCGCGCCGTCGGCATCCTCAGCGGAATGGCGACCAACCTCGACCCGGCCTTCAATCCCTGGCACGAGATGCAGCCTTACGTGCAGAAGATGATGGCACAGGGCTTACGCGCAGGGGCGGCCAGCGGCGAACTGGATGGCGTGATGGGACTGCCCATCATTCAGAGCCTATTCAACGGCAATCCGGCGCAAATCCTTGCCGAAGTGGGCAAGATGTTCATCAACCGCACCGTGACCGTGCCGCAGCAGTTCGATAGCGTGCTGGCGCGGCTGGATCGCGGCGAGATGACGATGAAAGTCACGCCTACGCCCACCTACCGCAAACAGCTTCAGCGCATCGAAAGCCAGAGCCGCCGCACCACCCGCGCCGTCATCACCGGCAGCGTGCTGGTCAGCGCCACGCTGCTGCACACCAATGGCGACACGGGGATAGCGGCCATCGGCTACCTATTCAGCGCGGTCATGGTGGTCAGCCTGTGGTGGGGCACGGAATAACCCTCACCCTGTAGTCCCTCTCCCTCATGGCGAGGGACTTGAGAATCGTGCAATCCTCTTATACCCCTTCGCTCTAAGGGAGAAGGGGACTGGGGATGAGGGTCAATTAGATCAGTGCGCCCGCCTCATCTACGCGCTCAAAATCGAGCGTATCCGCCAGCGTGAAATTCAGATGCCAGCGGTAGGTGGCGCGGCCTTTGACCGTCGAAACCTGTTTGCGTAACCGTGCTACATCCAGCCGATCAAACGCAGCGGTGGACGGTTCGAGGAAGATGTTGTACAGATCGCGCCAACCGCCTTCGTTGGGCAGCACCGCCAGATAGGGCACGGTTTCGGCGGGGAACGACAGCGCCAGCGCAAACCGGCTGCGATGGTATTTCAGCGCACACCAGCCCTGCGACAGTTGGCCTTTGACGTAGTATTTCTCGGCATTGTTGGCGGCTTTGGGGCGAGGGTGGGATAAGTCGCGCTGCTGACCGTCCGGTTGCGTGATGACCGGCCACGCAAATTCGTCCCCGTAGCTGCCTAGCGACCCGTTCCAACTGAGGACGCTCACAATCCGGCTGACATCTGGCGGCAGCAGCAGTTCCGAGTCTTCTTCCAGATTAATCATGGTGTGGGCAGACCACAGGAAATCAAAATCGAACGGCGAAAGGTTGGTCAGCGCGTAGTCTATCCGCAGGAGGGAGTCCGATTTGAAGGACACCCATTTCTCCAAGCGATAGGGGAAGCGCACACCGTTCATCCCGAAATACAAGCTCTCGCCTTCCACACGATGATCCCAGCCCACACCCCACGCCTCGCCATGATCGGGGATGCGCGTCCCCGCCCACGGATAGGTTTCATAGTGGCAGGCATCAATCGAGGGGAACATATCATCGAAGCCCGAACATTCCCCCGCCACATAATCACCATCGTAGGGCTGAAGTTTGTACGCTTCACCGGCTGTCTGCAC
>CAIPFY010000316.1 GCA_903864435.1 uncultured Chloroflexota bacterium | reverse complement strand
GTCGTTTCCGCCAGACAATCGTACCCTTCTTGCCTTAGCGCGTTATCCAGCGAATCTGGTGCGCGGCGGCCTTGTAACTCTACCGCCCTGAACGGTGCAGCAGATGTGCCGGATTTAAGGACTGCAATCACGGCATTGGTCGCCAGATCAGCCCCTTTGAAGGGTTGCACCGCGCCAAAATCCACCAGTGTATCAAAACTGGCCTGTTCGTGGATGTAACGCCGAAAAGCCGCCGCCGAATGGCTGTTCGCATACGTTCCGCTGGTGATGTAGCTCACCCGCCGCCCCGCTTTGACCAGTTTCAGCCCCTGTTCGTAGAAGTACAGGAACAAATCCGCCGTGCCGGAATACACCTCGTAGGCGCTTTCCAGATACGGCTTGACGGCCTGAATGCGTTCCTGCCGCACATAGGGCGGGTTGCCGATCACCGCGTCGAAACCCGCTTCGGGCAGCGGGCGGCCTTCGGCATCGAAGAACACTTCCGGGAATTCCAGTTCCCAGTGGAAGAAGCGGTTTTCCTTGTGGTGGGCGATGGCCGCCGCTTTGTCCAGCAGCGCCCCCGCCGCTGGCGACGGCTGTTCGCGCAGCTTGCGGAGGGTTTGCCACTGGTCGGCGGTCAGTTCCAGCCCGAAGGCCCGCGCCGTCCAGACGTGCGCCGTCCCCAGCCAGCCCTTCAGCCGCGCCCGCAGATCGGCATACAACTGTTCCTGCTGCTTCACGCCGCTGACGGTCTGCGGGTTGGCGTGTTCGATGGCGGTCATCTGCGCCACCGCGAAGCGCACGCCGGAGGCGAAATCGGCATCCGTGAACAGGGCGCTCTGACCGATGGCGGCGGCCTTCTGGGCGGCGCGTTGGCGGCGGCGGTGGCGTTCGGCCTCGTCCAGATCGTCGCGGATGTCGTCCAGCCGCGCCCCCACCAGACTGTTGCCCACGCGCAAATGATGGTCGAGGAACGACAGCGGCTTGCCCTTCGCCAGCGTGGTCAGCCACATCGAGAGTTTCGCCAGTTCGACGGCCAGCGGGTTGATGTCCAGCGCATAGACGCAGGCGGCGGCCACCTGTCGCTTCCAGTAGACCAGTTCATCTTCCTCGCCCAGATCGGCAGGGCGCAGCCCCAGCCCGCGCAGGCGTTCCGCCATATACGCGGTGGCATCCACGATGAAATGACCGCTGCCGGTAGCGGGGTCTAGCACATTCAGCGCCAGAATGTCATTCACCAGCGCCGCGCTCTGGCCTTCGCGCACCTGCCATGTGCCATCGGCGTGCTGGTCGGCATGGCGGGCGATGAGGGCGTTCAGCAGCGGGTCTAGCGTCTTTTCGACGATGAAGCGCACGATGTAATCCGGCGTGTAGTAACTGCCCGTCACCTTGCGCTCGTTGCTGCCCGTCCGCAGGTAGACCTGTCCGGCCTGCTTGACGACGGTTTCGCCCGCGCCCGCCGCCGTGTATACGCCGCCCTTCAAGGCCAGCGGGACATCGGCCAGCGCCAGTTCGTATTCCAGCAGCTTTTCGTAGATCGAACCCAGATGGCGCACATCCAGATCGCGGTAATCCACAAACACGCGCTGCTTCTGCTTGCCTTCGGTCACTTCCACCCGCGCCATTCTGTCCAGCGCCGGGACGAGATGCTCGTCACCGACTGTGTTCTGCGCGAGGAAGGGATGCTCGGCATCCGAAAACAGGCGACCATTGTAAGGGGGCATGTCCAGCCGTTCGTTGCCGGCATCAATGGCGAAGAACAGATCGCGCAGGCGGTTGTAGTATTCGCTGCCGTCGGGATTCCGAAATTTATTCCAATCCAGCACAACAGCCGCATCGGCTTTAATGGCTTTCAGGCTGCGCTGCTGGGTGTATTCCGTGTTCTGGTTCAGCGGCAGAATCTCGCGGCTTTCGGCATAGAAGATGAACAGCAGGCGGTATAGCAGCACCAGACTCTGCTCATAGACCATTCGCAGCGTTTCAGGCGTGGGGGTCAGGCGGTTGCGGCGGTAATCCAGAAACCCCTGCGCGATGCCTTCCAGCGCCTCGTAAACTTCTTCTTCCAGCTTGTCGGATAGTTTTTCGGCAAAGTCCTCGCTGCCTTTCAGCACTTTCGCCAGCCAACCGGAGGTGAACGCCTCCTGTCGGAAGAAAGCGTAAAAGTACAGCAGGTCATCCACGTTTTCGCCCGTCAGCAGCGCATCCAAATCCACCGCGTAATAGCGGTTGTATTTGCTGCTGTCGCGGTGGTACAGCCGCCAGATGCGGCCATCGGTCAGGATGCCCCATTCCAGTTCGCTGTAGCGCAAATACTCATCAATTTGCTGGCTGGGGTTGCGTCCGTCCGTCTGTGATGTCTGGTTGAGGTTGGTTCCCCACGCTTTGGCATCGCCCACCGCCAGCGCATGTGCGATGCGGGGCGGCTCGTAGATGTCATCCGCCAGCGCGTACACCTCGGCGGCGCTGCTCACGAACACGTAATCCGGCTTGCGGTAGCCGCCTGCGGTGTAACGGATTTTGACCTGCACCGTGAAGTGATGCCCCAGCGCGGTTAGCACGGGCTTTATCCATTGTTCTTCCAACTGCGATTCATTCAGCGTTTCCGGCTTCACCTGCTGACGCAGCCCGGTCAGGGTTTTATGCAATGCTTGTCGCTCTTTAAAGCTCTCCAAGAAGGCATTCCATTCTGGCAGGCCGGGGACGATCTCGTTCAGGTAGTAATCCGAAAATAGACCCTGATTGAAATGGCGGGCGAAGGGCAGCGGGGCTTGGGTCGGACTGGTCAAGGCGGGGTGTCCTGTCTGGCTACGCAATCGAGTCGGATAGGGCAATTATAGCTAATTTGTGCGGTTGAGGTAAGAGAAGGGGGAAAATCCTCATCCCCGCGCCAAAAGCAAATGTTCGAGCAAATGCTCAGGCAAATGTTCACCCTTTTGCAG
Organism: uncultured Chloroflexota bacterium; assembly: GCA_903864435.1. Taxonomy (GTDB): domain Bacteria; phylum Chloroflexota; class Anaerolineae; order Aggregatilineales; family Phototrophicaceae; genus CFX2. The sequence goes on along the minus strand of CAIPFY010000316.1, from coordinate 563 downwards.
AACAAGTGGTCTATTGTAGGTGCTAGTGGTCAGCCAGCGGGCAGCGCCCCACCCTTCGCGCTCCCGTCCCCGGATGGGCAGCCGCGCACGTCGTTCAGGACACACTCTGACCGGGCGCGCCCGCCGCGCTGATCGCATGACGCAACTTCACAATGGCTTCCGGGTTAGTAAGCCGTCGCGCTCACGGGCGAACGGCGGCGAACACCTGCGGCCTCTATGGGCGGCCCGCCTCTGCACCACGACAGGGATACCGCGTGTGGAGGGTGCGCGAGGCCGCTGAAGAAGAACCCTTGCCCTCACCCCTGATCGTTTTGGGATGGTGGGTGGCTAGGTAGACACGGCTTGCGCCGTGTCCCTACGAAAGCGAGGAACCTCACCTCTGCTCCTCTCCGTAACGCAGAGTAAAACGGGACGGCACGCAGGCCGTCCCCTACGAAGAATGGGGCGGGGATTATCACCATGAAAGGATGGACGATGCAGACGCGCTTGAAAACGCTCGATGCGGCCAATGGGCGCGTGGGCGGGTATCTGGTGGTGTGGGGCAGTCCGGCGCAGCGCGATCT
>CAIPFY010000315.1 GCA_903864435.1 uncultured Chloroflexota bacterium | reverse complement strand
TGCTCAGTTGCAAAGATTGGGGTAGCAGGTAAAATCAGGGCATGAGCGAAAAACGAGAGAGTAAGTACGTCCGGTTTGCCCGTCTGGCGTATGCCGCTGCCCAAGCGAGCATGCCGCGCTATGCCCATCCCAAAAGCCCACAGCGCTTCACGCAACCCCAGATCGTGGTGTGTTTGCTGCTGACCCAATACCTGAATCTGAGCTACCGCAACACCGAAGAGTGGTTACTGGCAAGTGCAGAAGTGAGGGAGGTGTTGGAACTCACTCAAGTCCCCGACCACAGCACCATCTCGCGGATGCTCAAACGGTTGACTCTGCCCCGTTTGGAAGCGATGCTGGCACAGGTTCTCACCCGGCTTGAGGGAAAGGAGGACATGGTCGCAGTTGATGCGACCGGCTTTCGTTTCACTCAAGCCAGCGCTTACTACACCACCCGCAGCGGACGAAAATACCGCGATTGGGTAAAAGGTGTGTACGCGGTTGGAACAGCGTCGCAGCTGATTCTGGCAGGGGCGAGTGCTCATCATGTGGTGCATGACACCCGCTTTCTCGTTCCGCTCAAGGCGCGTATCGCTCGCTATGGCAAGCAGAAACACGGGAAACGGGACTGGACACTGCTAGCCGATGCGGGCTTCGATACGTCTACACTGACCGACCGCGATTTCGTCCCACCAATTCGACGGGGTGGCAAGCTGGTTGATCCTGAACGTAAAGCACGGGCAGACTTGGTTTCTCAGGCGCGCCTGGATGGCTTGTTCGGGCAGCGATGGAAATGCGAAACGGTGCATTCGGTGATCAAACGCTTATTTGGCGACGTGATCCGCTCTCGCTCATGGCGGCTTCAGCGGCGCGAACCCATGCTCAAAGCGCTCGTCTATAACCTGCACCGTTAGGTGCTACCTGTATTTCTTCATCTTTGCAACTGAGCAGATTAAGATCATCATGCGCGATGGGTTCAGGTGATAATATGCGCGGGTTCATTCTGCTAGTTCTTTGTTTGATGATGGCCTTCCCGGTGATGGCACAAACGCCACCGCCGGAAGAACCGGACTATACCATTAACAACCTCCGCAACCGCTTCACCCCAGATGGGCTGGCTGTCGTGGAATTTGAGGTGTGGAATCGCGGCGGTGCGGCTTCCCTGCCGGCGACAGCGCTGCTCAACATTCTCTCGACGAGCGAAGAAGTGGCACGCGCCACCGTTGCCCCCCTGCCAGCGCAGGCCATCACCACCGTCGCCCTCACCTTCCAGACCAGCGCCTTCCCGCCGGACAGCGTGCAAACCTTCCGGGTGGCAGTCGGGGTAGACGAAGTGGAGGCTTCGGGCAGCGCCAACATTCGCAGCAACTTCGCTCCGCTCACCCTGTCGTTCCCCGCCCTCGCTGAAGGCAGCCCCACCCCGCTTCCGCCGCCGCTGCCCGCCGACAATCAGGACACCGGGCGCACCATCCTGAACGACCTGCGCCAGCGCATCCCGATCAACTGGAATGATCCGGTACAGGTCATCATCGCCGCGGTAATCGCGCTGGCGCTGCTGGTCGGCGTGGTGCTGATATTCATCGTGCTGCGGCTGTTATTTAGCCGCGCCCCGCATTTTGAGGTCTGGCAACCGCCCTATGCCAACACCCTGTTTGTAGACCCGAACAGTCCGGCAGGACGGCGTGCAGGCTGGCAGTTGAACGCTCAAAACGCATCACTTCCGGCAACAGCCCCGGAGGGCGCGTGGCACATTCGCAAACTGCCGCTGGGAAAAACGAACGACTACCTGCAAGGCTGGCGAATGACCGCGCTGCGCATCTGTCAGTACGACCCGTATGGTCGAGTGAACCGCAGTCAGGTGATCGCTACCCGCCGCCACGTCAACCGCCTGAACGCGGCGCGGCGCGGACGAGCCAAACACACCCCCGAACAACTGAGTCGGCAGGTGCGCCCGATTGCGCACGGGCTAATCGGGGCTTTCGGCAAAAAAGTGAATGAGCGCAGTTCCATCCTGCCCGTCGCATTCGATGTGCAGATGACCGGCAAGCAAAGTGAAGTGCGAATCGGGTTTGAGCTATATCAGCGCACGCAAGGCGTATGGGTGCTGGCAGATCGGTGGGAACCGGAAATGCTCATCCCCGGCAAACAGGTCGAGGAAAACTTCACCTACACCCTGTACGGCTTGCGGGCGGGCGAAACGTTCAAAACCTTCCGCGCCCGCTTTGAAAACGATCTCACCGCGCTGCTGGTGGAACTGCTCAACCCGCCCGCCGCGCCGGTAGCGCCCGTCCCGCCGCCGCGTACCGATGCGCCCACCGACCCGCATCTGTCCGCCGTCATCATCTGAACGGAAAATGGACAACAAAAACGGAGCCACTCACACAGGCTCCGTTGATCCTTACCCTAATACTCGCAAACGCCAATAACCCTATGCCGGGTTGGTAGCCACAATCACCAGACGGGGTTCGGCAACCGTACCCGCCGCCGTGATCAGATAGTTCACACCGGTCACGAAAATGACGCGACCCTGATCCAGCACAACGGGCTGCGAACGACCGAACGGAACGGCCTTCACATGATGAGTGCCAGCGGCAACGTCTAGGCTGACCGCGCCATCGTTGTCACCACGAATGCCGGGGAAGGCCAGTTCACGAATGACCGTCGCGCCATCCACCAGAATATCAACGGTGGGAGCGTCTTCGATGCCATGAAACACGGTGACTCGGCTGCTACCTTCCGCGATCGGCTGGTAATCTTCAACAATCGCCACCATTTTCAGCGTGCCATTGACCGCCGAACCAACCACCGCCACCGTCAGCCACCCATTCGCGTCCAGCATGAACTGAACCGGGGTGGTGACTGGCTTGGTTTCACCAGTGGGTACAAGCGCGACCTGAACCGAACCCGCGCCCTGTTCAGCCCACGCCGAAGCATGCGCGAACGACAGTCCAGCCACATCACTTTTCTGACCATTCACATACACATCCACCGCAGGAGCATCTGACGAAAGATGCACAATCCGAATATGCCCCGAATTAGAATCTTCGTGTCCAAAAGCAGGAATAACGGCTGCAAACACCATCAACAGGACGGCGATGATCGCAAACTTACGCATACGAGGACACCCCTTATGGAATAGTAAAGAACACAGAACGAACATAACAGGGGTTTGTTAAGCTCGTTCTAAGAAACTATAAAATTCAATATCGTTGTTGCACGTAATGTCTTAATCCGGTTCGCCAGCCAGCGCGTAAATCAGCACACCGATGCAGGCCATCACAAAGCTGCCGATGATGCCTGCCGCTTGCAGCACCCCGAACAGCACGTCCGAGGTGGCGGTGCGGGGGTGCGAACCGAAACCGAGGACATCGGCAATGCCGGTCATCGAAGCGAACAGCAGCCCCGTGAGTGCCAGACGAACGCCAATCTGCTGAAGCAAATTGGCGCTGCTGTTGTTGTAGAACGTGAACTTGACGTAAATCAACGCGCCCGTGATGAGCAGCGTGAATCCGGTCAAAATGGTGAAAATCTGCATGATGCCAATGCCGCTTGCCGGTTCGAGGCCGGTAACGCCGGGGAACAATCCCATGAACGTCAACACGGCTCCGAGAATGCCAATGGCAATGCCAAACTGCGCGATACGAATCATAGAATCACGCCTTATCCGGCTGGCAGGGCTTGGCGTAGTTTTCGCAGCCAGTTACCGCTGAGGATGGCCTCAATGTCCGCTTCCGGGTAGCCTTTTGCCCGCAGGCCATCGCCAATCCGCAGCAGGTCGGTGACGGTATCCAATCCGTCGGGCGTACTCTCCAGACCGAAGCCCCCGTCAAAGTCGCTGCCGATGCCCACATGCGCGGAACTGCCCGTCATCTGGCACACATAATCAATCGCGCTCAAGACCACATCTAGCGGGACGTTGCTCTTGGGGTCGCCGGTTGTCCAGTTGTCGCTCAAGAAACGGTTGTAAAGAACAATCCCCATCACGCCTTCGCGCTCCGCAAGGCGCTTGATGGCCTCATCCGTCAAATGGCGATCGGTATTGCGGAAACTGCGCGGGTTGCTGTGGCTGGCGATGATAATCCCCTCGTAGCGGTCGAGGGCTTGCATACACGCCTGCTCTGCCAGATGCGACAGATCGAGGATGGCGTTAAAGCTCGCCATCACCTCCAGTAGTTCATAGCCCAGTTTCGTCAGCGGCCCCGGATGGCCGGTACCGCCTGCATAGCGCGTAGCTTCCCATGCGGGGCCAACCAACCGAACGCCGCGCTCGTACCATTCCTCGAACTGCTTCGGTTCGAGGATGGGGTCGGCATTTTCCATTAGCAGCACCATCCCCTGCTGACGTTCGGACATCGGCTTGCCGTCTTCCCATGTCGCCAGCACCGCGTCCAGATCGGCAGCCGTCTTAATCAGGCGCACCTTCGGCGTGCTGTCCGCCAACCGGTTGTAGTAATCCAGTTGATCCATCGCCAGCTTATAAGCCTGCTGGGGTGTCTTATAGCTAAAGTTCGCCCAAGGCGCGTTCGGGTCGCCATCATCGGGCGCTACAAACAGCGTCGCAAACGTGATCGCCACCCGCCCCAGCAGCGCGTCCGGCAAGCCGAGCGTAGCACTCCCCCGGCGTGCGATCAGCGCGGGGTCTGTTTCGATGCTGCGGGTTTCCAGTGCGCTGCGGCGGTAATCACGACCATAGCACAGCACGTTATAAGCAATATCCTGATGAGCATCCACAACGATCATAATAAACGCCTTTGTACAGGGCGCGGCGGTCATCCACCCGCGCCGATCAAGAACCATGATTGTAAGCGTTCGCCTAGAAAAAATCCAAATTACCGCCCGAACTACGACTCTGCGCATACAATATCCCTATTCAAATGGAAGTAATCTACTCCACATAATTATTGGAACAGGTGAACAACTATGGGAAAGCAACCGAAACCGGGGCTGCGCTGGGGCGCGTTGATCGGAGCGCTGCTGGCGCTGGCGCTAACTGCCCTCCTGTATCTGGCTGCACAAATCATCGGCACCCCTTTCGCGCCGTTTGATATGTTCGACTGGGCGAGTCGTGTGCTACCCGGCGACATCATCCGGTTCGGCATCCGCACCATTGTGACCCTCATCACCACCTTCCAGCTTGGCGAAACCTCCAGCGCCGCCAAGATTGCCGAACAGGTTTTGGCGGTGATCGGGCTGCTGGTAACAGGCGCAGTGGCGGGCGGCGTGGGCTTCAACCTGTTCCAGATGGCGCGACCGTCCCGCTGGCGGCTACTGGGGCTGCTAGTCGGCCTTGCGGTGGGCGCACCCGTCATGTTCATCAGCGCGGCGGTCAACCTTGTGGCGACCACCAGCACGCTGTTCAGTAGATTCTGGATTCTGGCGACATTCGGGGGCTGGGGAGTGGCGCTGGCATGGGCGTATGAACGACTGACCGCGCCGGAAGTGGCGATTGTTCCGTCTATGCCCCCTGCGCCCCCCATCCCCGAAGATCATGTGCTGGTGATGGATCGCCGCCGCTTTCTGGTCACACTGGGCGGCGCAACCGCAGTTGTAACCGTCGTCGGCGCGGGTCTGGGCGCGTTGATCGCCTCCGGCAAGCCCGCCGCCGCCGTCAGCGCATCCACTGGCGAAACCGTTCCCACCACCCCCCTCACCACCGCGCAGGCGTGGTCAGAAACAAACGCGCTGCCCAATGCCGATGATCCGCTGCTCCCTGTCCCCGGCACACGCCCGGAATTGACACCGCTGACCAACCATTACCGCATTGACATCAACCTGCTACCGCCCTCGATACGCGAATCCGAGTGGCGGCTTCAATGGCAGGGCCTAGTGGATACCCCGCTGGAAATGACACTCGCCCAGATTCGGGCTTATCCGGCGGTAGATGAGTTCGTGACACTGGCCTGCATCTCGAACGGCGTGGGCGGGGACTTGATCGGCACACAGCGTTGGACGGGGGTCAGCCTGCAAACGCTGCTCAAAGATGTCCCCCTGAAAGCGGATGCAACTTATTTGAAGATCAGTTCGGCGGACAGTTTTGATGAGTATGTCTCGCTCGACCTGATCCGCAAAGATGAGCGTATCATGCTGGCCTATGCGTGGGACGGGCTGCCGCTGGAGGTGAAACACGGATTCCCGCTGCGCATTTACATCCCGAATCATTACGGCATGAAACAGCCCAAATGGATTTCGACTATCGAAGCGGTGGCGGCGTGGGACGAAGGCTACTGGGTGCGGCGCGGTTGGGATGAAGCGGCGCTCATGCGTGCCACGTCCGTGATTGACACCGTAGCCATTGACAACCTGACGGGTGAAGGCGATCAGAAGCGCGTCCCGGTGGGCGGAATCGCTCATGCCGGTGATCGTGGCATCTCGAAGGTGGAAGTGCGCGTAGATGAAGGGGAATGGGTGGAAGCTGACCTGCGCCGCCCGATGTCGCAAACCACATGGGTACTCTGGCGCTACGAGTGGCCTTTTGAAGCGGGCGATCATCTGTTTGAAGTGCGCTGCGTGGACGGCAATGGCACACCCCAGATCGAGCGCGTGGCGGATGTGGCACCCAGCGGCGCGACCGGAATTCATCGGGTGCAGGTCACATTGTAAAAGCAAATCGTCGGCAGCGAACCGCCACACATACCCAAATTTGGATTTGTGCAGAACTCATAAAGATTGTGAAATCGCTATTGACTCGCACACGAAATCCAATTTATAGTTTAACTAATGGTGAATATCGCACCAATCATTAACGAATTATCAATCAAGGAGTTCTCATCATGATGTACATGCCTCGTGAAGAAGGTCAGGGTCTGGTCGAATACGCGCTCATCCTCGTGCTGGTCGCCGTTGTCGTGATCGTCATTCTGGCGCTGCTTGGCCCGGCCATCGGCAACATCTTCTCGAATCTGGTTCGCAACATCTAAGTTCAGCCCGATTTCAAAAGCGGCGTCCTTCGGGGCGCCGCTTTTGATTCTACGCCCAAGCACGGGGTTCGTTAAGGACTGCTGCGGGTCGGGCGGGGCGCGTTGATCGCCGTCGCCGTGCCGATCAGCAGCGGGCGCTGTGCTGTCGGTGCGGCCAGCAAGGTAGCCGGGAAATTGGCGGCTTCATCCGTGCTGCGCGGGATATTACGCGCCAGAACCGCGTTCACTGTCGCCGCCTCAATAGTTTCAATCGAGTTGTATTCATCGCGGGGGGCTTGCAGGCCGCCGATGCCAATCGCCACAAACCCGATAATCAACCACACCAACGCCAGCAGCGCCAGCCAGTAGCCCAGATTATTGTTCTTGCGGCGCGTATTCGGGGTCAGCACCTTCAGAGGCAGGGGCGCATCGGGCGCGGTCAACCGCTGAATTTCGGTCAGCAGCGCCGCCGGCTGGTAGTCGGTGCTGAAGTCCAGCGGGCGCAGGTGGTCAATCAGTTTGGGCAGCGGCGTAGGCTTCGCCAGCACCGCAATCACATGCTGACCGTTGTCCAGAGCGCGGTAGACTTGCCCCAGAACCGCCGGACTATTCACACTGGCGGGTGAAAAGATGGCGATTAACAGGTTCTTGGAACCGGACGCCACTTCGGGAACAACCGTTTGACCGTTGGCTTTGAGATCATGCCCGATGCGATCAGCCAGTGCTTGATCGTCCGGCGCGGCGGTGACAGTGAGAGTCATATCGTCAATCCTCCTCGTAATGGTTTCAACCTGCTGGCGGGGCAGCAGCCTCAAAAGTGCGAATCGCGTTCACCAGATTCCAGCGGGCAAGCTCGTCGGGGATGGGCAAACAGGCCGGAAGCCCCATCCAACCGTCGCGGGTGGCCGCCAATAGCTGATCGTCGCGGGTGCGCGGCAGTCGTTCGATCAAGTCGCGCAGGGCGCTACCTTCCCACCCCGCGCAAGCCTGTGTATACAGCGCCATACCGCGCATAATCGAATCCGCGTCCGGTAAAACCGTATTGACCACAGTCGGCGGTGGATTAATCGAATCCTCGTACTGTGCCTGCGCGTTCAGAATGAACACAAATCCCACAAGGGTGAAAAATACCGTTCCAGCCACAGCCGCCAGCCCGACAGTCACGGTGGCAGGGTTCAAATCCAGCCGATCATACCCTCTACGGGCAGACGGGTACAGCACCCACCCTAGCGCCGCCAGCACCCCTAGCAGCGCCAGCAGATGAACCACACCGGGCGGCTGCGCCTGAATCACGGAAGCCGCCTCCGAAATATCCCATCGGAACGCGGCACGCTGCTGCGTCCCGTCCGGCAGGGTCACATCCACCAGCGACCACCACGCCCCCGCCTGATCCAGTTCAGCGCCAGCCGACACATACAACCCGCTATCGGAATCCTCGGCGGTCAGCCAACGGCTGCGCCGATCCCGATTCGGGTCTACCATCTGCACCTTCACGCCCAACCCGTCTACAGGCTGTCCGGCGCGGGTGATGAGCGCATCGTAAGTATTCACCCCCGGCCCGCCCGGTGTGAGCGTGAACAGGATGTCCAGATCGCCCACCGTTTGCGTGGCGCTAGGTGGCGGAACGCTGTTGCGAACAAAATCCGGCACAGGAACCGGCGTGGCACTCAACTGACTCACGCTGAG
>CAIPFY010000314.1 GCA_903864435.1 uncultured Chloroflexota bacterium | reverse complement strand
GCTCCCGGTGCATAGGCGGCTGCAAAGAGCGCACGCTGTACCTGAATGCGGGGCAGCGACACTCGGTTGGCTTCCAGCGCCAACCGGAGAGCAAGATCGGTATCCTGATCGCCCAACGCTTTTTGTGCGATATTTGCGAGTAGCAGGCTCTGCGCGTCCGAGGGCACATTGCTGTCTGGCAAGGAGGTCGCCGGAAGGGGAATCGATGTAGAATCGGCGGTACTCACGGATGCCGTTGGTACAGGAGTTACCACAGGCCGCAAGAGCAAGAGCGCGCCCCCAAAGCCCAACGCCAGCGCGACCAGCACCACGACAACAAAGGGCAGTAGCGGACGTAAGCGGTGGGTCAAGTACAGGGGCGGGCGCTTGCGCGGTTTTCTTTTCGATTTGTCGGGCGCATCTACGATTTCAAGCACCGTACCATCTGTCAAATGGAGAAAAGCCGCATCATGGCTTTCGGGCGTTTCCGGTGATAGCTTGTCGAGCTTGGCGAGCCACTCAATGGCTTTTGGATGATCTATTGTCTTGAGGAGCGCTCTCGCTTCCTGATAACGGCGCTCTTTGATCAGTTTTTTCGCAGCCTCGAATTCAAGCCTAACCATCGCGGTGTACCCTGTAATATGAGTCTATACGTAGCATACACCCGACTGTCACGTACATCACCGAACCAAATGGGACACTAAAAACAAAGTAATAAAGACAGGCCTCCCCCCTTGAATAGCCAAATTGGCAATACCCTAATTTGATGGAGTACAAATTTGTCTCATAAACTGCTGTTGAAAGTCGATGGGACTGAGATAGGCCAAAGAGGAATGGCGCCGTACCCGATTGTAGAATCCGATGATGTAACCAAAGATTTCAGTTCGTGCTTGGGCAAGCGAGTGAAAAATGCCATCGGCACATTCACGTTTGAGTGTTGCCCAGAAACTTTCCATCGGGGCATTGTCCAAACAATTCCCGGTGCGGCTCATGCTGACGGTGATTGGGTAAGCACGCAGCAGGTTGCGATAAGCCTCAGCGGTATACTGACTACCCCGGTCAGAATGATGGACAAGCGGATCGGTCGGTTGTCGTTGAGTGAGCGCCATGTGCAAAGCGGATTCGGTCAGTTCGGAACGCAGATGGGATGCCATGCTCAATCCAACGATTTGGCGCGTGTACAAGTCCATGACACCGGCAACATACAGATAGCCTTCATCGGTGGGAATGTAGGTGATGTCGGTCAACCAGACCGCATCGGGTTGGGAGGTGTCAAAGTGTTGCTGAAGCACATTCGGTTCAAACCGGTGATCGGGATTGGATTGCGTGGTACGCGGTTGCCGTTTCCGAGACCCTTTTCCGCGTAAGCCCAATTGCCGCATGATCCTGGCAACACGATTGTGACCCACCGCCTCGCCCTGATCTTGCAGTTCAGCGTGAATGCGGGGCACCCCATAAATCCCGCGAAACCGCTGCCAGATCGCCTGAATGCGCTCACCTAAACCCTGGTTGGACTGCTCCCGTTCGCCTGGTGGGCGATTGCGCCAGGCGTAGTAGCCGCTCTGCGACACATTCAGCACCTCACACACCCGACTGACCGGAACCTCATCCCCACAGGCGGCAACAGCCGCATATTTCATTGCCGCACCTCCTTCGAGAAAATCTGCACTGTTTTTTTTAGAATATCCCGTTCCTGACGGGTGATTTCTAGCTCGCGCTTTGCCTGCCGCAATTCCGCTTTCAACTGTTCCATCTCACTCCGTTCAAGACCCTCTGTCACCTTATTCACTTGATAACGCTTTTTCCATTGGCGCAACAGGTTATGGCTCAAGCCCAATTCCCCCTCGATTGCCCCCACTGACTTCCCACTGGTTTCCTGGAGGCGAATCGCATCCCGTTTGAATTCTTCACTGTACTGTTTTCGCGGTGCCATTTTGATTGCTCCTTGTTCTTTTGATAGTTTAACCAAGGAGACAACTTATGACTCTATTTTATCGGGGTAATGCCAAAATCTCCCATTCACGCACAAGTATTTTGGGTCTACAGTGGAGAATAGGATGCACAAAGGAGATAGTTTTGTACCGCTGGTTGATCGCTGTCCTCTGCCTCGTCTTGCTGCTGCCGGGCGCTCCCCTGCACGCCCAATCCGCTTCTGGCTTTGAACTGGGCGGGCAAATTCTGGATTTCTCGCATCCGGCGGAGATGCAGGCCGCCAAGATGAAGTGGATGAAGATGCAGATCAGCCGCCCGTCCAGCGGTTCCACCGCCGACGCGCAAAATGTCATTACCCACGCCCGCAATCACGGTTTCAAAGTGCTGTTGAGCATCATCGGGGATAAAAGTGCGCTGGCCGCCAACCCCACGCAGTATTACGCCGACTACGCGACGTTCGTGGGCGCGGTGGCCGCGCTGCATCCTGATGCCATCGAAGTCTGGAATGAACCGAACATAGATCAAGAATGGCCTGTGGGACAGATCAGCGGGACGAACTATGCCAAGATGCTGAAAGCGGCCTACCCCGCCATCAAAGCCGCCGACGCGAACGTGATGGTCATCAGCGGCGCACCCGCCCCGACGGGCTACTTCGGCGGGTTTTGTACCGCCAACGGCTGCGACGACAACATCTTCATCCAGCAGATGAAGGCGGCGGGCGCGGACGCCTATTTCGACTGCACCGGCCTGCACTATAACGAAGGTGTGCTGCCCCCCAGCGCCAGCAGCGGCGACCCACGCGGCAGCAGCACCCACTACACCCGCTACTACCCGACGATGGTCAACCTGTACCGCAGCACCTTCCCCACCAAGCCGCTGTGCTTCACTGAACTGGGCTACGTGTCCCCGGACGGGTTGGGCGGATTGCCCGCCGGACTGGAATGGGGGCTGAACACCTCGGCGCAGGAACAGGCGGATTGGCTGGCACAGGCCGCCACGCTCTCCCGCGAGGGCGGCGTGGTGCGGATGATGATCGTATGGAACGTGAATACTACTTTTATGTCATGGAACACGATGGCGGGCTGGGCGATCATCCGGCAAAACGATGTGTGCCTGCCGTGCGCGACGCTGGCCGCCGCCATGAGCGAAGTGCCCACGCTGTACGCCAGTGCCAGCACCGCCACCCTGACGTGGACACGCATCACATGGGCGGAACGCTACCGCCTGCAAATCGCGCTCAACAGCGCCTTCAGTGCCGGATTAAGCGAATATTCTATCACTGGCGACGCGCAAGCCTTCACCACGCCTGCGCTCGGCGCTCGCACCTACTACTGGCGGGTGCAGGCGGTGGGACTGAACGGCGTGGCCGGCGCGTGGAGCGCGGTGCAAACGTTCACGCTGCTGATGGGGTGAGGGGGGCGGCAAAAACCAAAAGGCTTGGGTGGCAAAACAGAAAACTGGCTATTGTGAGACATGAATACAACAAATGTTGATTACAATAGCGCATCCATATTTCAAGGGATTCAAGATTTGATTTAGAATGGCGTCAACCGGGGAACAAAATTCCTGCACGCGAAAATGTGGATGAGAGCGAGAATAAATAATGAAACATGCTAGTGCTGAAGCCGGGATATTCGCTTCGCAAAGTAATGTACTCGACCTAAAACTAGATTACCGTACCCAAGAAATCGGTCAATCGCTGCTTATCCATGCAGATTGTTTTGAATGGCTTGGGCGAATACCCGAATCGTCACTTCATGCTATCGTCACGGATCCGCCCTATGGTGTGAAAGAATATGATTTTGACCAGCTGGAAAAACGAGCCAATGGCAACGGGGGAATATGGAGAATCCCACCTTCATTTGATGGTCACGTTCGTTCCCCGTTGCCCCGATTTACCGCACTAAACCCAAAAGAACGCCAAGCAGTCAGGCGATTTTTTGTTGAATGGGCGAAGGTATCCTTACATGCGTTACGTCCGGGCGGGCATCTATTCATTGCCTCAAACACGTTCTTATCGCAGATGGTTTTTGAAGCACTTGTGGAAGGCGGGCTGGAATACCGGGGCATGTTAATACGCACAGTGCGAACATTGCGCGGCGGCGATCGCCCCAAAAACTTTGAGGAAGAATTTCCCGATGTTTGCTCAATGCCACGAGGTTGTTATGAACCTTGGGGGATATTTCGTAAACCTTTGCTTCCCGGTATGAAAGTGGGGGATTGTTTAAGGGAATTTCAGACCGGAGGGTTACGCCGTCGTCCAGATGGCAATCCATTCGAGGATTTTATTGAAAGTGCGCGTACTCCGAAACTGGAGCGGGAACTCGCAAATCATCCAAGTATTAAGCCGCAGTTATTCCTTCGTCAACTGGTTTTCGCTGCACTACCGTTGGGCGAGGGAATCATTGCAGACCCATTTATGGGGTCTGGTTCGACAGTGGCGGCAGCAGAAGCGATGAAACTTAAATGTATCGGTGTCGAGCGACATGTAAGCTATTTCGATATGGCGACACAGGCCGTACAGCCGCTAAGTCTCCTCTACAGGGGAACGGGTATCATCCAGCATCAGTTGATTTGAGGCTTTATACACCCAGTTCACTTGCATTTTTTGCAAACCGGTGGGATTGACACTCGCTGTAATCGTTCTACGACTGGTGGCAGAACGCCCTGCATACGTCCAGTCTTCAAGATCTAATTTCGCGGCAAACACACCTGCAAACCGGAATGGACGCGCAGGTAGATTTTTGTTTGCATCGTTCGCACTGTTTGCTTCAAAACTAAATACCATCAGCCAGATTGCCTCTGGATTGTGTCCCTGCCATCCCCTCGCATACCGCGAGGCTTTCACTTCTATCCCTTCATGTGCATATTGGACTCCATCGTTAGGAAACATTCCCTGTGGTATGAGGTCGGGATGTCCGTTGTGATAACGGTTTTTCACTAACGTAGGGCAATACTTGGGAATGGAAACATTCATGAATTCGCCTACCAAACTGCTGAAATTGGCTGGCATTAAAAATCGTTCCAGACGAGGTATCTTACGACCCAATAACTGAACGTTTATGAAACCGAGAAATTCCAAAAATTCTTCCATCGCTGACTGTATATGGGTGGTCATTAACCCATAAGGCAGCATCACTGAGGGGTTAAACCCATCTGCATCGAGGGGTTCTGGCGTGGAAGCAACCAGTTCGAAATCGGGCATATTCAGATGAGCCTTTTGTCGAATTGCGAATAACCGGATTCGTACATCGTTTATAGCCATTTTGCAATTTAGGTCTGAGCTAGAGTGCTGTTGGGGTTGGCTAGGATGTTCGCATAAGAGGAAACTTTGCGCCCGGCGGCGTGACATTCTGCACGCGCCGCCGCGCTTGTACCCTTGCTATACTCCACACAGACTTAGCGTTATGTGGAGCGCCGCCCGATGACCGAGATGCCGAAACTGGATGCCCTGCTGCCTGCCGAAATTGCCGAACGCGCCGCCCAGACGGGCGTGAAGAAAGCCAACCTCAGCGCCGTCAATACGTTGATGCTGGCGATACTGGCGGGCGGGTTTGTCTCGATGGGCGGGTTGTTCGCCACCATTATGACGGCGGGCGCCGCCGGCGTGCTGCCCTACGGCATCATACGCCTTCTGTACGGGCTGGCATTCTGCCTCGGCCTGATCTTGATCGTGCTGGCAGGGGCGGAACTATTTACGGGCAACACGCTCATCACGATGGCGTGGGCCAGTCGCAAAGTGACCACCCGCGCTTTGCTGCGCAACTGGGCGCTGGTCTACAGCGGGAATTTCATCGGCTCGGTCATTTCGGCGGTGCTGGTGTTCCTCTCCGGCGAACACACGTTTGGCGGCGGTGCGGTGGGCGTGTCCATCCTGACGGTGGCGGCGAACAAAATGCACTACGGCTTCGGGCAGGCGCTGGCACTGGGGATTCTGTGTAACGCGCTGGTGTGCATCGCGGTGTGGCTGACGATGGGGGCGCACACCACCACCGATAAGATCATGGCGATTTTGTTCCCCATCACCGGATTCGTGGCGGCTGGCTTCGAGCATTCGGTTGCGAATATGTATTTTGTCCCGGTGGCGCTGCTCATCAAGACCTTCGATCCGGCCTTTGTTGCCAGCACCGGACTCGACCTGAGTACCCTCACCCTCGGCGGTTTCGTCAATAACCTGATTCCGGTCACGCTAGGGAACATCATCGGCGGTGTGGTGATGGTGGGCGGCATGTACTGGTTCGTCTATTTGCGCCCGCAGTCCAAATAAGGCGTCGTGCGCGATCAGCCCATCCCGCAACGACGCGGCACTCAACTTTATCATCCTCGCCCTAGCGCCCTGTCTTAAACCGAGCGCCACGCCTGTTCGTCACGCAGTCGCATAGCCCGTGCCGCGTGAACACGCTATAATGCGCAACGGATCATATTTATCTCGATTATCATCCGGGGAGAAACCCGCTTGTCTGATTCATCTACTCCCGTTCCGATTGCCGACTATGCGGGTTTGAGCAGCGCCGAAGTCGCCCAGCGGGTGGCGCGTGGCGAAAGCAACAACTTCAAGCCGCGAGTGGGGCGCACCTACTGGCACATCCTGCGCGATAACTTGTTCAACCTGTTCAACATTATCTTCACGGTGCTGCTAGTGGTGGTCATCATCATGCAGGACTATTCCACCGCCATTTTCGCTGGCTTCAGCGTGGTCAGCAACTCGATTCTGGGCATGTTTCAGGAGATCAACGCCAAGCGCAAGCTCGATCAACTGGCGGCGCTTTCCGCCAAAGATGTGCCGGTCTACCGCGACGGGCAACTGACGCATGTGCCGATTCTGCAACTGGTCAAAGATGATGTGATCCCGCTGGAACCGGGCGATCGCATCGTGGTGGATGGGCGCGTGCTGCACAGCGACGCGCTGGAGATGGACGAGTCGCAGCTCACGGGCGAGTCGGACGCGGTATTCAAGGATACCGACGCGGAGTTGTTTTCGGGTTCGTTCTGCATCGCCGGCACGGGCGTGATGGTGGCCACCCGCGTAGGCCGCGCCAGCACCTTGAACCAGCTTTCGACCATCGCCAAAGTTTACAAGAACGTCCTCACACCCACGCAGCACCGCATCTCCGCCATCGTGCAAGTGGCGCTGGTGGTGATGCTGATCGTGATGCCCATGCTGATGCTGGCGGGCATTCTGCGCGGCGAACCGCTGCTGGAAGTCGTCCGCAGTCTGGTGGTGTTCATCAGCAGCATCGTGCCGCAGGGCTTGGTGCTGACCGCCACGCTCTCACTGACGATCGGCGCGATCAGCATTACCCGCTTCCAGACGCTCATCCAGCGCGTGAACGCCGTCGAGTCGATGGCGAACGTCACGGTACTGTGCTTCGACAAAACCGGCACACTCACCCGCAACCAGTTGTCGGTGCAGTGCCTCGTCCCGCTGGATAACCGCCCCGAAAGCGCCTTGATCGCGGATTTGCGGCGCTACACGGGCAATCTGGCGCACCGCAACCGCACCGCTGGCGCAGTCGCCGAATTCGTGGGCAAGCTGGCTGCGGGCAGCATTCCGAATACGATCAAACGCGGCGAAATCGCGTTCAATTCCAGCCGCAAATGGGGCGCGGTGGTGTTTGAGGATGAAACGCTCATCCTCGGTGCGCCGGAACGCTTGCTCAACCCCGCCCGTGTGCCGGAAGCCGCCGCGCAAGCCGCAAAACTGGCAGCGGACGGGCTGCGCGTGCTGGCCTTCTGCCGCGCCGCACAGGTGTTGACGGATAGCGACGCACTCGCCAGCGACCCGCTGGCGCTCATCATCCTCAACGACGAAATCCGCCCGGATATTCAGGCCACGCTGGACTCGTTCCGTCAGCAGGATGTCCGCTTGAAGGTCATCTCCGGCGACAATCTGGAAACGGTGCGGTCTATCGCGCTGGCCTCCGGCCTTGAGGTGCGGATTGTTTTCACTGGCGACCAGTTGGAGCGCATGTCGGCGCACGAGCTAGAGAGCGCGGCGATGGAAGGCGACCTGTTCGCCCGCATCGAGCCGGAAACCAAGCGCAAACTGGTGGCGGCGCTCAAGCGGCAGGGCGAATATGTGGCGATGGTGGGCGACGGCGTGAACGATGTCCCCGCGTTGAAAGAGGCGCATCTGGCGATTGCCATGAACGACGGCGCACAGATCGCTAAGGATGTGGCGGAGATTGTGCTGCTGAACAATGCCATGTCCACGCTGCCCCTCGCTTTCGAGGAAGGCAAGGCCATCACGCAGACCATCTACGGCACGACCAAGCTGTTCCTCGTCAAGAACTTCTACAACATCGTGCTGATCTTCTTCGTGGGCTTCATGACGCTGCCGTTCCCCACCAGCCCGATCCAGATTAGCTGGATCACCTTCGGCACAGTCAATATTCCTGCTACGCTGATCGCTTTCAAGATCATCCGTCCGGCCTTCATGAAGCAGTTCCGGCGCGATGTGCTGGATTATGTGTTGATCGCCGGCACGATTGGCGCGGTGCATCTGGCAGTGCTATACGCGGTGGCCTACTTCGGCAGCGGACAGAATGTGCATGTGGCGCGTAGCGTGGTGACGATGTTCATCGGCCTGCTAGGGACGCTGATCTTCTGGAACGTGCATGGCGTGGAATTGTTCGAGCCGCAAACTGTGCGGACGCACTGGCGGGTGGTGGTGCTGGGGCTGGTGCTGGCGTTCCTCACGTTGCTGGTGCCGTTCCTAGTGCCGGAACCGTTCGCGTTCGTTGCGCCTTCACCGATGATGTGGGTGTTGATGCTGTCGGTGTTCGGGCTGACGGCGGTGATGACCCACACCTTCACACACAACCGCCATCTGGTCAACCAGTTGTGGGAACTGTTCAAACCGTAAGCCGTCAGGCCGCTTTTACGCCGACCACCGCGTATTCAACGCCGTTGGGGTTATTCATGTGCTTGGAAGCGTCGAGGATTTCCATGCCCACCAGACTGCCATCTTCGGCATAGTCGAGGATGACCCCCGGCTTGTCCTCATCGCTTTCGGCAATCGGTGCATCGTTGAATAGGATTCGCAAGACATCCACCGCCGCGTCATAGGTCACTTTCATGGTTCGTTGCTCCACTGTGGATGTATTCGGAAAACCCTCATCCCCCCGCCCTTCCGCTGCGCGTCATGGCGAAGGGAGTCAGACAAACAGATACGTCTTGCTTCCCCTCTCTATAGCGGTACTCCGCGTGATGGAGGGGTGAGGTTCAGTCAGGCGATAACCGCACCGTAGAAGCTGCTCAGGTCGTCCAGCAGGTAATCCGGCGCGGCGGCATCCAGTTCGCCGGGGGCGGTGGCGTAGCCTGTCCGCACCGCGACGGCGATTGCGCCCAACGCACGGGCGCAGGCCACGTCCGCTGCCGTGTCGCCCACCACGACCACTTCCTGCGGGGCGATTCGTCGCCCTAGATGGTGTTCCGCCCGTTGCAGCGCCAGCGCGGGCAGGCGGTTGCGGTCAGGATGTTCGCTGCCATACGCGCCCACCGGAAACCAGTCGGGGTCGAAGCCAGCAGTACGCAGTTTGATGGGCGCGGTGGCTTGCACGTTGCCGGTGACGATTCCCGCCAGCAGGCCGCGCCGCCGCGTCTCTGCGACGGTATCATGCGCCGCAGGGCAGGGTTGCACCGGGAAATTGCCGATCACGGCGGACAGATGACGGGCGGCGGCCTGTTGATAGTCGGGCATCCGGCGTTCAATTTCTTCGGGCGGGAAAGTGCCGCCGAGCAAATCGAGCAGGGTACTCCAATCGGTCTTGCCGCCGAAATAGTGCGACTCGATCTGCCCGACTTCCCCGAATACCTCCAGCATCGCCAACCGCGTCGAAGTACGCCCCGCGCCTTTAGGCCACAGCAGCGTGCCATCAATATCAAACAGGATCAAACTGACCGCATGGGGAATGGGCATCGTGGGCTATCTCGTTCCTACTGAGTCGGTACGGGCTATTATTCCACAGGCCGCCGCGCCTCACCACTCCGCGATGGAGCCATCGGCATGTCGCCACGCGGGGTTGCGCCACTGGTGGCCGCGCTCTGCCGCCGCCCGTACCGCGTCCTCGTTGATCTCGATCCCTAGCCCCGGCGCGGCGGGGAACTGCACCGTGCCATCCTGATAGGCGAATACTGCCGGGTCTTGCAGGTAGTCCAGCAGGTCGTTGCCCTGATTGTAGTGAATGCCGAGGCTCTGCTCCTGAATGAAGGCGTTGTAGGCTACCGCGTCCACCTGTAGGCAGGCCGCCAGCGCAATCGGCCCCAGCGGGCAGTGCGGCGCGAGTGCCACATCATAGGCTTCCGCCATCGCCGCGATTTTGTAGACTTCGGTGATGCCGCCCGCGTGCGACAGGTCGGGCTGGATGATGTCCACCACGCCCTCGCTCAACAGGCGCTTGAAGTCCCAGCGCGAGTACATGCGCTCTCCGGTGGCAATCGGCGTAGACGTGTGGGCGGCGATCTCGCGCAGCGCCTCGTTATTTTCGGGCAGCACTGGCTCCTCGATGAACATCAGGTTGAACGGCTCCAGCGCCCGTGCCAGCACTTTCGCCATCGGCTTATGGACGCGCCCGTGAAAATCCACACCGATGCCGAGCTTGCTCCCGCCAGCCTCCCGCGCCGCCGCGATGCGCTCCACCATCGCGTCCACCTTGTCGCCGGAGTCGATGAACTGCAACTCCTCGGTGGCGTTCATTTTGATGGCGGTGAAGCCTAGCGCCATCCGGTCTGCCACCTGACGGGCGATGTCCGCCGGACGATCCCCGCCCACCCACGAGTACACGCGGATGCGATCACGCACTTTGCCGCCGAGCATCTCGTAAATGGGCAGGCCAGCCGCCTTGCCTTTGATGTCCCACAGGGCTTGATCTACGCCGGCGATGGCGCTCATCATCACCGCGCCGCCCCGGTAGAAGCGGGCGCGATACAGCGTCTGCCAAATGTCCTGAATGCGGGCAGGGTCTTTGCCCACCACATACTCCGCGATTTCGTTCACAGCGGCGGCGACGGTATCCGCATGGCCTTCGACGACGGGTTCGCCCCAACCGGACACGCCCTCATCGGTGGAGATTTTCAGGAACAACCAGCGCGGCGGGACTTTGAATAGTTCGAGTTGGGTGATCTTCATGGTGTGCGGCCTTTTTCGTTGTGGTCGGGGTGAATGTACCACAGCCCCGCATACACTCACACAGAACACGCCTAACCTTTACGCATCCTCACGGTGATTGGTTGTAAAATTAAATTTGAAATTAAGCCAAGATTATAATATGGCCTAAATAGAAATCTCTAAATTAAGGAGAACAGAATGGGGTTTTTGCAATGATGGTTTTTTGGCACGATCTGTACGTTCGTGCCATTTTGTGTTTCTAGGAGCAAGGAGCTTTCGTAAAATGTGGACAAAATGGGTTCTCCGTTTCCTCGTCGTGCTGCTGCTGTTGACGGCGGTGCAAATGGTTGCCGCGCAACAGTCAACGCGGGCTGAACAGGGCTTGGCATTTTTGCAAGCGAACAACCTCCCACCGGAGGCATTCCGTGATTTATCCGTTGCAGGGCGCGACCCACAGGCGATTGCTGCCGTTCTCGTGAAATATGGCTACACCTCAGAGCAGGTACAGCAGTTTTTGACCCCGACCAACATTTTCGCGCTGTCCGGCATTGTGAATCCCGGCGCATCGAACAAACTTCTAAGTGATGCGATGGCGCTGCTTGCGCCTTACAAGCTGTCGGTCACTGATCTGGATGTTCTTCTGCCCCTCGTGAACAATCCGATGGCGATGGTGGAAGCTCTGGTTAAAAAGGGGCTGACGGCGGAACAAGCGCAGAACCTGCTGCAACAAGCCGCACCATTGATTCAGGATGCGGGCAACGCGAACCTGTTGCAATACGCCATGCTGACCAATACGCTGATGTCCTCCCTAGAGAAGATGGGCATCCCGTCGAACCTCTTTTTTGAAGCCTCCCCGTATCTCAATGATCCGGCAGCACTGGCTGCGTTTTTGCAGCAAAAAGGCTACACGGACGCCCAAATCCAGAACATTCAGGGTGCAGCCAGTATGATGGCCGCACAGGGAGTCACGGGCGAGAAGCTAGATAGTTTCACCATTCAGAACATGATCTACCGGCTGGAAGGGCTGGGGTTGCCCGCGCAATCCATTAACGAGATTCTGGCGCTGGGCAATCTGGAAGCCGTCAAAGCCTATCTAGAGGAAAAGGGATTCGATGGCGCGGCGTTACAGCTGGCGCTGGTGAATATCGAAGGGGTGATGGGAACCAACGGGGAAGTGATGAACCCGGAAAAGCTAGTGGCTGTCCAATCTGCGGAAGCGGCGAACTTGCTGGCGAAGGCCGGCCTGACCCCGGATGATCTGGGCGATATTCTCGCCGTGAAGGATGACCCCCAAGCCTTAGCTGACCTACTGGCGGAAAAAGGGTTGGCTTCAGCGGCGGCGGATGAATTCGTGAAGCAGTTGAGTCAGTCCGTCTTTGCGAAAACCGTTGACCCGGAAAATGCCGACGACTTTATCAGTGCGGTTGAAGACACAACCAGCGATTTGGTTGATGATGCCAGCGGCGGCGGTGATGCCAGCGGCGGCGGTGATGCCAGCGGCGGCGATGATGCCAGCGGCGGCGGCGATGATGCCAGCGGCGGCGGCGATGCCAGCGGCGGCGATGCCAGCGGCGGCGATGCCAGCGGCGGCGGCGATGCCAGCGGCGGCGGCGATGATGCCAGCGGCGGCGGCGATGCCAGCGGCGGCGATGCCAGCGGCGGCGGTGATGCCAGCGGTGGTGGTGATGATAGCGGTGGT
>CAIPFY010000313.1 GCA_903864435.1 uncultured Chloroflexota bacterium | reverse complement strand
GCGGCATCACATCATAATCGGATGGGCGTATCCAGATGGCACGGGTATGCACCCCCTTCCCGCGCAGATCGTGCCATGCGGACAACCAGTGCGGAGCCGGATACTCATTCCCCATCGGATCGCTATAGCGGTATTCTTCTACCGTATAATCCACCAGTTGAAAATGAGCGCGTTCCGGGCTACTGGGGTGCGGCGGGGATGAGCCGATCACCAGCACATGCTTGGTTGCGGCGGGTCGCCATTTCAGCAAGTTCATTGTGAACAGTCCCAATTCCATCGAACCTGAATAGCCTTTACCCTTAAAATCTTGAGGTTGCAGTGCCGCGATATACTGCTGTGCATGATCGAGCGTATCGAAGTCTCGCGGCAAGATCGCAAAAGGCATTTTCCAGCCCTGCCGTGCGCCGGGGTGCTGTAGGTATTCACCGTACACGCACACAGCGATACGCAGATCATAGTCGCTCTTTGCCAGCCCTTTGAACACATCCGCCGCCAACGCTTGAATCGCCTGTAAATCCGGCGCAGACAGCATCCCATCCACCAGCAGCGTCATATCCAGCGGTTTGTACAGCGTGATTTGCTGCTCAAATTCACAGTCGGCAAGGGTTATCGAGGATGGCGATTTGAGGACGCCCGATTTGATGTTCAGGCTGGCGGTCTCGCCCACCTTCGGGGAATACATGTAAAACCGGAAGGGCTGCTCCTCCACCTCGAACCATGCCGAGAACACAATTTCCTCATGGTGCATCAGCACGCCCTGACAACCGGTATCCTGTGCGCCCAAATACAGATCGTCCGTCTCGAAAACCCAGCGCCCTTTGTATTGGAAAGCCTTCAGCGGGTGCCGATTGTCGGAAAGCAACCCATCCGCGTAGTCGGCGATGACCACCGAATAATCACCGGCTTCCAGCGGTGTAGCGGTTTGCGGGTTGGGCTTGCTCACGGCCTGCTGAATGTGCTTGAGTTCTTCCAGCACGACAGCCGCCGCTGGTCGTTCAGATGATTTGCGGGTGAGCATAGATTGCAAAAGGCCATTCAACCGCGCCCGCATCTGCGGCGGCATGGTCAGCTGTAACGGTTGATACCTCCATCTCGACCACAAATCACCCAGATGGCGACCGTAATCGTGCAGCGTGACCGAGGTGCCGTACAGCCGTTCAAAATCTTCGACAGCGGCTTTCAACTGCGAGAAGTAATGCTGTCCCGTAAACAGGAAGTACAACACCGCGCCGAGGGAATAAATATCGGCGGCTGTCCCCTGCTCCGGTACATAATCAAACTGCTCCGGCGCGAGATACAGAATCGTCCCGCCCTGCTGCCGTTCGGCTTCTTCCTGTTCCAGAATGTCCCACGACAGCCCGAAATCAATGATGACCGGGATTTTGTCGTCCTTGAGCATGATGTTGCGCGGGGTAATATCGCCATGCGCCACCCGCTGATGAATGCCCTGCACGCCCTCGGTGATGCCAATGGCGAGAGTCAACAGGTGGTCAAGGTCAAATGTCGAACGGGATAACCGGAACGACTCCAGATTGCCGCCGTTAATCCATTCCATAATCAGGAAATCCAGACCGGTGTCGGGATCATCTTCGATGCGATCATGAACGACCACGACATTCTGGCTTTTGACCGCGTTCAGCGCGTTTGTCTCGGTCAAAAATTGGCTGCGCCACCGCGCATCATGCGCGTACTTCCGCCGCAGCACTTTCACCGCCACAGGGCGATCCGCCACGCGCCGATCAATCGCCCGGTAGATGTGGGCAAACCCGCCCGTATGCAGTGGTTCCCCTTCGATAACATACCGCCCGATGATGACAGTGCCGGCCAGATGTGCAGGATCAATCGTCGCCATAATCGCTTCCCCAAAATAAGCACCCGTACCGATGGATGCCGTGTGCAACTTATCCAACAAACATATAGGTTGCTAACTTAAAAAGGATACCCCATCTCAGGCAAACCAGAAATGCCAACCGCAGAATTTGAGTACAGGCTACCCTGTCCGGTTCGCGCAAACAAGACAGATGTTCTATACTTGCACCATGAATAACGAAAGGAAAAAACGCATGTCCGACACGCAACCTGCCGGTTATTTCGCGGGCGAAGGTAGCGGCGTACTGGTGCTGCACGCATGGTGGGGGCTGAACGACACTATCCGCGCCGCCTGTGACCGACTGGCCGCGCAGGGATTCGCCGCCTTCGCGCCCGACCTGTACGGCGGCAGCGTCACCGACCAGATTGCCGAAGCCGCGACACTCGCCGCCGCGCTGGACGAACGCGCCGACCACGCTAGAGCCGTTGTGCTGGCCGCCGCAGCCTTCCTTCAGGCGCGAACCCGCACGCCACAGGCTGGCCTCGCGGTGATGGGCTTCTCGCTAGGGGCGGCCTATGCGCTCGATCTTTCAGCGCGTGCGCCGGAGCGCGTGCATTCGGTGGTCACGTTCTACGGCACAGGCGGGGCAGATTTCGGGCGGGCGAAGGCTGAATACCTGTGCCATTATGCCGAACAGGACGAGTACGAGCCGCCCGACAACGCCGCATGGTTGAAGGACACTCTGCACGCCGCAGGTCGCCCCGCCACCTTCCACCACTACCCCGGAACCGGACACTGGTTCATGGAGCCGGATCGGACGCAAGCCTCCCACGCCACCGCTGCTGCGCTGGCATGGGAGCGCACGCTGGCCTTCCTGCGCCGTCCGGTCAGCACGAAAGGAACACCGTCATGAGAAAAGTGATCGCTGTTTGCCACCTGTCGCTGGATGGTGTCCTGCAAGCCCCCGGTGGGCCACAGGAAGATACCAGCGGCGGTTTCGCCTATGGCGGCTGGATCGCCCCTTACGCCGATGCGGTGCTAGGGAACGTCATCCGCATGCAAATGAACCTGCCCTTTGATTTGTTGTTGGGACGCAAAACCTTTGAGATTTGGGCACCCTACTGGCCGCACCATGCCGACATCTGGCCGAGCGTCAACGCCGCCACCAAGTACGTCGCCTCGAACACGCTGACTGCGGGCGACTGGCAGCCCTCGGTGTTCTTGGGCGGCGACCTTGTGGAGAAAGTCACCACTCTCAAGCGCCAACCGGGGGCAGATTTGCACGTTTACGGCAGCGGGACTCTGCTCCAAACGCTCCTCCAGCATGATCTGGTGGATGCGCTGTGGCTCAAAATTTATCCGCTGACGCTGGGCACTGGAAAACGGCTGTTTGCCGCTGGCACAATCCCGACGGCGTTCACAGTGACAGAGAGCAGCGTCACCTCGAAGGGTGTCCTGATCGTGAATTACGAGCGCACAGGGGCGGTCACAACCGGAAG
>CAIPFY010000312.1 GCA_903864435.1 uncultured Chloroflexota bacterium | reverse complement strand
TGATAAGGCAGCGCGGGCAGCCCTCGCGCAGCAAAAACATACCGACCACTTCATGCGGAAACGGCATGTGATGGGCATCGGCGTGGGCATCGGGCTAAAAGGTGGCGAACCCACCGGCAATATTTGTCTGGTCGTGCTGGTGGACGAAAAAGTGCCGCTGGACGCGCTCGATCCGGTGGACTGGCTACCGGACGAGGTGGACGAGGTGGAAGTGGATGTGCAGGAAATCGGGCGCGTGGTGGCGCAGTAACCCCTGCCGATGACCGATTCACCGACTGCATTCCCGCGCCGCGAACTGGCGCTCGTCCTGCTGGCGGCGCTGGCGGCACGCCTGCTGCTGCTCATCAGCGGTAGCGTGTCGTTTCATGCCGATGAAGCCCTCATCGGCTTGATGGCACGTCACATTTTGCAGGGGGAGCGTCCGGTCTTTTTCTACGGGCAGGCTTATATGGGCAGTCTGGACGCATGGGCGGTGGCGCTCGGCTTCCGGTTGCTAGGCGAGTCGGTGCTAACGCTGCGGCTGGTGCAAAGCGTTCTGTACCTGCTGGCGGTGGCGCTCGGCTTCGGCGCGGCGTGGCAGCTTTCGCGGCGGCGGGGCGTGGCGTGGGTGACGGGTCTGCTGCTGGCCTTCCCCACCGTGAACGCGGCTCTGTATACCACCGCCACACTGGGCGGCTACAACGAAATCCTGATTCTGGGCAGCGCCATGCTCTGGTTGGGACATAGCGCCCTGTTCGACGCGCCGCACAACGGACGCGGCGCGAGGCTGCGCTGGTTGTTGCTCGGCTTGGCGGCAGGACTCGGCTGGTGGACAAGTGGCCTGATCGTGGTGTATGCCCTGCCGCTGGCGCTGCTCATCCTGCGCGAAGCGTGGCGCGGGCGGGTGTGGTGGCCGGGAATCGGTGTGGCACTGGTCGGGTTCACGCTCGGCAGCGCACCTTGGTGGTTGTTCGATCTGACCCACAACGGCGCGGCGCTCTCCACCTATTTTCGCAGTCGGCAAAGCGGCCTGTATGCCGGAATCGGCATCACCGACGTGCCGCCGCTGGAACGCCTGTTAGGGCTGCTGGTGCTAGGGATTCCGGCGCTGGTGGGGATGCGCTTCCCGTGGGCAGATAGTTTTTTTCTGCCGGTAGTCGGGCTGCTGGTGATCGGCCTATACGGGCTGGCGCTGCTGCGACTGCGGCGGCAGAACCCTCTGCGTCCGGGCGGGCGGCTGCTGGTGGCGGGGATGCCCGCGCTGTTCATGCTGGTGTTCGTGGCGTCCACCTTCGGCGCTGACCCTTCCGGTCGCTATTTCCTGCCGCTGATGCTGCCGCTAGGAATCCTGATAGGGACGCTGGTCGAAAGCCTGCGGACGCAGGTCAACCGCTGGCGCTGGTCGGCACTGCTGCCGCTGCTGCTGGTGCTGGCCTATCAGGGCGCAGGGCAACTAGCGGCGGCGCGGGGCGCGGTGGGCTTCACCACCCAATTTGACCCGATTTCGCACCTGCCGAACGAGTCCGACTCCGCGCTGATGGACTTCCTCGATGCTCATGATCTGCACAACGGGTACACGAACTACTGGATCGCGTTCCGGTTGGCATTCCTCAGCGGCGAACGCTTACAGTACCGCGCCGCGCTGCCCTACAAGGCCGATTTGAGCTATAACCCCGCCGACGACCGCTACCCGCCGTATGCTGCCGCCACCGATCAGGCGGCGCGGGTGGCGTTCATCACCAGCAACCTACCGGAACTGGATGCGCGGCTGGTGGCGTGGTTCGCGGCGCAAGACCTGCGCTACAGCGTGGACACGCTCGGCCCCTACCGCATCTACTACGACTTCAGCGCCCGCCCCGCCTTCGAGACAGGCGCGATCCTGTCGCCCTGAGCGAGAACGCCGACGTGAAATTTTCTAGGGGTTCTGAATAACCCGTCCCCCATTTCCGAATGCACCTCCTACCCATGCCTTAATTGGCACGTCACCCGTTTCAACTGTATCATTGGAAGTGTGAGAATCTGTCTAATGCAGGTACGCGCTGAACGCGGGGGCTATTATGACGAAGGGTCGGATTCTGGTCGTCGAAGACGATTTTGATATTTCCAACATGCTGCGTATTTATTTCACGGGGCAGCAGTATGAGGTGCAGGTTGCGCCACGCGGCGGCGAAGCATTGCAGATCACCCGCAAGCAGCTTCCCAACCTGATTATCCTCGACATCATGCTGCCGGATATGAACGGGTACGATGTTTGTAAAGAACTGCGTACCACCACCCGCACCAAGAACATCCCCATCATCTTCCTTACACAGAAGGATGAGCGCAGCGACAAAATCGCGGGGCTGGAACTGGGTGCCGATGATTACATCACCAAGCCATTTGACATCGAAGAACTCAAACTGCGCGTGCAGAACGCCATCGCCTCGGCACGCCGCACCAGCCACACCGATCCCAAGTCCGGCCTGCCAACCGGTCAACTGATCGAAGACCATCTGCGCGAACTGCTGCGTACCGATAAAAAGTGGAGCTACGTAGACCTGAAGATCAACAACTTCGACGCCTTCACTGACGTATACGGGTTTGTGGCTGGCGACGAAGTGATGCGCTTTATGGCGCTACTCATGGGCGAAGTGGCGGAAGAATTTGGCACGCCGGACGACTTCCTCGGTCATCCGGGGCGCGACAACTTTGTGCTGATGACGCACGGCGCGGACACGGAAGGGCTGAAAACCAAGCTGGTGAGCAAGTTTAACGATGAAGTGCGCCAGCACTATTCCTTCATTGATCGTGAACGCGGCTATATTCTGGTGCCGGATGGCAGCCGGGGCGAACGTCAGGAACCGCTGATGACGCTCTCGGTGGGTTCGGTTTCGACCAACACCCATCAGTTTTCCGACATCCGCGAGATTACTGAACTGGCCGCCGAAGACCGCCGACGGGGTGGTGCAGACGCGCCGCCGCCTATCCCGACTGCGTGGTAAACGGGATACAGCGCGGTTCAAGGGTGTTTCATGTCCGTTCAGGCCGTTGAGTGGAACAGGTTGTGAACGATGGGCTTGGGATTTTTCTTATTCATCGGTGGTTTGGTCATCACGCTAGGGCTATATGCGTGGCTCAAGCAGCGACAGCCGTTAGGCTATATTCCGGCGGAAGATGCGCCAACCATCAGCCTTCCGGTTAGCGATAACGATGACGCCGTGATCGTCAGCCGCGAACACGGTCAACTGCTGTATATCAACGAACACGCCCGCCAGTGGTTAGGCTTAACCAGCGGTAACGCCAATCTGGAATATCTCGCCAGCCTCGCACAGCCTGCCGAGAGCTTCCTCGATCTGTTCGCCGCCGAAGGACAGGCGTCGTTCCAACTGGGGACGCGCTGGGTGGAAGCCTCGTCGCACACCATCCCCAACGGTGCCGAAACGCGCCGCGTGGTGGTCATGCGCGAAATCACCGCCAACACCAACAGCCCGGATGCGCTCGATCTGTCACTGGCGATTCGCACCATCAACGAGATTGGCGAAACCGTCAATGCCAGCATGAGCATGAATCAGGTGTATCAGGCGCTACTGGCGATCGTGATGAAAGCCGTGCCAGCCGATGCGGGCGAAATCTGCCTGTGGGACGCGCCCTCCAAAACGCTCACGCCCAAAGGCTGGGTGGGCGACTCGAACTACCTGCTCAAACTGCACGAAATCGGCGGGGTGTACAAACTGAACGAAGGCGTGAGTGGTTGGATCGCCTACCACAAGCGTCCGGCGCTGGTGGTCAGCATCTACGACGGCACGGTGGTACAGCCGCGCCTGTCCGGGTTCTTTAAGAGCTATGTGGGCATTCCGCTGCAACTGGGCGACCGCTTCATCGGCACGTTTGAACTAGCACACCGGCAGGTGGGGCATTTCGGACAACCGGAACTGGCGCTGCTGCAAGCCGTCGGGCGACAGGTCGCCACCGCCATCTACAACACCGAACTCTATGACCAGCAAGCCCAGCGCATCACCGATATGGCCTCGCTAGGCGATTTGCTGCGTGGCGAAAAGGCACTGGATGATGCGCGTAGCGTCTATCGCAACCTGAATGCGCGGATGGCGAACATCGTGAATGCCGAGTTTTGCGGCATCCTGCTGTATGACGAAGACCGCCGCGCCCTCGTGCCGGAACTGCCGTTTTTCGGGCTGCCGGATAACCTCGCGCAGAGCTGCCTCATTCCCATGCCGGCGGACAGCCCGCAGCGCGACATCTGGGAGCGCCAACCCTACTGGGTGACGAACGATGCGCAGGACGAACCGTTGATCGAGGCGCTTGGCCTGCGTCCGGTGTTCGGCGTGGCCGGCATCAAGAATACCGCGCTGCTGCCGCTGGAAATTGGCGATCAGCGCATTGGCATGGCGCAGATCAGCAACAAGCGGGCGGTGGGCGGGTTTAGTGCGCAGGACATCCGCGAGATGCGCCTGCTGGTGGCACAGGCCGCCAACGTGGTCGAAAACCTGCGCCTGCATCAGCGTGAGCAGCGCCGCGACACCGAACTCAGCGGGTTGCAGGAGATTGCCCACGCCATCGGCTCCCTCAGCCGCGAAGAAGAATTTTATTCCACCATCAACGAACGCATTGCCAGCGCGATGGGCGTGGGCATGTGCGGCATCATGCTCTATGACGAGGCCAATGCGCGGTTGGTCAGCCAGCTTCCGTTTTTCGGCATCGGGGATGATCTGGTGCGCGATTACGGCATCAGCCTTGAGCGCGGCACCCCGCTGGCGGATCTGTGGGACGAGTCTGATTTCTGGTACAGCAACCGCACCCGTTCGGACGCGGTGGTATACGCAGCGGGGCTGGCTGAATTTGCGGACAAACTCGGCGTACAGAAAACTCTGCTGGTGGTGCTGTCGGTCGGTGGACGGCGGTTGGGCGTGGTGCAGGCTTCCAACAAGCTGAACGGCGAGGACTTCAACGACAAAGATGCGCGCCTGCTGCTGATCTTCGCCACGCAGGTCGCGGCGATGATCGAAAATGCCCGTTTGTATCGCGGCATTCAGGCCAGCGCCGACCAAGCCACCCGCCTGCGTACTGTGGCTGAAATGGCGGGCGCCATTCTCAGGCCGGACGATCCGTTCAAGCCGATGCTGGCGGAAATCGCCGCGCTCACCCGCAGTCCGGTGGTGTTCCTGAACCTGCTTGACCAGCATACTGGCAGCCTCGTCACCCACCCGCAGCAGGTCTACGGCGCGGCGCTGGCGGAGCCTGTCACCTACGATATTTACAGCAAACAGTTTGCGAACAGTGTGGCGCTCTCGCACCAGACGTTCATCAGCAACCACTTGGAACAGGATAAGCGCGTGCTGGCGCTGTACCGCGACACGGTGAACGCTTTTGACTTGCGTTCGGTGGTGCTGGTGCCGCTGGTGGTTGGTGATCGCAGTCTGGGTGAGCTGGGCGTTGCCAATCGTGCCGCCGAACCGTATGACAACACGGACGAAAAGCTGCTGGTAGCCATCGCCGCGCAAATCGCCGCCACCATCGAACGGCTGCGCTTGTACGAGGCCGCCGGCGAGAACCTCAGCCGCCGCGTGCTGGAATTGGATGCGATTTCGCACATCAGCAACGAACTCACGCAGACGCTTGACCTGAACCGCGTGCTGGATGTCATCCGGCAAGAGGCCGCCCGTGCCACCGACGCGGATGGCAGTACCATCGTGCTGCTCAAGCCGCCCGCGTTGTGGGCTGCGCCGGATGCCCCCGAACTGGATATGCGTGTGGGCGGGCGGGATGATTTTGGCGGATTGGCTGATATTGAACAGGATGCGATTCGCGGTAATTCGCACATGGTCTTGATCCCGGATTACAGCACCAACGGTCACGTTGCCATGCCTGCCGGGGTGCGTTCCGCCATTGCTACCGCTTTCCTGTACGAAAGCGAAGTGGTGGGCGTGCTGCATCTGTATCATCAGCGCCCCAATCATTTTGATGAACGCGGCGCGAGTTTCCTGCTGACCCTTTCCGCCAAAGCCTCGCTCGGTTTTGGCAACTTCAAACGCTATCAGGAACAACTGGAACGTAGCAACCGCCTGCGCCGCCGTGTGGAGCAGTTGAACCAGATTTTTGAACTGGGGCAAATGCTTCAGACCAACCTCGATCAGGTCGAACTGCTGGAGTCCATCCTCGAAGGTATTCAGGAGAGCGTGGGCTTCGATGCTGGCGTGGTGCTGCTGACCGACGTGGGCGCGGGCGTGCTGCGGCGCGTGGCACAGGCCGGTATGCCGCTGGATGTGTTTGAAACCAGCAAGACGAACACGCTCAAGCTGGATGACCTCACCAAACTGCTGACCCCCGCCTTCCAGATCAGCGAGTCGTTCTTCTTCCCGTCTGAGCGCCGTTCGGAATGGGAATCGTGCGACCTGACCCCGCTGCGGACAACCTACTTGGGACAGCGCACGCTGCCGGATGCTGCCGACGAGAAAGCGTGGCATGACGGCGATTTGCTGCTGCTGCCCATGCTCGGCCCCGGTGGTGCGCCTCTCGGCGTGGTGAGCCTTGACCGCCCGCAGGACGGACTGCGCCCCGACCGTACCACGCTGGAAGTGCTGGAAATTTTCGTGCATCAGGCGTCAACGACGGTGGAGAACATCCGCCTGTACCTGAGCAGCCTTGAAAGCGCGGAGCAAGAAGCCCGCCTGAATGAAATGATGGAGTCCATCTCCAGCACGCTCGATGTGCAGGAGATTGTGGAGGCCGTCGCGCAGGGTGCGCTGCGCCTCATCCCCATCTCGCGCATGACGGTGGCGCTGGTCAACGCGGACGAAAGCGGTTATGACCTGTTGAATGTGAGCATCGCCAACGGTAGCGATCTGCGCGTCCACAGCGAGGAACGCGCTTCGTTGAACGGCATGGCGCTGTATCAGGCCATCCAGGACGGGCAGGACGCGCTGTTCCTTTCGGATGACACCGTGCAGAGTTCCTTCGACGATGTGCGCGAATGGCGGGCGCAGGGCGAAAATACCTCGCTCGTTATCCCGCTGCTGACGGGCGGCAGCACGTTGGGCGCGATGCACTTCGGCAGCGAATTGACCGAGGCGGTCAGTTTCAACGAGTATCGTCCGCTGCTCAAGCGTATGGCGAACCTCGCGGCAGTAGCCATTCAGAATGCACGCTTGTTCAAGCAGGCGCTTAACCTGCAAAACTTCAACGACTCGGTGGTGCAGTCCATTCAGCAGGGCATCATCGTGCTAGACCGCACCGGCCGCGTGCTGTCCATCAACGATTACATGCGCGTGCATTACGGTTGGGAAATTCGCAAGGCGCTGCGTCAGAATTTGTTCGACTACAGCCCCGAACTCGAACCGCTGCTGAAGGACGATCTGAACGCCGCGCTGCAACTGGGTAAACTGGGCGAGCGCATCTGGCAGCCCACGCAGGCCGAGGACGGCGCGACTCGCGTCCGCAACTTCTACACGTACCCGCTGCTCAGTGGCGAAACGGTGCGCGGCGCGGTGCTGCTGGTGGAAGATGTGACCGAACGCGCCCGGTTGGAGCGCGACGTAGAAGCCCGTGCGAATCAGTTGGCGGTGCTAACGGAAGTTTCCAGCCGGATTACCGCCTCGCTCAAGCGCGATGAAGTGGTGAATCTGGTACTGGAAGAAATCGGGCGCATCATCAGCTACGACACGATGACTCTGTGGCGGCGCACGGGCGATATGCTGGTGCTGGTGGGTGCCAGCGACGCTTCCGATTCAGTACATGCCCTGTCCGAAACACAGTTTTCGCTGAGTACGCACGAACGGATGCGCTGGGTGGCTGAACGCAAAGCGCCCTATTCGATCAGCAACCTGCGCGGCATTGACCCCTTACCCGGCGAGGAAGGCTGCAAAAGCTGGATGGGTGTGCCGCTGGTCAATCAGGAGAATGTGGTCGGCGTGATCGCCCTCGCCAAACACGAAAGCGATTATTACGACACACAGGCCGAGCAAGCAGCGTTTGCTTTCGCCAATCAGGTCGCTATCGCGCTGGAAAATGCCAACCTGTACGCCGAAGCGCAGTATCAGACCGAACGCCTGAGCCTGCTCAACCGCGTGTCGGTGCAGTTGGCGCAGTCGTTGGATAGCGAAAACATCCTCGAAGTCGGCTTGCGGGAAATCGCGCAGGCCATGCAGATTAACAACGCCCGTGCGATGGTGCTGGAACGCGACATTCAACTGGCGCGGGTGATCGTCACCCATCCTCGCGGCGATACCCCGCCGGACGAGATCATCCCCATCGCCAACAGCGCCGTGTACCAGGCCGCCCGCCGCAGCGCCCAACCGCTGTTCATCGAAGATGTCAGGGTTCTTAAGGCAGACGACCCGCTGCGGATCGAACTGGAGGCGCGGGGTTTGCTGGCCTATATGCTCATCCCGATGACAGTGGCCGGGCAGGTCATCGGCGTGTTCGAGATGGAAGACCGCGTTAGCGCCCGCACTTTCACGCCGGAACAGATTGACCTCGGCTTGATTATCGCCAACCAAGCCGCTATCGCCGTGCAGAACACGAACCTGCTGGAACAAACGCTCGTCCGCACCCGCGAACTGGAAACGCTGCTGGAAGCGGCGCAGGCCACGTCGCTCACGCTGAACCTCGATGATGCCTATATCATCGTCACCGACCTGATTTTGCACGCGCTGAATATGGATCAGTGTGCGGTGATGATGTGGGACAACGTGGAAAACGCGGTGGAAGTGGTGGTGGATCGCGGGCGGTATGGCGATAATACCCACGCCATACCTATCGGAACGCAGTATAACCTGCGGCAGCATCCGGCGATGCGCCGTGCGCTGGAAGACCGCGAAATTGTGGTCATCCGGGCGGAGGACGAAATCGCAGATGCCACCGAACGCGCTGTGTTGCAAACGGGCGGCTATGCGCTGGGGGTGCTGATCCCGCTGGTGGTGCGCGATCAGGCGATTGGCGTGATATGGGCGCAGTTGACGGCGCAGCATTACCTGTTCAGCCACCGCGAAGTGCGTCTGGCACAGGCGCTCGGCGCACAGGCCGCCATCGCCATCCAGAATGCCCGCCTATCCAGCGAAACCGCCGCACTGGTGGAAGAAGGCTTCATCCTCAACACACTGTCGCAGGCGATTTCGTCCACGCTCACGATCGAGAAGATGATCGCCACCGTGCGCGAGCAGGTGCCACAGGTGACGCATGCCGACGAGATGTATCTGGCTCTGTACGAGGCCGATACGCAAA
This sequence comes from uncultured Chloroflexota bacterium, assembly GCA_903864435.1. Classification (GTDB taxonomy): domain Bacteria; phylum Chloroflexota; class Anaerolineae; order Aggregatilineales; family Phototrophicaceae; genus CFX2. The sequence goes on along the minus strand of CAIPFY010000312.1, from coordinate 16,171 downwards.
CCATCACCTTCCCGATGGCTGTCCGCAAAAACGAGGACATCATCATCCCTCCGCGCCAGTTGAACACCGATGAAGTGTCGTTCATCATCAAGCACCGTCGTTCGCTCAACCTCGGCGGCGGCAACTGGAGTTCGGACGATATGCGCCGCAACCTGAGCATCCGCAATGGCGAAGGCGATGCACGCTGCTATCTGGGCGTGCCGGTGGCTTCCGGCGATCAGGTGCTGGGCGTGCTGGCGCTGCGCGACTCGCAGAACACCCGCGCTTTCGGCATCAACGATGAACGCCTGCTGATGACGGTGGGGACGCAATTAGGCGCGGCCATCCAGAACGCCCGCCTGTACAAGCAGGTCAGCACCTTCGCGGAAGAACTGAACCAGCGCGTGCAGGAGCGCACCGTCGAACTTCAGCAGGAGCGCGACCGTCTGGATACGCTCTACCGCATCACCTCCGAATTGGCGCGAACGCTGGATATGGATCGCGTGTTGCGACGGGCGCTGGAAATGGTGGCGGGCGCGGTGCAGGCCAAAGACGGCGTGATTATGCTGATTGACCCGCTTTCGGACAAGCTGCTCACCCGCGCCGCGCTGCAACCCGTCGTCGTCACCAACGGCGACGACAGCCACCCCGCCGAAATGGTGGCGACGTGGCTGCTGCAAAACGAGCGCGTGCTGGTGGCGGAAGACCTGCGCGAAACCTCCTACTGGAATCCCAACCAACCGGGCGCAAAGAATTGGCGCAGCGCGTTGGCGGTGCTGCTGGAAAGCAACGACGACCCGCAGGGCGTGCTGGTGCTGTTGAGCGAAGAAGTGAGCGCCTTCAGCGACTCGCAGCTGAAACTGGCGACTGCCGCCGCGAATCAGGTGGCCGCCGCCATCAACAACGCCGACCTGTACCACCTCATCCGCGATCAGGCCGAACGCCTCGGTATGCTGGTGCGGTTGGAGCAGGAAGAGTCGGAGAAGAACTCGGCTATCGTGGAAGGCATTGCGGACGGCGTGATGCTGGCAGATGCCGACGGCGCAATTGTGCTGTTCAACGGTGCAGCGGAGCGTGTGTTAGGGCTTTCCCGCGATCAGGTCATCGGGCAGGCCATGTTCCGCCTGACCGGTCTGTTCGGCGGTTCAGCGACCCAGTGGGGCGAGGCCATCGAGAACTGGACGCACAACCCCGAAAGCCACCGCCCCGGCGAATTTCTGGAAGAACGGCTCGACCTCGGTACGAAAGTCGTGCAGGTTCACTTGTCGCCGGTGTACAACAATGACCGCTTCCTCGGCACGGTGTCGGTCTTCCGCGACATCACGAAAGAAGTGGAAGTGGATCGCATCAAGAGCGAATTTGTATCCAACGTGTCGCACGAACTGCGCACGCCCATGACCAGCATCAAGGGCTATGCCGACCTGCTGCTGATGGGCGTGGCCGGCAATGTCAGCGACCAGCAGCGCGGTTTCTTGAGCAAGATCAAGAGCAACGCCGACCGTCTGAGCCGCCTTGTGGACGACCTGCTGAACATCTCCAAGCTGGACGCGGGCGAACAGATGGCGATTACGGTGGTGGATTTGCACGCACTGCTGTCGGACACCCTCCACACTGTAGCGCACCGCACCGAGCATGAAGCCAAGAAGATGCACACCGAACTGGACATCGCGCCTGACCTGCCCAAGATTGAGGCCGATGTGAACAAGCTGACGCAAATTATCACCAACGTGATTGACAACGCCTTCAACTATACCTATGAAGGTGGGCAAGTCACGGTCAAAGCGACCTATGTGCCGGATGATGAGCGCGTGCTGATTTCGATCAGCGATACCGGCATCGGCATTCCCGAAGAATTTAAGTCGCGCATCTGGGGGCGGTTCGAGCGTGTGGAGACTCATGCGCTGGTGATGGATGTTCCCGGAACCGGCCTCGGTCTGTCCATTGTGCGCGAACTGGTGCAAATGCACCACGGCGACATCTGGTTCGAGTCCGAAATCGGCAAAGGCACGACGTTCTTCATCGCGCTGCCGCTGAATCAGCTTTCCGCATAAACGACGGCGGGGCGCATTTTAGGAAAGGGGTACATACGGGCATGGCTCATATACTGGTCGCGGAAGATGAACGCGACATCCGGGAACTTATTAATTTCACCTTGATGTTTGCCGGACATCAGGTCAGGCTGGCGGCCAACGGTGCCGAGGCGCTGGAGATGGCGATTGCCGCCACGCCGGAACTCATCATGATGGATGTGCGAATGCCCCGGATGACCGGCTATGACGCCTGCCGTGAGATGAAGCAGGTAGAAGCCCTGAAGTCTGTGCCCGTGGTGTTCCTTTCGGCAAAAGGGCAGGACGAAGAAGTGCAAACCGGCATTGATGTCGGCGCAGTCGCCTACATCCTGAAGCCGTTCTCACCAGACGATCTGGCGCGGCAGATCAACGACATCCTCAAGCAGCACGGGTTAGCCTAATGGCGAGACGGGACAGCCTATGAGCGCCATCCACATTGGCGATGATCTCATCCATTATGAGTTTCTAGGCCGGGGGCGCCCTGTTATCCTACTCCATAGCTGGGTCGGATCGTGGCGCTACTGGGTGCCGACCATGCAGAACTTGCAGAACAAGTTCAAGGTGTATGCGCTTGACCTGCACGGGTTCGGGGATACCAGCAAGAATCCGCAGAAGTACACCATTCACAGTCAGGCACATTTGCTGCACGATTTTCTGGATAAGCTGGCTGTTCCCAAAGCGGCCTTTATCGGTCACGGGTTGGGGGCGCAGGTCGTGACTGAATTCGCCCGCCTGAACCCCGATATGGCGCCGCGCATGATGCTCATCAGCCCGCCCTTGTTCGATGTCGAGGATTTGGAAAAGCGCCCGCGTCCGGGGCGGCTTGTCCCGTTGACGCAGAATCGGGCGCACACAGATGCGAATTCCGAAGCCACCATCATGAATTCCAGCTCTGCCATGCGTGCCGCCATGATGGAACGGGCGCGGACTGCCCATCAAGAGACCGCCCGCGTTGAGGCCAGCGCCAACACCAGCGCATCAGCATCTCGCAAAGCCCCGCTGGAAAACCCGCTGGCAGACATTCTGGCGAACGCTTCGCCCGAATCGCTGCTGCTCAAATGCTTCAAGAAATCCGACCCGCTATATGAAAAGCTGGCGGTAGACATCCCTAAGACCGATGCCCGCGCCCTGAAAGGCTGTGCTTTGGATTTCGATGCGGGGCGCTTGCTGGATACCATCTGGCGGCTTCCCATGCCTACGGTGGTGTTGCACGGGCTGGAAGATGCCCTGATTGAAGCGCCGGACGAAGAAGTGTGGCGCTATATCAAAACCGACAAAGAAGATAAATTGGTGGATATTCCGCTGGAGGGCGTGCGTCACTTCCCCATGCTGGAATATGAACGCTTTAACCGTCTGGTGACTGATTTTCTGGAACTGCCGGATTTGACGCACCTCAAATCAGAAATCAAAGAACGTTGGAAACGCCGAAGTCGTTAAAAGCACTGGTGGTTGCCAATGGCGACCCGCAAGATGGCCCGATGGTACGCCGTGCGCTGGAAACGGCTCCCGATGCGTGGGTGATCGCTGCTGATGGGGGAGCGCGTCAGGCCGCGTATTTTGGCTTGACCGTGCATACCCTGATCGGGGATATGGATTCGGTGGAGCCGCCGGAGTTGGAACGGCTGACCCACAGCGCCGAAGTGTTGCGCCACCCGCCGGAAAAAGACGAAACTGATCTGGAACTGGCGCTGCTGCTGGCTGCCGAGCGCGGCGCACGTTGGATTCGTGTGCTGGCGGCGCTGGGGGATCGCCTCGATCAAACGCTAGGGAATATCTACCTGATGGCGCTGCCGGAACTGCGCGGTTTGGATGTGCGGTTGGTGGCGGGCAAGCAGGAAGCGTGGTTGATGCGCGAAGGGCAGTCGGTGGTGCGTGGCGCGGCAGGGGATACGGTTTCGATCATCCCCCTCAGCGGCGAGGCACGCGGCATTCGCACCGAAAACCTGTACTACCCGCTGCGCGATGAAACGTTGCGCTTCGGCCCTGCGCGGGGCATCAGCAACGTGATGCAGTCCGCCGAAGCGCAGATTAGCGTGCGCGAGGGGATTGTGCTGGTGGTACACACCATAGGCCGTGCCTGAAACCCCTCGCTGATTTGACCGCTTGTACGGGGATGCGGCTGATGCCACACCCCCGCCCGTTAATCGCTTAGACGATCTCCACCCACTCGCCGTCCTCGGTCTGGCTGTAGCGGCGTTCGTCGCCGCTGTGCTTCGGTTTCTCGCCCCAAGCATTCCAGTCGTTCTTGCGTTTGGCTTGCCATTCGCGCCAGTCGCCGCGCCCATGCGGGGCCGCGCCGCCGCCCATGACCATCTTCACGCCCATCACGATCAGGCCAATCGCCAGCAGCGGCCACAGGAACTTCAACAGGCCGAAGAACAGAAAGCCCAGCAGGAACAGCCCCGGCAGGAACAGGAAGAACCCGAAGGGCGCGAAATGCGGTGGCCGGTGCCATCCGCGCATCATCGGTTGACCGCCCCAGTGGTGCCCCCAACCGTGATGATGCCCTTGCCAACCCTGACCCGGATACCCACGCATAGCGTTTACTCCTTATGCACGAACACTATAGCTATTTACGCGCTTTACGCGCTGGCGGTTGCAACCGCGCCGCCAATACCCCCCAAAAGGCTAGGCCGTCCCAATCAAAAGGGCAGACCGGATGGCCTGCCCTTCATGAACGGGAGCGCGGCGGCGGTTATTCGACGACGACCTTGATCTTGGCTTTGCCAATGGTCGAGGGGCGCGGCGCTTCCGGTTTGGGCGCTTCGGTTTCGGCTTCACCTTCCGATTTCACTTCCTGCACCTTGTTGGCCGCCTTCTCTATTTCTGAGATGGCCGCATCCACCAGCACCTTGAAGCCCTTGACGAACTGCCGTCCGGCTTCGCTGCTGTGTTCGCGTACATCCGGCGGGATGAGCGCATCCAGCGCCTTGCTGGTTTCTTCCAGCGCCCGCCGCTGATGGTAGATGAAGGCTTCCAGCGGCGACTTGGGATCGGCAGCATCGGCCTCCGGGGTGGCGGGGGTTTCGGGAACCGCGTTTTCGGCGGCAGGGGTTGTGGTGTCTTCGGGCATGGTGTCATCTCCTTCAAGGCTTACGACAATTTTCTATACACTAATACGCACCAGCAGGCGTATAGGTTGCGCGGAATAGCCCACCCTAACCCAATGACTCACTCGCAATGGCGCGAACACCCACGCTTCTCGAAAAAGGTATTCGGGCTTCTCCGGTTGAGCGCCTCGACCTCTGCACTACAGCCCGCGCCCAAACTCGGTTATAATCCCGCCCGCTGCCCGCTGGTGTGGAGACTCGATTGCTGTGATGCGATTGCTCGCCGTCCTACTGTTTGGCCTACTGCTGACCGCCCCGGTTGCGGCTCAAAATGCGCCCGAACCTGACCCGTTCGTGGCCTCCACCTATTTGAACGCCATCAACGTCCGCAGCGGCCCCGGCGAAACCTTCGCCGCCGTTACCTCGTTGGGCAAGGGCATTCCGGTGCGCATCGTGGAACGCAACCGCGTGGGGACGTGGCTGCACATCCAGCGCGACGACGGCGCGGGTGGCCTGATTCTGGACGGGTGGGTGGTGGGCGGCTATCTCGATCTAGCCGACAACCTGCGCTACAGTGAACTGCCTGTGAACGACAGCCTGCCGGATGCCGACCCTTCCAGCCAGAACAGCCAGAGCATGAAGCTGCTGTACGCCGTGCCGGTCATGCCGTTCATTAGCCCTGCCATGCACGATCTGTTCCTGAAGGGCTTGCAGATGGGCAATCGCTCGAACGCGGTGACGAAGGTGGGCGATAGTCTGGTCGCCAACGAATACTACCTTCAGTTGATGAATCGCCCGGATAACAACCTCGGTCATTACGACTTCCTCGCGGAGACGATCGCCTATTTCGGCGCAAGCGCGGCACAACCGAGTGCCGCTGCCCGTGTAGGACTCAGCACCGCCGTGATCTTCGACCCGATGTGGGCGGATTCCACGCGCTGCGAGGCGGGCGAAACCGCGCTGGACTGCGAATATCGCCTGAAGATGCCCGGTGTGGCGCTGGTCATGTTCGGCCCCAACGATGTTCTGCACATCAGCCCCAAAGCCTACTACGATGGCATGGAGAAGATCGTGCAGCGGTCGCTGGAAAAAGGCGTTATTCCGGTGCTGTTCACCTTCAGCTACAATCCCGACTCGGAATTGTGGCAGGAGGCGCTGGCCTTCAACCTGTCGCTGGTGGAAATCGCCAATCAGTATCAAGTGCCGCTGGTCAACCTGTGGGCGGCGGCGCGCATCATCCCGGACTACGGGCTGGATACCGATCTGGTGCATCTGAAGAATAGCGGCTTTGAGTATTTGAACTTCGCCAACGGCAACGAAGCCTTTTACGGCGTGGCGATGCAAAACTTGCTGGCGGTTCGCGTGCTGGATGAAATCCGGCGCGGCATCATCATGACCTCGCTGGCGGGGTAAACACGGGCTGAATCTGGAGGAACAACGCGATGCGTAAACTCTTTTTGGTGATGATCGCGCTACTGCTGACCGCCTGCGGCGGGGGCAGCGGCAACGGCGATCCGGCGGGGGCGGTGCAGCGTTATTTGCAGGCCAAAGTCAGCGGCGATGCTGAGGGCGTGCGTTCGCTGCTGTGTGCCGCGATGGAAGCCGATGCGGAACGCGAAGCCGCGTCGTTCGCCACCGTCAGCGGCGCAAGTATCGAGGGGATGACCTGCGCCCGCGACGGCGAAACAGATCGCGTGAAATGCGAAGGCAAAATCGTCGCCACCTACGGTCAGGAAAAGACCGAGTTCCCGCTGGGGACGTATAGTGTGGTGCAGGAAGATGGCGAATGGAAATGGTGCGGTGAGGCCAGCTAATGCGCTCGCGTGAGAACCGTCTGGCGCTGGCGCTGTGCCTGCTGCTGATTCTGCTGGTGATCGTCACCGCCGACAGCGCCCCCCAGTGGATTTATCAGGGCTTCTAGCGTGACGCTTGACCTGCGCGCCATCGGCTTGATCGCCGCCGCTGCCGTCCTGTACGGTCTGCTGCCCGCCCGTGCGCGGGGATGGGCGCTGCTGATCGCCAGTACCGTCGCTATCTACCTGTTCCAACCGGCACTCCCCATTCGCTTCAGCGATTTCATCCTGCCCACCGCCGCGCTGCTGCTCACAATGGGCGCGTGGTGGCTCACCCGCCGACCCGCCGACCCCGCACAGCAAGCCAGTCGCTGTGAGGATGCCGTTTCCTTCGGCCTGATTCTGGCGGTGGTCATCGGCCTATCGCTGTTCCGCTTCGTGGATGCACCCTACCGCCTGACTCCCTCGCGTCCGCCTGACCCGCTGGCGCTGGCGATGGCTATTGCGGGGCTGATCGCGGTCTGCGCGGGAGGCTGGTATGCGCTGCAAAAGCGCGACCTGTTACGGCGGCGGGTGCTGGTGGCGGGGATTGCGGCGCTGGCGGGGGTATTCGTCGCCCTTAAAGCCGAACCGCTGGCAATCGCCCTCAGCGGAGCGTGGCGCGGCGCAACCGGACAGGATGTGACGCTCGCCAGCCTTGCCGACATGAACTTGCTCGGCTTCTCGTATGTGGCCTTCCGCCTGATTCATACCCTGCGCGACCGGCAGGTGGGGTTATTGCCCGTCCTGTCGCTGCGCGAGTTCGTGACCTATGTGATCTTCTTCCCGGCCTACACCGCCGGCCCGATTGACCGCGCTGAACGCTTCGCCACCGATTTACGCGCCCTGCCCACCTTACGCGCCTTCGACAGCGCCCGCTGGTCGGAAGCCGCACAACGCATCGGCGCGGGGCTGCTCAAGAAGTTCGTGGTGGCGGATACGCTGGCACAGGGTTTGGCGCTCACGCCTGCGCTGGCCGCCCATGCCGAACACCCCGCTACGCTGTGGTTGCTGCTGTACGGCTACGCGCTGCGCCTGTACTTCGATTTCAGCGGCTATACCGATATTGCCATCGGCCTCGGCCTGTTGTTCGGGGTGCGCCTGCCGGAGAACTTCAACCGCCCCTACCTCAAGACCACGCTGACCGCCTTCTGGCAGAACTGGCACATGACGCTCAGTAGTTGGGCGCGGTTCTACCTGTTCACGCCCTTCTCGCGCTGGCTGCTGGGGCTGGAACGCAAGCCGCCCACCGCCCTGATCGTCCTCAGCGCCCATTTGCTTACCATGTCGGTCATCGGGCTGTGGCATGGCGTGACGCTCAACTTCTGGCTGTGGGGCGTGTGGCACGCGCTCGGCCTGTTCGCCCATAAACAGTGGAGTGACCGCACCCGCGCATGGTATCGCGGCCTGAACCAGACCCCGCGCCGCAAGCAGGCGTGGACGCTGTTCACATGGGCGCTCACCTTCCACTATGTCCTGCTCGGTTGGGTGTGGTTCGCCCTGCCCGACCTCGCCGCCGCGCTGCGGGTGTTCGCGGGGCTGTTCGGTCTGTCGGTAGGGGGTTGATATGACGTGGCGCGGCGTGTTCCGCATTTTGCTCAAAGCGGCGCTGCTGTTCGCGCTGGCGAATGTGCTGTTCGCCGCGCTGAATCCGCTGGAGGCGCTCGGCAGCCTGTCGCTATACAACCGCCTGTGGCCGGGGCGCGAACGTCTGCCCTACGGCGAAAATCCGGCGCAGTCCTATAACCTCAGCCTCGATAACATCCCCGCCATGCTCGCCAGCCACACCCTCAGTCGCCCCAAAGCGGCGGACGAGTTCCGCCTGCTGATCTTAGGCGACTCGGCGGCATGGGGCTGGTTCCTGACCAACGCCGACACGCTGGCGGGGCAGATCAACGCCGCCGCCGCACACACCGCCGATGGACGGCGCGTGGTGGCCTACGACCTCGGCTATCCGGTCATGTCGCTCACCAAAGACCTGCTGCTGCTGGATGCCGCCCTCGCCAGCGCCGACCCGCCGGATGCGGTGCTGTGGCTGGTCACGCTGGAGTCCTTTCCGCGAGAGAAGCAGTTGTTCCCGCCGCTGCTCCAGCACAACCCGCAGCGCGTCCGCGCCCTGATCGCCGGTTATGGCCTGCACCTTGATCCTGCCGATCCGCGCTTCGTGCAACCCGACTTCTGGGGGCAAACGATCATTGGGCAGCGGCGGGCGCTGGCTGACCTGCTGCGGTTGCAGACCTACGGCCTGTCGTGGGCGGCCACCGGTATTGACCAGATGATCCCCGCTGAGATCACGTTGCGGCAGTCGGATTTTGAAGCCGATGTGTCGTGGCAGAATTACGACCAGCCCACCGCACTGACCGCCGACAATCTGGCACTGGAGGTGCTGACAGCGGGCGTGGCGCGGGCGGGCGTGCCGCTGCTGCTGGTCAACGAGCCGATGTTCATCAGCGGTGGAACGAACAGCGATTTGCGCTATAACGCCTTCTACCCGCGCTGGGCGTATGATGCCTACCGCACGCTGCTGGCGGACACGGCGGCGGCGACGGGTTGGCGCTACCTCGACCTGTGGGACAGCATCCCGCCGGACGAGTTCACCGACACGCCCGTACACCTGACTCCGGCGGGGTCGGCGGCGCTGGCAACGCGCCTGCTGGATGCAGTCGGGACGTTGGAGTAAAATTCAGGTTAAGCCTGAAAGAGTCTCCACCCCAACCCCTCAACCATGCATGGGGAGGGGAAAAAGGGGAGGGGATTCGCCTATTTTTGCTAATTCCCCGGAAGCGAGTGTTTCATGGACTTCACCGATTCGCTCCATAAGGCCATCCATCAAGCCATCGAGACTGAACCGATAGCGGGGCTGGCGGTGGCGCTGCTCAATGATAAAGGCGTCGCGCACCAGTACGCTGGGGTGCTGCGTCGAGGGGAAACGCAAGCGGTTAGCGAACAGACCGTTTTCTCAGCGGCATCTTTGACGAAGCCACTGGTCGCTTATCTGGCGCTGCTGCTGGTTGAGCAGGGCATCCTCCAGCTTGACGCGCCGCTGCGCCACTACCTGACCCGATCTTACCTAGCGGAAGAACCGCGTGCCGATGCAATCACCCTGCGCCATGTCTTGAGCCATCAATGTGGCTTTCCCAACTGGCGACCCAAAGATAAACCCCTTACCATGCACGCTGCACCCGGTCAGCAATTTGGCTATTCCGGCGAAGGCTACCAGTATCTACAGCATTGCCTTGAGCAGTTGACCGGTGCGCGGCTGGATGTCCTCCTTCACGAACGGCTTTTGCAGCCGTTAGCCATGTCCAGCAGCAGCCTCGTCTGGCAACCCTTCATGGAAGGCCGAGCCGCAGCGGGGCATGATGCCGCCCAAAAGTGGGACATGCCCCGTCAGGACGTTCCCTACAGCGCCTATAGCCTGTACACGACTCTCCCCGATTATGCGCGGTTTGTGAAGGCACTACTGTTCGATGCGGCTGATTTGCCCCCCGCGCTCTGCCTGAGTCCCGAACTGCGCGAACAGCTATTTGCGCCACAGGTGCAGGTGGGCGAGTGGCCCACCTTATTCTGGGGACTAGGCTGGGGGATTCAGTCCACCGCATCCGGTCATCTGGTGTGGCACTGGGGCGCGAATTACGGCTACCGCAGTTATGCCGCCTTTTCCACAGCACACCGCACCGGTGTTATTATTCTCACCAACCATCAGAATGGCCTGTATACTTGCCGTGAAATCATTTCGCGCCTCGATGAACCTGCATTGAAGGTTGCGCAGCCTGCTTTTGACTGGCTTCTGCCAAGTGAAGCATGGAAAGAAGATGGGCGAAGGAGTCCATCCGCATCTGTTCATTGAATGCAAGAGGCTGAGGGTAATCAACAATCGGATAGAACCAGAGGAGTAGAACCGTGATTCATGAAACCACGCTGCGCGAACAACTCCGCGCCTATATCACCCGCGAACTAATCCGTGACGCCAAGTACCCGCTGGAAAACGACGAGGGCATCATCACCGGCGGGCTGATGGACTCGTTCTCGCTGGCGGAGATGGCGGTGTTCGTCGAAAAGACCTTCAACGTGTATATCCCCGACGCGGATTTGACCGTCGCCAAGATGGACACGCTCGATCAGATGGTGGCGCGGGTGCTGCGCGGCTAATGCTTACTCTCGCCACCCGTTCCCACACCCGCACGCTGCTGGAAGCCGCCGCGCTGACCGCGCCGGACGCCGACCAGCCAGCCATCATTTACCTCGAAACCGACCACGAGCCGCAGGTCATCACCCGCGCCCATTTTCGCCAGCAGACCGCCGCCTATGCCGCTGCCCTGCGCGGACGCGGGGTGCAGCCGCGTGATCTGGTCGTGATCGCCCACACGCAAAATCTGGAAAGCATTTACGCCTTCTGGGGCGCGATGCTGGTCGGCGCGATTCCTTCGATGTTCCCCACGCTCACCGAGAAGCTCGATCCGGCGATCTACATGGAGAACATGGCGGAACTGGCGCGGCTTTCGGACGTGCGCGCCATCCTGACCACCGACGCTTTCGCGCTCACATTGGCGGCACACGTCCCCTGCGCGGTGTGGGGTACGTCAGATTTGCAGGCCGATTCCGCCGATGCGCTGACTGCCTTCCCCGCCCCGTCGCCGGACGAAATCGCGTTCTTGCAGCATTCCAGCGGCACGACCGGGCTGCAAAAAGGTGTGGCGCTGGCGCATGACGCGGTGCTGAACCAGTTGGCCGCCTATAGCGACGCGCTGGCGCTGCGCGACGACGATGTGCTGGTGAGTTGGCTGCCGCTGTATCACGATATGGGGCTGATCGCCGGCTTCCTGCTGCCGCTGGTGCAGGGTATCCCGCTGGTGCTGATGTCGCCGTTCGACTGGGTGCAACACCCCGCCATGCTGTTCCGCGCCATTCACGCCTATCGGGGGACGCTGTGCTGGTTGCCCAACTTCGCCTACAACCACTGCGCCCGCCGCATCCGTGACCGCGATTTGGAAGGGCTGTCCGCTGCCTCGATGCGGCTGTTCGTCAACTGTTCGGAGCCGGTGCGCCACGACAGTCACCAGCAATTTCTCTCACGTTTTGCCCCGCTGGGCGTGACCGCCGCCATGCTGGGCGTGAGCTACGCGATGGCGGAGAATACGTTTGCCGTCACGCAAACTCCCCCCGGCGTGCCCGCCCGTCTGGACATCATTGACCGCGACGTGTTGACGCACGAAAACCGCGCCCTGCCGGTGGCGGCAGATCATCCGGCGGCGCAGGTGCGCGTGTCGTGCGGGCCGCTGATCGCCCACAGTGAAGCGCGGGTGCTGGATGCCGAAGGAAACCCGCTACCCGATCGTCAGGTGGGCGAAATCGCCGTCCGCAGCGATTGTATGCTGACGGGCTACTACCGCCGCCCCGATTTGCCGTTGCCCGCCGATGGCTGGTATCGGACGGGGGATCGCGGCTACCGCGCCGCCGACGAGTTGTACATTGTCGGGCGCTCCAAAGACCTGATTATCAATGCCGGCAAGAATGTATATCCGCAGGACATCGAGGCCATCGCCAACCATGTGCCGAACGTGGTGCCGGGGCGGGCGGTGTGCTTCGGCGTGCCGGACGAGCGCGAAGGCACGGAGTTGATCGCGCTGGTGGCGGAAGTGCGCACGCAAGACCCCGCCGAACAACGGCAGGTCGGGGCGGCGCTGCGGCAGGCGGTGGCGGCGCAGAGCAGCGTCACACTGACGTATGTCAAACTGGTGGATGACCGCTGGCTGATTAAAACGTCCAGCGGCAAGATCGCCCGCGCCGCCAACCGCGACAAATGGCTGCGCGAACAGGAACAGGGGTGAGTGAGGGTTTGTTTTCTCTATCGAGAATTGCACCCCTGTGGGACTCAAATTTTCACAGATTCACGTACCAAATCACGTATATGGTGGTCGCGCTGTGGAGCGATTAATTGATAACGGAAGCAAGGAAAGATGCGACGGCGGAACTGGCGCACCTGCACCGCGCCGCCCACGAACAGGCTTTCCCGGTGGTGCTGATTCCTGATTAGCGCCCCTATCTAAGCACGACAGGCCGAGTCGCAATTCACCGTATACCGTGTCACAATAACATCCCACCATCAGCCTGCTTAATAAATTGGCAAGGGATACCATGCCCCAACCTGTGCAAGTCCGCAAAGTCGAGTCGGCTTCCGATTTCAAAGCGTTTTTCGAGTTTCCATGGACGTTGTACAAGAACGACACCCACTGGGTTCCGCCGCTGCTTTCGATGCGCCATGACCTGCTGGATAAGCACAAGAACCCGGCGTGGGATGAGTATATGGAAGGTGATTATTTTGCGGCGTGGCGCGGTGAACAGATCGTCGGCACGATCGTGGCCTTCATCAATCACCGCCATAATCAGTTTCACAACGAACATATCGGTTGGTTCGGCCTGTTTGAAGTCTATGACGATGCCGAAGCCGCCGCTGCGCTGCTGACCACCGCCGCCGAATGGGTGAAGGCCAAAGGCTACGACGCCATTCGCGGCCCGCAGAGCTTCACCACCCACGAGGAATGCGGCCTGCTGGTGGATGGCTTCATCCGTCCGGTGCTGCTCATGCCCTACAACCCGCCCTACTATGCCAAGTTGGTCGAAGGTGCGGGCTTCGTCAAGACGCAGGATGTGTACAGCTTCCACGTCAGCCGCGAACGGGCAGCTGAGATCGGCCTCGCAGATCGGCTGGGGCGCATTACCAACGCCGTGATGAAGCGCAACAAAATCACGGTGCGCCCGATTGACGGCAAGAATTTGAAGCAGGATTTCGTTCTTCTCAAAGAAATTTACAACTCGGCGTGGGATAAAAACTGGGGCTTTGTCCCCATGACTCCCCGTGAGTTGGATGCGATGGTGAACAGTTTGGGGCAGTTCTTCGACCCGCGCTTCGCGTTTTTCGCCTATGTGGATAACAAACTCGCTGGCTTCGTTCTCGCCGTTCCCGATTTCAATCAAGTGCTGCACAAAGCGCAACCGCGCCCCGGCGTGCCGGAGATTTTCTCGCTTTTACGTGCTGCGTGGTACTGGAAGGTGCGCCCGGTGATGGATTGGGCGCGTATTCCGCTGATGGGCGTGAACGAACCGTACCGCACGAAAGGCGTGGACGCGGTGCTGTACTACCATGTGCTGACCGCGCTGCTGGCCGACCCCAAAATTCAGCACTCGGACTCCGGCTGGATTCTCGAATCCAACACCAATATGGTGAGCATCGCCAAGAGCTTTGGCTCCGACATTTACAAGACGCACCGCTTCTACGAGCGCCGTTTCGTTTAGGGTGTCGTATGAAAGAAAGCCGGCAGCATGGAAAGTATGATTTTGCTAATCGTGGCGGTGGCGCTGGTGGCGGGTACCTTCTACGCGGCGCGGCATAAGTTGGCGCGGGATGCAACCGCTTTCGCGCCAGCCGATGATGCGCTCCCGGAGCGTGCCGAACAGCCGGACTCCGGTGACGGACTCGCATTCGAGGGCTGGAACCGCTTCACCAGCAACCCTTTTTCACTGACGGCAGGCGCACACCGCATGACCTATGCCTTCCCAGATGCGGTGCGGGTGGAGGTGGAGGTGTGCGCGGCGGGCGACCAGACGGCAGTCTGGCAGTCCGGGCACACCGGCAGCGGCGCGGCGGCTTTCAGCGTCCCCGCCGGAACCTACACGGTGCGGGTCAAACCGTCCCGCCGCGATCACCACTGGGAGATCGAGTTCACGGCGGAGGGGTAGATCAGGTCACGGGCTGCATGGCCTCCAGCAGTTCACTCACGCGAACGGTGGCGATGCCGGACATCAAATCCGACATCGCATAAGGAATGACCAGTTCATTGTTGTGAATCAACGTACCGCAGGAATAGACGACGTTGGGAACATAGCCTTCTCGTTCTCCCTCATGCGGAGCCAGCAGCGGGTCTTTCAGGCGGGCGATAATCTTGGTCGGGTTTTCGAGGTCGAGCAGCATCGCCCCGATACAATACTGACGCATGGGGCCAACGCCATGCGTCAGCACGATCCAACCGGCTTTCGTCTCCAGCGGTGAACCACAGTTACCCAGCTGGATAAACTCCCACGGTTGCGCCGGTTCTTGAATGATCTGTGCCTCTTGCCAGAAATGAATGTTGTCCGAAAACATGATGCGGTTGTTTTCGCCATCCTGCCGCGACAGCATCACATACTGATCGTGGATTTTGCGGGGAAAAAGCGCCATCCCCTTGTTCTGGACAGCCTTCCCGTTGAGCGTTGAAATCTTGAACTTGATGAAGTCTTTGGTTTCGATGAACTGAGGAAGAATGCTGACCCCATTATAAGCCGTATAACTGGCGTAGTACGTCACCTGACCATCATCATTGTGAAATTGGACGAAACGGGCATCTTCAATCCCCCGGCTCTCAATCTTCGAGGATGGGAAGATGACCCGTTCAGAGATCGGTTGGTCGTGCTCAAAATAGATTTCGTAGTTCGAGTTCGCCAGCCAGTAGATGATTTCAAACGTCCGGTTCTGGTGTTCCACCGGAAACAGCGGATGCTCGCGCAGGGCTTCTAGGTTTCGCTTCAACCCGTAGTAGGAAAAAGCCTCCGGCATCTGATTGAGCAAGTGATGTGTGACATCATTATCCGCGCCCATTTCGATGAGTTTGAGGCGAAAGAGTAGCAGATCATAAATCGGATCGAGATAGGTATCCGGTGTCACCACGTAGTCGCTGATCGGATCAAAAACAATCGCATTCTGCGCGTCCAACACGCCGCTGCGAAACACAATCGAGGACAAGTGACCTTCCCCAGTGGCACGTAGGCTCATGATGAAACGCTGGCTACCGCTTTCCAGACTGGATTGATCGGGATGCGGAACCAGTGACGGGTTAAACAGCGCGGCGGATTCGATGGAATATTCCATCGTGAAATACGCCCCGATGAGCGCCTCCTGCGTCTTACTGAGCATGACATCCGCCGGAATGAAGTCTTTCACTTTGCTTAGATGGCGGTCAAAAACTGCTTGAATGTTCTTGTGCCGATTGGAGAAATCAGCGATCACCTGCGCCAGCAGCGCGTCAGCCGTCGCGGCGGGCAAATCGAGTACCCGTTGAATGATCTTGGAGATGCGGCGCGTATCATCAGGCAGGTGCAAACGGGGAATCACCCGCGAGGAATCGCCCAGTAGCTTTTCGCGCTTGCGGTTGACGATGGGGTGCGAACGAGATTGACCAATCATCTACGTTGGACTTTCTTCATA
>CAIPFY010000311.1 GCA_903864435.1 uncultured Chloroflexota bacterium | reverse complement strand
GGTCAGCACCACGCCCTTCGGTGCGCCGGTTGTGCCGCTGGTGTAGACCAGCAGCGCCTCGTCGTCCAGCGCCGGTTCGGGCTGGTCGCTGAAGAACGTGTTCGGCAAGCGTTTCACCAGTTCGTGAAACTGCGGATAGCGTTCGTCCGGTTGCCCGCCCACCTGCACAATCTGGCGAATATTCGCCGCGCCTAGCCCGTCGTCTGTGCCGTGAATGATGATTTCGGCGCGTTCCAGATACTCGGCGCGGACGAAACACACCACCGAACGGCTACTGCGGAGGATGAAGGCGATCCGGCGGTCATCTTCGCTCACATTTTGCGGCGCGACCACTGCCCCGATCAGCCAGCAGGCGAAGTACAGGATCACGGTGTCGCTGTGGTTGTAGCCCAGCAGCGCCACCCGGTCGCCGCGCTGAACCCCGTAGCCATCGTGCAGCAGGTGGGCGGTCTGATGCACGCGGGCGTTCACTTCGGCGTAAGATAATTCCTCGCGCTGTCCGTCCGCATCGTAGTGGATGAGGTAGGGGTTCAGCGGCGAGGCTTTGGCGTGTTGCGAGAGCAGGTGGCGAAAGTTACGGTAGGGGATTTTGTGCTGTTCGGGCGGGATGCCGTTCACGGTTTGCGCGGCGTGAATATACGCCTGCGTGGTCGCGTCTAAATCCGGGAACGTGGTCATAGGATGCTCTCCGAGCCTGAATGGGTATTTTTAAGCATACCGCACTCGCTTCATCTGCCCCAAAATCCGCAGGTGAACACAATTTGCACCGGAAATAAAAACAGACCCCATCGTTGAGGTCTGTTCGCGTCCGAATGAACGAAAAACAAAAATCCAACTACATCGGCAGCACTTCCAGCACATCAATGCTGCATCCCGGTGTCATGAAATGCGGGTGTCCGTCCAGCATGGCCTTGACCTGATGGATGTCGGCGGCCTGCACAATCGAATACCCCCCCACGTAGGGCGTCTGCGGCTTGGCGCTGGCGGTCTGGGTGAAGTTCGCACCGCTCCCCAGAGGTGCGCCGCCGTCCACAATCGCGGCTCCGTGCTTGCCGAACCATGCCATCCACGCATCCATGACCTGTTTCCCCATCTCAGGGTTCATGTCCTGCACCCGGTCTTCAGCAGCCTGCGGTACCACATACAGAAGCATATACTTTGTCATCGCAAACCCTCCCCAATTCCCTTACGATTTTTATATCATACTTGATTTAGAATATTTGTGCTACTGTTGTATTCAAATCTTAACAAAACGGAAAGTAATCGGGAACGTGCAAGTGTGATCGCTAATGCTTGAATGAGGGGTCATACTATCCGCGAAAGGGGATATAATAATAGAGAATATGGGTCTGCACCGGCATGACCGGGGAAAGCGTTTTCCAATGGACGAACTAATTAAACAGCTTCAGAACCAGTTGGGTTTGAGCGAAGACAAGGCGCGTGAAATCGTTGGGGTGGTGCAGGGCTTTTTGAAGGACAAACTGCCTGCCCTCAGCGGTCAGTTGGACGATGTGCTAGGGGGCGCGGTGGGCGCTGCCAAATCGTTGGCCGGAGACGCCACAACCGCCGCCCAGACTGCCGCCGAAGAAGCCAGCCGTGCCGCCGCCAGCCTGACAGGTACGGCACAGGACAAGCTGACCGAAGCCGGTACCACCATATCCGGCACAGCGGGCGGGATCGGCGGGTTGCTCGGTCAGTTCCTTGAGAAAGCCGAATCGGTTGCCGGACAGCTTAAAGAGAAGGCCGAAGGTGCTGCTCACGAGGCGACCAAAGAAGGCGGCCTGCTCGATCAGTTCAAAGGGAAGGCCGAAGGCGCTGCTCACGAAGCGACCAAAGAAGGCGGCCTGCTCGACCAGTTGAAAGAAAAGGCCGGCGAAACCGCTGGACAGATCAAAGAGAAGGCCGGCGAGGCAACCAAAGAAGGCGGCCTGCTCGACCAGTTGAAAGAAAAGGCCAGCGAAACTGCTGGACAGATCAAAGAGAAGGCCGAAGAAGCGACCAAAGAAGGCGGCCTACTCGGTCAGATCAAGGGTAAGGCCGAAGGGCTGTTCGGCGCGAAGAAGGCCGACCCCGCGCCCGAACCCCCTGCACCGGCTGATGCGCCGCCCCCACCGCCTGCCGATAAGACCGAATAGCCAGCGATAGGCTTTCACACGCGGCTCAGGGTAAATGACAGCCTGAGCCGTGTGCGTCGCTCCGTGAGGACGGTTTCAGTGGATGACCCGCGCCGGGGAACCTATATCCTCATCTTGAATCTGCCCGCGCCCACGCGCCTGACCATCGGGCGGTTGGGCGTGTTCGATTTCGCCGATGGCTGGTACGCCTATGCGGGCAGCGCCTTCGGTGGCGGCGGGCTGCGCGGCAGGCTAAAGCACCATCTCGCGCCCGTCACCCGCCCTCACTGGCACATTGACGCGCTGCGGCAAGCGGCGCAGGTGTGCGAGGTGTGGTCGCTGGCGGATGCGGCGAACCACGAACACGCATGGGCGGCGGCGCTGCGGTCGCTGCCGGGGAGCAGCATTCCGGCGGCGCGTTTTGGCGCATCGGACTGCCGCTGTCCGGCACATCTGGTGTACTTCCCCACCGCGCCAGATTTCGCCGCGTTCTGCGCCGCCAGCGGACACCCCCTCCAGCGGGAAGTGATTGTGTAGCGCCCCCATTCCTCTTTCTTACTTGTCGCTGCCCCTGAAACGGGGTGATAATCAATACGGATCGTAATCACCATCGGAGTAACCCCCTTGCGTTTGTTCGACCTGCCCGAAACACAGGCATTGCGCGGCCTCTCGCAGGATGCCCGCCGCCTGTTCAGTGCGCGTGCGTTGCGAATGTTCGCCTACGGGTCGGTTTCCGTGATACTGGCGCTGTATCTGGCGGCAATGGGGCTGAAAGAGGGGCAGATTGGCCTGCTGCTGTCGCTCACCCTGATCGGGGATGCGCTCATTTCGCTGTGGATCACCACACAGGCCGACCGCATCGGACGCCGCCGGATGCTCATGCTAGGCGGGGCGCTGATGATCGCCGCCGGGGTGGTGTTCGGCTTCTCCAACCAGTTTATCCTGCTGGCGGTGGTGGCCTTCATCGGCACACTCAGCCCCAGCGGGAACGAAGTCGGCCCCTTCCTGCCCATCGAACAGGCAGTGCTGGCGCAAACCACGCTACCCGAACGGCGCACACAGGTGTTCGCATGGTACAACCTGACCGGCTCGGCGGCGACGGCTTGCGGGGCGCTGGTCGGCGGCGGGCTGGCGCAGGTGTTGCAATCGGGCGGTATGCCCCCGCTGGAAAGCTACCGTATGATTCTGCTGCTGTATGCCTTCATCGGCGCGGGGCTGATGCTGCTGTTCAGCCGCCTGTCTCCGGAAGCCGAGCCGAACGAACCGCCGCCCACAGGTAGCCGTTTCGGGTTGAAGCGTTCACGCGGGATTGTGCTGCGGTTGTCGGCCTTGTTCGCGGTGGATGCCTTCGCGGGCGGTTGGGTGGTGCAAAGCCTGATGGCCTACTGGTTTCATGTGCGCTGGGGTGTGGAACCGGCGCTGATCGGTGCGATCTTCTTCGGCGCGAATCTGTTTGCGGCGCTCTCGGCGCTGGCGGCGGCGCGTATCGCGGCACGCTTCGGGCTGATTAACACGATGGTGTTCACGCACATTCCGTCCAACATCCTGCTCATTCTCGTCCCGCTGATGCCCAACCTGCCGCTGGCGATTCTCGTGCTGATGGCGCGGTTCAGCATTTCGCAGATGGATGTCCCCACCCGCCAATCGTATGTGATGGCGGTGGTAGACCCCGCCGAACGTTCGGCGGCGGCAGGTGTCACCGGAATCGCCCGCACCATCGGCGCCGCCTGTGCGCCGCTGCTCACGGGTGTTTTTCTGGGCGCGGGGCTGCTCAGCCTGCCCTTTTTCGCGGCAGGCGGGTTGAAAATCGCGTATGATCTGGCGTTATATCGCAGTTTCCGCACCCTCAAGCCGCAGGAAGAACTGAGGTAGTACACGGCTTCAGAAAGCCGTATTTGTTCAGGAGAAGGTTGTATGTCCGAGTCCTACACCATTGGGTATTCCAGCCTGTGCCAGTCCATGCCTTCGGTGGCCTACCGCACGCAAACGCTGGTAGATGCCGCCGCCACCTATCCAGAGTTCCGTTTGCTCGTCGCCGATAATGATCTGGACGATGCAAAGGCGCTGGCGAACGCCAAACAGTTTGCCGAAACGCCCGTCAATCTGGCGATCATTTTTCACATTAACGAACTGCTGGGGCCGGAGTTCAACCGGGTGTTCCTGCCGCGCCGCATTCCGGTCATCGCGGTGGATATTCCGGTTCCGATGGCAATTTTCTTCGGCGCGAACAACCGCGAATCCGGGCGGTTGGCGGGCGCGGCGCTGGGGGCATGGGCGCGTCTGAACTGGGGCGGCTATGTAGACCGCCTGCTGGTGATGGCCGAGTCCCGCGTCATCACGGCGCTGCGCGAGCGCATCGAGTATTCGGTCAAAGGCTTGAACGACTCGCTGCCCTTCCTCATCTCCAGCCATAACACCGTATATCTGGACGGCAGCAGCAGCCGCGCTGGCGCTGCCAAACGTTCCTACGAGGTGTTAAGCCAATCGGACTCGTATTCGCATATCGCGGTGATCGCCACCAACGATGACTCGGCGCTGGGAGTGATGGACAGCGCCCGCGAACTGGGCATGGAGAACCGCGTCGCCATCGTCGGGCATGGCGCGGACGAGCAAGCCCGCGCCGAGATTGCCCGTCCGGGGTCGAGTTTCGTGGCCTCGGCAGATTACCATTTTGAGCAGTACGGCTCGCGTCTGATGGAACTGGCGCAGCATATCGTGCGCGGGGAGCGTATTCCGCGAGAGAATTTCATCCAGCATACGGTGGTGAGCAAACTCGTGCCCTGAGTGCGAATCGCGGCACGGAGAAAGTCATCACGCATCGGGAAGGGTATATCATGTCCGAGTCCTACACCATCGGCTATTCCAGCCTGTGCCAGTCCATGCCTTCGGTGGCCTATCGCAGTTCCACGCTGCAAGAAGCCGCCGCCGCGCATCCTGAAATCCGCCTGATGATGCTGGATAATGATCTGGATGACACCAAGGCGCTGGCGAATGCCACCCTGTTTGCCACCGAACCGGTAGACGTGGCGATCATCTTTCATATTAACGAACGTCTGGGGACGGAGATCAACCGCCTGCTGATTCCCAAACGCATTCCGGTCATCGCCATTGATATTCCGATCCCGATGGCGGTCTACTTCGGCGGCAACAACCGCGAGTCCGGGCGGCTGGCGGGCGAGGCGCAGGGGGCATGGATTCGCGCTCACTGGGACGGTCAGGTGGATAAGCTGCTGGTGCTGACCGAAGCCCGCGTGGTGAGCGCCTTGCGTGACCGCGTGGACTACAGCGTGCGCGGATTGAACGCCACCCTGCCGCAGCCTGTTCCGAGGGACAGCACGCTCTATCTGGATGGCGGTAGCAGTCGCGCAATGGCGGCTGAACGCACCCGCGAGGTGTTGCAACGGTGGGACGGATTCCGGCATATCGCGCTGGTCGCCACCAACGACGACTCGGCGCTGGGGGCGCTGGATGCCGCCCGCGAACTGGGGATTGAGGAGCGTGTCGCCATCGTCGGGCATGGCGCAGATGAGCAAGCCCGCGCCGAAATCGCCCGTGCCGGATCGGGGTTTGTCGCGTCGGCAGATTATCATTTCGAGCAGTACGGGCCGCGTCTGGTGGAACTGGCGCTGCATATCTTGCACGGGGAGCGCGTCCCACGCGAGAATTTCATCCAGCATACGGTGGTGGGACAGCTCACGCCTTGAAGGATAAGTGATGAATACCATTCGTGAGTGGCTACTGGTGGGTCGCTATGTGGATTGCCTATCCCGCCCAATGCTGGCGGGGGCTAAGGTCGGCGCGATTTTGCAGTTAGCCGCGCCGGTGCTGCAAACCGGCTATGTCTGCCAGTTTATCCCCACCATAGACGGCAATCCGATTCCGAGAAGCAACCTGCGCACAGGCGTGGATTTCATCCGCGAACAGAAAGCGGCGGGCCGCGTCGTGCTGGTGGCGTGTATGGCAGGCATCAGCCGTTCGGTATCGTTTGCCACCGCCGCCCTGCACGAGGAGGAGGGGGTTTCGCTGCTGGAATCCTTCCGCAGCATACATGCCGTCCGCGTAGAGGCGCTCCCACATGCCCGCCTGTGGGAATCCTTGTGTGCGTATTACAACGATCCCACGCCTTACGAGCGCGTGCTGGATATTGCGTTTGACCTCGAATCACTACCGGATAGCAAGTGACCTCATGCCCGCTACCCATCTCGAAACCGCCCGTTTGCGCCTGCGCTTACTCGCTCTTGAGGATGCGCCAGCGGTGTATCCCCTCATGGCTGATCCCGAAATTGCCAGCAACACCGCGCTGATCCCCTATCCCTATCCCCCCGGCGCGGCGGAAAGCTGGATACAGGCTACGCTGGCGACTGCGGCGCACGGCGAAGAATACACCTTTGCCATTCGCCTGAAGCAACCGGACGGCAGCGACCGCTTCATTGGCGCGGTGGGCATTGGCGCGGATGCGGATGCCTACCGCGGGCAGATCGGCTACTGGTTGGGCAAAGCCTACTGGGGACAGGGTTACATGACCGAAGCGGTGCGCCGCGTGATTCGCTTCGGCTTTGACGAGCTGGCGATGCACCGCATTTACGCCAACCACTACGATTTCAATCCGGCTTCGGGGCGGGTGATGCAAAAAGCGGGGATGCGCTACGAAGGTATCCAGCGCGGGTTTCACCGGAAAGATGGGCGCTATGTGGATGCGCTGCTGTATGCCATTCTGCGGACGGATGAGGCGGCGGCGAGGCTCTAAAACACGGGCAGCCCCATGAAAGGGGCCGCCACTCGTGCATTTCTACTAGCGGGTGGGGGCTTGAGCGAACCTCAAACGCCCCCAGAGGTGACAATCAGGGGTTCACCCCCACCATAGTCTGCTTAAACAACAGATCACCTGCTACCTTTCTTGTGTACAAATGTACCCATCCGGGTTGTTCCTGCTTCATCCAGTCCTGCCGCTGCCCCAAAGGGCGTTGGTCTTACAGCCTGTCCACAGGCAAGTTTTATGTCCCGTCCTAGCCAGTACCGAGGACAG
>CAIPFY010000310.1 GCA_903864435.1 uncultured Chloroflexota bacterium | reverse complement strand
TTTGCGGATAGTGACCCCGGCACAGCGAACGCTCGTAGCGCCCACAAGAAGATCGCCGCCCACCTCCGCAAACACGGGGACATCCACAAGCGACCGCACTATGCGTACACGATAAAACGGCACGGGGTACACATTCGTGAAATGTCGTTTGGGGAACAACTGTGCGGGGCGGGCATCCGCGATTACAAGGGCGAAAAAAGCACCGCCTTTCACCGGCGACGCGCTGGCTATACGGATTACCTGCGAGGTTGGCAATGGTGATTTCCCCCGTGTGCAAGAAAGTTTATGCACTAAAGAGGTCACTTGTTTGGCGGTGTTGGTTTGCGCTGTTTCTTTCTGCCCGCCGCCGACCCTACTCGGTTGCGTAAAATTTTCGCGCGGGCGCGTGAGCGGGCACGCATGTGCGCGAGGCAGTTTGGCGTTGGATGATAGCTTCAGTGCCACCGGCATCCTGTATGCGCTGACTATCTTGGAAACTTAACGCATTAAGTCAAACGGCGTATGAGCCTCTTTGACATCGTGGCCTGTTTTTTGCCGTGTGTAAATTTTTTAGCCTGCGTAACGGTTACGCTGTCAATTCATTATTTGAGGGTTCATACCAAAAAGCCCATACAGCGTATCCCCAAAAGCTCATACACTGTTTATTGAAGGGGAAGGTTTTCCCATCTAACCCGGTGTTACGTGAAATAGAGGACTCACCATGAACGTATATGATGTCGTGACGCTGCTGGATGATTTGCAGGATGAGGGATTGAAGCGCGGGCAGGTGGGGACGATCGTGGAAGAATGGCAGCCGGGGGTGTACGAAGTGGAGTTCGCCGATACGCACGGTATCACGTATGCGATGGTTGCGCTGTGTGCCGAGCAACTGATGACTCTCTACTCGCATCCTGATGCGTCAAGGCAGACGGCATGAGGGATGCACAGGCATCACAGTTGAAGCCGATCTTTTGTAGGTCGGCTTTTTGATTCTAGGGCAGGGGAGTCATTCACACTTTCACGCCGGTGCGCTAAAAAACGACTCACTGGCACGAAAATCGAGCCGTTAGGCTACGATGGGTGCATTTCGCGCTGCGAATCGCGTGGTGAGGCCATAGCGTCGAATTGGCGGGGTATATGGTGGACGCTTCGACGCCGCAATCTGATCTGAGATGCCTTTTGAAGTGATTGAGGAGACCTACCACGCGCTGTCCTGCGGCGTAATCCGTTACGCAGCCAGCGGCGTCGAAGAACAGTCGAACTTGCGGAGATTTCGCAACACATCTGCTGGCACATTGTTCACACGCTGCGGCTTCGGCGCGACGATAGCGAGTGGTTGGGGGGATACACCAATCCTAGCAAGGGGCATATTTCAAGTCTGTGACCTTTATCGTTCAAATCGCGGTGGTATGTTACTCTTTGTTTAGACCGTTCAGTTAGCACATAACGGCTTTTACTGTCACGCAAAGCAGGTCAGGTATGCCCCGCATTTTTGACAACATCACCCAGAAGATGCAGACCGCGCTGGTGCAGACAATTAGCAGCGCCCAACGTGCGGATTTTTGTGTGGGCTACTTCAATTTGCGCGGTTGGCGACTGCTTCAGCCGCATATCGAACACTGGCAGGGGGATGACGACCATCGGGTACGGTTGCTGATCGGGATGCACCGGACACCGCAAGAGGACATCCGGGCGCTGTTCAGCCTGAACAATCGAGAAGATGGGCTGGTGGATAACCAACGGTTGCTGCGCTTAAAACGCCAGATCGTGGAGGATTTCCGGCAGCAGTTGATGTTGGGTGCGCCGACCAACGCGGATGAACAGGGCTTGCGCGATCTGGCACGGCAGATGCGCGAGGGGAAGCTGCTGGTCAAGCTGTTTCTGAGCTATCCCCTACACGCCAAGTTGTATTTGCTGCATCAGCCCGACAACTACAGTGCGCCCATCCATGCCTATCTGGGCAGCAGCAACCTGACGTTTTCGGGACTGTCGGGGCAGGGGGAATTGAATACCGAAGTCACCGATACGGATGCGACTACCCGGTTGGCGCAGTGGTTTGAAGATCGCTGGACGGAACGGGGCTGTCTGGACATCACACCGGACTTGCTGCAAGTGATTGAGGGCAGTTGGGCACGAGAAGCGACGCTGACCCCGTATGAGGTCTATCTGAAGATGGCCTACCATTTAGCGCAGGAGGCGATTGCCGGGACGAGCGGCGAATTCAAACTGCCCCATGAGATGTCGAGCATTCTGTTTGATTATCAGGCGGCGGCGGTGCAGATTGCGGCGCACCATCTGAACAAGCGCGGCGGGGTGTTGCTAGGGGATGTGGTGGGTCTGGGCAAAACGCTGATGGCGACGGCGCTGGCGCGTATTTTTCAGGATGATTATGGCTACGAGACGCTCATCCTGTGCCCGAAAAATCTGGTATCCATGTGGCAAAAATACGTGCAGGAGTATCGGCTCATCGCCCATGTGCTGCCGGTCAGCAAAGCCACTCGCCAGTTACCCCAATTGCGCCGTTACCGGATGGTCATCATTGATGAAAGCCACAACCTGCGGAACCGCGAAGGTGCGCGTTACGGGGCGATTCGGGAATATCTGGAAGCCAACGAGAGCAAGGTGATTTTGCTCTCGGCCACGCCCTACAACAAAACGTTCCTCGATCTATCGGCGCAGCTGCGCTTATTCATCCCTGAAGATCGGGATATTGGCATCCGCCCGGAACGGTATATCGGCGAAATAGGCGAGGTGGAGTTCACCCGGCGGCATCAGGCCAATACGCGCTCACTGGCGGCGTTCGAGAAAAGCGAACATACCGACGACTGGCGCGATCTGATGCGTTTGTACATGGTACGGCGCACGCGCACCTTTATCATCCAGAACTACGCAGAAACAGACCCGCAGAATGGGCGTTCATTCCTGCGGATGCGGGATGGGCGGTTGTCGTATTTCCCTCTCCGTATGCCCAGAACGGTCAAGTTTGAGATGAATGCCCAGTTCAACCGGATGTACTCGGATGAGGTGGTGACGGCGATCAACGCCCTCAATCTGCCGCGCTATGGGCTGGGACAGTATGTGTCCGAGAAGGCAGCGCGGGGTGCGACCTCCGAAGAAAAGACCCAACTGGAAAATCTGTCCCGCGCTGGTCAGCGGTTGATGGGCTTCTGCCGCACCAATTTGTTCAAGCGGTTGGAAAGCAGTGGCGCTTGCTTCCTGCAATCCATTGACCGGCATGTGCTGCGGAACGAAATCTTTATCTATGCGATTGAGAACGATTTACCGCTGCCGATTGGCACACTGGATGCGGATACGATTGATCCGGGTGTGGGTGATGAGGATGTCGAAGGCGTACCGATCCCCGATGACGATGAAAACGGTGGCGATCCGGGAGAGATGGACGATGCGCCCGTAACGGATTACGGCCATCGCGCACAGGGCGCTTACACGCTGTTCTCCGAACGCTACAAAAAACGCTTCAAATGGCTGCGGCCTTCGTTGTTCAATGCTTCCCTGAAGAAGAAACTGCGCGATGATAGCGAACACTTGTTACAGGTATTGAAGATGTGCGGGGCGTGGAAGCCTTCCGAGGATACCAAGCTGGCCGCACTCCATGACCTGATTGCACGCCAGAGTCGCGGGGAGAAGGTGCTGATCTTCTCGCAGTTCGCGGACACGGTGCGCTATCTGGAAGAACAACTCCAAGTGGGCGGGGTAAAGCAACTCGCATCAGCGACGGGGAGTTCGGCCAGCCCTACCGAGTTGGCGTGGCGTTTCAGCCCGAAAAGCAACGAATACGAGGTCAAGCCGGGAGACGAACTGCGCGTGCTGATCGCCACTGATGTCCTGAGCGAAGGGCAGAACCTGCAAGATGCGGCGATTGTCATCAACTACGATCTACCGTGGGCGATTATCCGCCTGAGCCAGCGGGCAGGGCGTGTGGATCGTATCGGTCAGCAGGCCGAGCGTATTCTGTGCTACTCGTTCATCCCTGCCGATGGGGTGGAGCAGATCATCCGGTTACGGGCGCGGGTGCGCCAGCGGTTGGCTGAGAACAGTGAAGTGGTGGGCAGCGACGAGCAGTTCTTCGACGATGAACAACTGGCGGCACAACTGCGCGATCTGTACACCGAGAAATCCGGCATCCTCGACTTTGAGGCCGATACCGAAGTTGATCTGGCCTCGTATGCCTATCAAATCTGGATGAATGCCATCCGCGAGAACGCGGCGCTGGCGAAGAAGATCGCTGATCTGCCGGACGTGGTGTATTCCACCCGGCAGTATGTCGGCTCGGTACAGCGGCCACAGGGCGTACTGACCTATATGAAAACGTCGGATGGGACGGATTCGCTGGCGTGGCTGGACGCACAGGGGAACAGTGTCACCCAGTCGCAGTATACGATTCTGCGGGCGGCGGAATGCACGCCGGATGTTCCGGCTATTGAACGCCACCCGGATCATCATGATCTGGTTCTGAACGCAGTGGAAATGATGCGGCGCGAGGATTACAACGTGGGCGGGCAGTTGGGTGGGCGGACGAGCGCCCGCCGCCGCGCTTACGAACGCCTGAAAGACTACATGGACAAACTGCGCCGGGAAGCCCCGCTGTTCCTGACGCAAGACCTTGAACGGGCGGTGGATGATTTATACCGCTATCCGCTGCGCTCGACGGCGCGGGACAGCTTGAACCGACAGATGAAAGCGGGCGTGTCCAACGAGGATCTCGCCCGGTTGGTGATCGCGCTACGGGCGGAAGATCGCCTCAGCCTGATTCAGGAAGAAGGCGAACAGAACGAAGCGCGTATTCTCTGTTCAATGGGATTGTTCGACCAATGAGCTATGGACGTGCGTTGAGGTGCAAGGCGATGGTGACGATTGATCTGAATATACGCTTGCGGCTTTCTAGAAGTCCTGCAAAAAGCACACCAAAGCGGCCTGCTGACTGGTGAGAAAATCAGTGAGTTGATGACCGCTGAAGTTAAACGCCTTCAGGCGGCAGAGGCAAAACGACCTGCTATCTCTGCAAGTATTTTAACCGACCAACCCTGAAACGAATAAAACGTCATGACACTTTCTACTTCCCGTATGCGTGCCAGTTTACAGGCCTTCGACTTCAAGAAGCTGTTTGTTTATGAACTCGGATGGAATGACCATAAGTCGCAAATCCCGCCCTTCGAGTTCGGTGGTGTGCGGTTCACATTTACATCGGTGGCCGAGCAGGGCGGGATGCTGGTGTTGGCCTGCACCGCGTCGGATGGCAATATCCCTTCCAGCGGGGCGCGTGCCAAGATTGACCACTTCATCAGCGGCCTATACTTCGAGCATCTGATTATCTTCACAGATCAAATTGCACAACAGGTTGCACAAAAAGAAGCCCAGTCGTCGCTCTGGTTGTGGGTCAAGCGCGAGGATGGCAAGGTCAAACCGCGAACCTTCAATTACAGGCGCGGCACGGCAGGGGATGCGTTGCTGCAAAAGCTGGCCGGCATTGCTTTTGAGATCGAAGAACTGGATGCCGAGGGGCAGATTTCGATTGCCACTGTGACGGGGCGCGTCAAAAAAGCGTTTGATGTGGAAACCGTCACCAAGAAATTCTATGAGCAGTTCAAGACCGAACACGCCACTTTCCTCGGCTTTCTGAAGGGCATCCCGGAGAGTGCGCCGCGTGACTGGTACGCCAGCGTGATGCTCAACCGCCTGATGTTCCTGTACTTCATCCAGAAGAAACGCTTCCTGAACGGGGATGTGGACTATCTGCGAACCCGGTTGGAAGAAACCCGCAGCGCCGGCAAAAACTACTACCGCGATTTCCTGCGGACGCTGTTCTTTCAGGGGCTGGCCTGCGAGGAAGGGGAGCGGGATGCGGCGACCAACAAGCTGTTGGGCAAAGTCCCTTATCTGAACGGCGGGTTGTTCCTGCCGCATTCCCTAGAAGAACATTATGGCGATCAGATCACGGTGGCGGACGCGGCCTTCGAGCGCCTGTTTGATTTCTTCGACGGCTACACATGGCATCTGGATGAGCGCCCGTTGCGGCGGGGGAATGAAATTAACCCGGATGTGCTGGGCTACATCTTCGAGAAGTACATCAACCAGAAGCAGATGGGGGCGTACTACACCAAAGAGGACATCACCGGCTACATCTGCCGCAGCACGATTCTGCCCTTCCTGCTGGACAAATGCGGGGTGGACGTTCGTGCCATCCTGACTGATGTGGAACCCTATATCTACGACGCGGTGAAAACGGACGAGTATCTGCCCACCGAGACCGAGCGCGAATACACAGCGCGACGCAAACGCTACGAACAGATCAAGGCGGATTTTGCAGAGGGCAAGATCGCGTCGGTCAATGATCTTGTGACGTACAACCTTGACATCCAAACGCTGGTGGAAGACTGGTTGCGCGGCTTGAGCGATCCGGTGGTGCTGCGGCGTTTCTATTTCGCGTGTTTGAGCCAACTGACGGTACTCGACCCGACCTGCGGCAGCGGCGCGTTCCTGTTCGCGGCCATCAACATATTGGAGCCGCTGTATGAACTGGCGCTGGATAAGATGCGGCAGGTCGTTGGAGCGCCGGAAAGTGCGCCATCTCGTCCGGTAGAGCAGGGGAATGTCGTCAAGTATCTGGACTTTGTGGATGAACTGAAGCGGGTGAGCGCCCACCCCAACCGCCGCTACTTCGTCCTCAAGAGCATCATCGTCAACAACCTGTACGGCGTGGACATCATGGACGAGGCGGTGGAAATCTGCAAGTTGCGCCTGTTCCTGAAGATGGTGGCGCAGGTGGAGGATGTGAACCGCATTGAACCGCTGCCCGACATTGATTTCAACATCCGCGCTGGCAATACGCTGGTGGGCTTTGCGACCCGCGAGGAAATTGACCCGCCCTTGACGCAGGGATTCCGCCTGTACAACGCCAAAGAGGTGTTAGCGCAGATTGAGGTGATGGAGGGGACGCTGAAGAACTTCCGCAGCGCACTGCTGCGACAGGAGACAACCGCTGACGACCTAAAAACTACCAAAGACAGTATCCAGCGGGTGCTGGCGGGCATCCGTGACAAGTTGGATGAAGCGTTGATGCAGGACTATGGGCTGACAGGCCTTGACGCTTTCCGTGCCAGCCATAAGCCGTTTCACTGGTATGTGGAGTTTAATAGCGTGCTGGCGCATGGCGGTTTTGATGTGATCGTCGGCAATCCACCCTACGTGGAGTCGAACAAGGTCAA
This sequence comes from uncultured Chloroflexota bacterium, assembly GCA_903864435.1. GTDB lineage: Bacteria > Chloroflexota > Anaerolineae > Aggregatilineales > Phototrophicaceae > CFX2. Next base: position 355 of record CAIPFY010000310.1, on the reverse strand, counting down.
GGAGTATGAAATACGCAATTACGAGTCCGAGCCATCACATAACCTGTATGCCTATACGATGGAACGTGCCGTTTACATCCAGCGCAAGCAAGGGCGATTCAGTGTCATTGTTCCCGTAGGCGCATTTAGTGTTAATGAAACAGTTAGCTTGCGTGTATTGCTCAATCGCACCTTTTCTATTGCTTGGTTGAGTGGTTATGCAATTCGTCCGTCTAAGCTGTTTGATGGTGTAGATCAGCGCCTAGCGATCTGTATTGGTGTGAAACGACACTCATCCACTGACTTAAAGATGTACAGTTCTCAGTACCATCATTGGTACTCAGAAGAACGCGAATACCTCTTTGAGCGCCTCAAG
>CAIPFY010000309.1 GCA_903864435.1 uncultured Chloroflexota bacterium | reverse complement strand
TTGCAGCAGGTAGGGCTGCTCCGGTTCGAGGCGCTGCCCGTTCAAATACGTGCCGTTGGCGCTGTACAGGTCGGTCAGGTACAGGCGCTTGTCGCGGACGTGCAGCCGCGCATGGGCGCGGGAGACGCCGCGCTCGTGGCCTCCGTAACGGCTCAAATCCACATCCACCTGCAAGCCGCCGGAGCGAAAGTCTGACCGTCCGAGGATGACCACCTGATCTTCCGAGATCAGGAAACGTTCCGGCACGCCGCGAAACCGCAGCGTCACGCGGGTGGGGGGGATGCGCGTGCCGGGGCTGGTGGGCGAATCCACCGCCAACATGCGGCGCAGCGCGTAGTTCTGCTGCACGATGAAGGTACGGAACAGGTCGCCCGGTTTTTCCGGCTCGTCCACGCTGACCGCTTCGACCTGCGCCGTCGCCCGTTTCACCTCCACCGAGGTGTCCTCGATGCTGGCGGGGGGCATTTCTGTCGCCCGCAGCGATTCTTTGGGCGGCAGTTGATGGGTGACGGGCGCTCCTCCGGGCGGCGGTGGCGGTGGCGACCCCTTCAGTTTTTCCAGTTCGTCGGTGCGGATGGGCGCACCCTGCGTCTGCTGGACGGCCTGCGCCAGCAGCGGCAGTTCGTGCGTGTCCGGCATTTTGGGCGGTGGCGGCGCTTCCGGCTTAGGCGACTCGACAGGCGCTTGGGTTGCGGCGGCGGGTGCTTCCGGCTTAGGCGACTCGGCAGGCGCTTGGGTTGCGGCGGCGGGTGCTTCCGGTTTGGGCGGCTCGGTGGGCAGCGGTGCGTCCGCTGGCACGTTCAGCGTGGGCATGGTCTTAAGTTGGTCGGTGTTCGGCACTTTGCCGCTTTTGAGCGCATCCTCCAGCGTGGGCAGTTGGCGCGTGTGCGGCAGCGCCGCCGCCGGACTGTCCCCCCAAGGGGCGGGCAGCGGGGGCAGGCTGTCCGGCATCGGTTGACCGGGCGCAGGCAGGTAGATCACCGGCGGCGGCGGGTAGGTGCGCCAGACCATGAACGCGCCCTCGGCGGGTTCATGTGGAAGCGTGGTGGGGTTGGGTTGATCGGTCATCGGTGTGCCGCGTCCGCAAGCAGCAAGCCCGGATGATTCAAGTGTATTCGGAAGTTGGGGCAGCCCTCACCCCCAACCCCTCTCCCAACCGCTGAGTACAGCTAGGAGAGGGGAGCAAGACGAGGAACAGGACATCGCCGCCTTCGTCTGACTCCCTTCGCCCTGACGCGCAGCAGAAGGGTAGGGGATGAGGGTTATAGCCCCCAAATCCGAATGCACCTGCATGATTCAGGACTTGCAGGTTTATTTTAAGTTTGGCTATAATTATAGCTATGTTTTACATTTCTGCTCACGCCACTTTTAACCTCACCCGTATCGCCAGCACCAGCGGGGCGTCCTTATCGTATTGCGCCTCGTGACCGGCTGAATGTTCTGAACACATCATCGAAACGGCCAGCGGGCGCGCCCGGGGTCGTTTTTTTATTTCTCCCCCACAGGGCGCGGCTGCGGCTCTAACGGAGGAAAAGCACATGCACGTTTTAGTGATTGACCAATTGGTGGTGAACCATGCCGGACGCGAGATTTTTCACGCGCTGTCGTGGGCGGTGGCGGATCGTGATCGCGTCGGGCTGATCGGGCCGAACGGGGTGGGCAAATCCAGCCTGCTCAAAGCGGTGGCCGGACAGGTGACGCCGGATGCGGGTACGGTCAACATCCCGCGTGGTATCCGCGTGGGCTATCTGCCGCAGGATGTGACGCTGACCGCGCCGACGTTGTGGGCGGAAGCGCGGACTCCGCCGCCCGAACTGGCCGCCGTCGAAGCGCAACTGGCGCAGATCGAGGCGACACTCGCCAAGCCGGAGGTGTACGGCGACGCGGGCAAGCTGGCGCGGACGCTGGAACGGCAGGAGGCAGTGCTGCACTCCTACGAGGCGTTGGGCGGGCTGCGCCACGAAGCCCGTGTGCGCGAGGTGCTGGTGCGGCTGGGCTTCACGCCGGAGGATTACGACCTGCCCACCGGGGCGCTCAGCGGCGGTCAGAAGAAACTGGTGGCACTGGCGCGGCTGGCGGTGCAAACGCCGGAACTGCTGCTGCTGGATGAGCCTGATAACCATCTAGATTTGCACGCCAAGCAGCATCTGGAGGCGTTTATCCGCGATTATGCTGGCGCGGTGGTCATCGTCTCGCATGATCGCTATTTGCTGGACGAGTGCGTGACGCATATCGCCGCGATGGAAGCCGATGGCCTGACGGTATTCCCCGGTAACTACACGGAATATGCGATTGAAGTGGAACTGCGGCTGATGCGCCAGCAGCAGATGTATATCGCGCAGCAAAAGCGCATCAGCCAGATCGAAGCCGCCATCAAATCGTGGGAGGAGAAGGCCAAGAACGATTTGAGCGAACGCCACGCCCGCCAAGCGCACAGCCGCCGGAAGATGCTGGCGCGCATGGAGGAAAGCGGCGAAATGGTGGAGCGCGTGGCGGAACGGAAGCGCATGGATTTGCAGATGAACGGCTGGCGCGGTAGCCATAAAGCGGTGGAGACACGCGGCCTGACGATGGGCTTTGGCGACGACCTGCTGTTCATAGACGCGAATCTGCTGGTGCGGCACGGCGAACGGGTGGGGCTGGTGGGGCCGAACGGTGCGGGTAAGTCGGTGCTGTTCAAGATCATCCTCGGTCAGATGGTGCCGCTGGAAGGGGATGCGCGCATTGGCCCCAACTGCCGCGTGGGCTACTATTCGCAGGAGCATCAAACGCTGGCGGGGTGGCTGGATCGTTCGCCGCTGGAACTGGTGCGCGACATCAAGCCGATGTACGAGGGCGAGGCGGTGTCGTTCCTGCTCAAGTTCCTGTTCAAGTATGAACAGCTGCGCCTGCCGATTCGCGGGTTCAGCGGCGGGGAGCGCAGCCGCTTGCAACTGGCCTGCCTGATGCTGCAAAACCCGAACCTGCTGCTGCTGGACGAGCCGACCAACAACCTCGACATCCCTTCGGTGGAAGTGTTGGAGGGGGCGCTGGAGGAGTTTGAAGGGGCGATCCTGACCATCTCGCACGATCGCTATTTTCTGGAACGCATTGTAGACCGGACGGTGGAACTGCGGGACGGTGAACTGATCGGCGGCGTGCC
>CAIPFY010000308.1 GCA_903864435.1 uncultured Chloroflexota bacterium | reverse complement strand
GAACGAATCAGGCGAAAATCCCAGATGGTGATGCGCTGGCTCTGACCACCCTCAACCGGATCGAGGCGTATTGCCGTCAGGCGACTATTGGGGGGAACATTCAGGTTGGACACCGGAAAGTCGTAGCGTTGTGCTAAAGAGGTTGTTTTTAACGGGATACGGAAAGAGCGTTCCTCATTAAATCCGTTTTGCCCATCCAGCGCATAGAACACCTGAAGCGAACGATCGCTCACATCCAGCGGCACGCCCAGACGGAGCGAAAAATAGTCGAAATCGTCAAGGCACACGTTAAGAGGCTGCGTATAAACCATGTACGGGTCTTGCTGGATGACCCACGCATTGCTGGTTCCCCCGTGAGACATATTTTCCAGTGACCACCGGTTGCTTTTGGTCAAATCAAAACTGAAGTCATTCGCTGTGAAACCGGGGAGTGTCGGTGTGGGTATGGGCGTTCGAGAAGGCGTTACAGTGGGGGGAGCAACCGTGACGATGATGGGCGTTTCTGCTGTCGGCGGTTCCGGTGTCGGGGGTTCTGGTGTCGGCGAAGCGGGTTGGGACGTTGGCGAAAGAACAAGTGTCGGCGAGGCTTGTGGTGATGGTGCATCAATGAAGGCTGTTTGCGAGGGTGTCGCCCCGGAGGGTGACAGGGCGACCGCGATGGCAGTCTGAGTCTGTGCCAGCGCCACCATCGTCTGACTATAGGCGGTATCTGTCCCCTCGCCGGTAGGGGGCTTGTTGGTGGACAGCGCAACCACTGCCAGCAAGGCGATAAGCCCAATGACCAGCAGGGCAACAATCCAGATAAGCGGATTCGACCGGACACCCGAAGAATCGTTCTTCTTGTCGCCCTTCTCACCCTTCCCTGATTTCGTACTTATGACCGGTTCTTCAGTTCCAAGGCGCACTGTTATTTGGGTCTTGGGGAGCTTGAAGGTAAAAAAGTCGCTCGGTTGGCCTTCCTGCCCGTGAATGGCACTATCGAAAGCCTGTGCAAATGCGGTGACTGTCGGGAAACGATCTGCTGGTTTCTTGGAAAGCGCCCGCGCCAGAACCAGCGCAACCGCTTCGGGAATATCCGTCCGCAAAGTTTGTGGCGGTGTGGGTTCCTCATGCAGGTGCTTATTCATCAAAGCATACGGGGTGCTGGCTTCAAAAGGCACTCTGCCCGTAACCAGCGCGTAGGCCAACACCGCCAGCGCGTACTGGTCAACAGATGGCGTCACCTGCTCACTGCGCCACTGTTCGGGGGACATATAGGTGGGTGTTCCCAGAACCATTCCCGCGCCGGTTAGACCCGCAGTCGCCTCGGTGAGTTTTGCGATGCCAAAATCAACCACATAGGCGTTCCCCTGATTGTCGAACATGACGTTGTTGGGTTTAATGTCGCGGTGGATCACGCCCTGCTGATGTGCATAATCTAACGCACTGGCTAACTGCTTCAGCAAATCAGCCGATTCACCCAGCGAAGGCAGGCTGTTCCGTTCACCGATACGATAGGACAACCGCTGCGCCAATGTGCCGCCGGTCAGCAAACGCATGACGATGAAGCTCATATCGCGCTGCGTACCGTAATCTACGATCGGTACAATATGGGGGTGTTCCAGCGTGGCGGACGTTTTGGCTTCGCGGGTGAAGCGGTCAATATAGCCGGGTTGTTCCGCAAGACCAGCGGGCAGAATCTTAACGGCTACTTCGCGGTTGAGGCTGGATTGGTAAGCGCGATAGACAGCGCCCATCCCACCCATTCCCAACAGCTCGCGGAGTTGATACTGTCCAAGACTCTGACCGGCTAAATTCGTATTCATACGAACGACTTTCTATTGACAGGCTGAACCTTTTAATCGGCTGAATGGTCTTATCCTTGCAAAAGGTGATAGGCGTTACAGTGCCACACCGGATTTCAACTGCAATTACAAGCTACCTTATATTACCCACCGAATGCCGTGAATTTGTATTGATCTTTGCAAACGTATCAAAAGCGTCCGGTGGACTGTCGAACCATCGGCAACCACACCCCAGAGCTAATCCTCAATCTGAAACCGCAACACCACACTACCGCACCGAATCCGATCGCCCGGTTTCAGGTTGCGCGGCGCATCCGTCCCCACCGGTTGCTCATTCACATAAACCGGATTTTCGGCTCGTAGGCTGACAATGTTATAGATACCCGCTTGTTCATCCATCAGGGCATGGGGGCGGGAGACGGTTTTCTTAGAGCCATTATCGAGGGCGGTTAAATCCGCATCCAGCATATCGGATGTGATGCGCTTGTCGGCGTTGGGGCGGCCAATTTGCGCCGGACGGCGGCGGATACGGAAGTGCATACCATTCTCGGCAATCAATACGGCCTGTTGTGATTTTGATTGGGGCGACGGATGTTCTATGCTAACCGGCAACAGGGATTCGTGATTCAGTTCAAACACGAGTACATCTTTGGGCTTGATACCCTGTGCCTCAAGACTCTTTTTGCGATCCAACGCCTGCCCGGTCTTTTCGGCGCGTAGAATGTAGTCACCCTCTGGCAACCCATCGTACTCCCGTCGAATATCCGCCAGCAAGTTTTCGACCGTCAACCCACTGCGTACCCGAATCGGCTGATCGGGGTCATCCGGGAACAGGCTGGAATACAACGTGACATCAATCGGCATAGTTCTATCCCTCAAACATCAACTGGTTTCGGGAAGCGTTCACAAATAGAAGCCACCCACTGATCCAGAGACTCTTCAATCGGGAGATCATCTTGCTGTGGTGTTGCCACCTGAATTAGGCTTATGCGGCCCGATTTGACGATGAAGCCACGCCCCGGCGGAAATTCCTGTGGCTGACCGCTGCGCATTCTTGCCCCCAGTGAGACAGGTGCTTCGCTCGAATCCAGTCCCAGCCCGTAACGCGCCGCATCAATTTGCTTAAAGAACTCACCCGATTTCGCTCCGCTGTAGTTGGAACTCGAAACCGCAGCCACAAAATGTAGTCCATCCGGGCCATACTTACGGGTCAGTTCGGCCAGTGTGGTAGCGAGCGCCCGGTTGTTTGAGAAAAAAGCGAGCCAATCGTCGAAGTTGTCAATCAGGACAACGGTGCTGGCAGCGCGGCGGGTATTGGATGTGAAATCCGTTTTCAGGCTTTCCGCCAGTTCCGTCAGTCCAGCGGTTTCGGAGATAACTTTTCGCACCTGTGGCAGTTCAGCCAGCGAGCGTTGTCCGCCGTACTGATAGAACCGCTGTTGATAATCCACCAGAATCAGTTCCACCTGATCGGGAGGATAGGCGGCCAACGATAAGGTGATGGCGCGTAAGGCATTGGTTTTTCCGCAGACGGGCGGCCCCGTGATGACGAAATGTGGCCCGCGGTCTTTCAAATCAACCGTAGCCGCACGAAGATCACTATCCTGCCTTCCGATAATGGCTTGCATACGGCGTACTGGAGAGGTAGGGGGTATCGTTTTGAGGGAAATAATGGGAGGTAGTATCTGGATGGGTTCAGGGCGTGGACGATCTTGCCATTCCGCGCTCATTTTCTGACATAGGCTGATGAGTCGTGAATTCTCACTTGAAAAATCATCCTCATCAGTCGTCAAACTCACCGGCGATGCGGTCTGAAACTCAAACACGGTGCGGTCGCGGCGAATGAAACCGCGCCCCGGAATCTCGCCCACATCTGGCACTGAACGCCCGACGATGGATGAATACTCGCTGCTATCGGCCAGTTTTAGGGCAATGCGTTCCGTAAACAGGCTGTAGACCTGAGCTTGAACGGCGGTGACTTGTTCAGCCGAAATTAGAATGTGGAACCCGTAAGCGCGACCATCACGCGCCAATGAAATGAAGGACTCGACATCATCGGAATAATTCTCACGGAACTCCGCGAAGTTGTCTACAATGAGCAGAATCGCAGGCTGAATTGCGCCCGGATTCGCGGCGTTGTAGTCGTTGAGCGTGCTGACCTGCGCTTTGCTGAACAGAACTTTGCGTCCCTCAATCTGGTTGCTCGACCAGCGCAATAAGCGCCCGACCCGTTCACGCTCAATCGGGGTAATGGATGCGCCCCAGTGCGGCAAGGACTGGAATACGTCTAAACTGCGCCCCCCAAAATCCAGCGCATAGATATGCAGTTCCTGCGGGGAATGCGTGGCAGTCAAGCTCGTGACCACCGTGCGAATGAAGGTGCTTTTGCCAGAACCGGAGGTGCCAAAGACCACCACATGCCCCTGTGTCATATCCATGACCAGATCGGTTTGTTGCGCCTCGCTGGGCTTATCCAACAAGCCAATCACCGCACGCATGGCATTTTGCTTCCAGTCGATTCCCGCCCAGCGTCCGTTGTCCCCCAACCAATCGTGGATGGGTTCGAGTAGCTTGCTGAGGGGGAATGCTTCGGGAAGCGGGTCGGGCCAAGGTTTCTGTGGCGGGTTGCGCTTCTGGTCATTTAGAAGCTGTCGGGAGCGTTTAGCGATCACATCGGCCAGCGTTTCGAACTGATTTGCCGGCGCGTTCGATTGTTTCTTCAGCCAGATGACGGGGGGCTGGGTATCCACTTCCTGCCCGCGATAGACCTCACCTACTTGCGCCACCTGAACGAGGCTGACATTCTCATTGCCCACCTGCAAATAAGCGCGTCCGGGGATGTTGGGGGGCAGGAAGAAGGCATCGGTACGCCCCAACAATTCGCGGCTGTCGTCCGCCGTTTCCACGCGCAAACAGATGCGGAACTTGATGTTGGCGCGGATTTGTTCGCTGACCACCCCGCTAGGGCGCTGTGTCGCCAGAATGAGATGCACGCCGGCGGAACGGCCTAAGCGGGCGATGGTATCGAGTTGATCTTTGAACTCCGGGCGCTCTTTGAGCATCTGTGCGAATTCATCAATGATGATGAACAGATGGGGCAAGCTCTCCCCGCTATTGTGATAATCGCGTTCGTGATACTGACCAATATCATCCACACTGGCATCACGCAGGATGTCGTTTCTGCGATTCAGTTCGGCACGCATGGCGGTAAAGGCGCGGTTCCCTGCCTGCCCATGCAGATTGGTAATCACGTCCACTGTATGCGGCAGTTCGCGCAATGACTCGAAGGTAGTTCCGCCTTTGTAGTCCACCAGCACGAAGTTGACGATGCTGGGATCGTAGTTGGCGGCCAGCCCGATAATCAGCGTCTTGAGCAGCTGGCTTTTCCCCGTACCCGTGGTGCCAGCGACGAGGCCATGCACACCGCTGCCCACATTTTGCTCGAACAGCAGCGTGGCGGGTTTATTGCCGATCATCATGCCGAAAGTGACTTGCGGCCACTCGCGAGTGGGCTGGCAGCTTTCAGCCCACTTCTTCTGGATGGGCAAATCGTCCACACTGCTCACGCCCTGAAGATCGAGTGTGGTGAGCGTCTTGGGCAGATCCGACCCGAAAATGGTGCGCACATCCCAGGATTTCAACTTCTGCCCGAATTCGCGTTCGGCGCGTGCCGTGTCCATGCGATCCGCTTTGCCATCCCGCCGGATGCCATTAACGCCCGTTTCGGAATAGTCAAAGAGTACATCGGATCGATTCGGGTCAGATGTGATCGTCACCACCGAGGTGCATTCGCTTGGAATGAGTTTGAACTCTGGAACGAGGAACACGATGGCCGCGCCCAACTCACGCCCGTGATTCAGAATGGTCGCCACACTGGCTTCGGACGTGACCTGATTCAACGGTGAATTGACCGTCGTGAACAGATCAATCACAACCACATGCAGCGGCAGCGGGGTATTCGCTTCTGAAGCATTCGAGATGGATTCCCGGTGCATCTGACGGCGTTCCAGATCGGTCTGGATTTCTTCCCAAAAGAGTTCATCCCGCGAACGGTCAAAACTCAGTTGTTCACCCGCACCTTCATGGGCGTGCGAGACATTGCAGTGCGACAACCAGCGTGCCCAGTTCCATTGGCTCTGGGACTGCGGTTCACCGATGATATGTAAACGCACTTCGTTGGGGCTGTGAAGGCCGCACAGGTGAACCAGCATCGAGCGAACGACATCAGTGACCTGTGCATAGTTCTGCCCGGTAATCCCGATGGCATGTGTTTTTCGCAGCGATACCGCAATCGGCGACTCGTCCAGAAAATCGAATTCCCGTGCTAAACGGATGGCCTTGCCCAGTTGGGGCGCGTCGTTGTTATCGCCCGATGGCGATTGGAAGGTCACTGTCGAAGGAACACGCCCTGCTCCCAAGCGCAGCATTCCAAAGTCCTCATCTTCAGGTCGGCGTTCCCACAGGCGCGGACTGGGTTCTGAGCGTGCGGCCATTTGCAGAATTTCTTCAGGGGAGGGTAAGTTGCGGTTGTAAAAAGCCCGCTGCTGGCTGTGCTTCTTTTCCATCTCCAAACGCAATTGTTCCAGCGTGGCGGTGTAGCGAGCCTGCGTCTGAGCTTCCACTTCTTGTGTTCGCCGCCAGTTGAGAAAGGCCACTGTACTCGTGAGGATGACACCAATCCCCATCGGCAGCATGAGCAGAATATTCGAGCTGCGCCCGGATACCAGTGAATACCCCAAAATAGTGACCAGCGGCAACGCCAGCGTGAGCATGTTCAAACGGCTGGTTCCGTTGCCCTGCCGGGGAGGATTCGGGATGGGGATCGTACCACTAGGCAAATCGAGCTGTAAGCGCGGTGGGCGGTTGAGGAATTTTGTCTCTGCCATATGCCCTGTGACCCTTACTGAAAAATCTTCTACATATCTTAGAGTAACAAATACTGAGATTAAGAGTACATCGGTGCTATAGTATGGGCAAATGGCAGAATGTAACCTAAACACCTGACAAGGCACACTCATGAAGCTGATTTGTACGCATTGCGGGACTGTTCTGGATAAAGGAACGCGCCTTTGCACCAATATCGAGCGCAAATGTCCGCCCGGAGGCTTGTCAATCCTGTTCGGGCCGGGCGAACACATCAACGATGTCGAAGTGCTGAGTGAACCCTATATTTTGCGGACATCGGCCCTTTACCGCGCCAAACAGGGGCGAGAAGCGGTCTGGCTCAAAGTCGCGCACAAGGACTATCACGACCGCCTGAAAATGGAAGTTTCGCTGTTAGCGGGGAACGATCTCCATCCGGCATATTTCAAGCTGCGCTCGGTCGCAATCGGGGAACAGCGCCCTTACGGGAAGTTCACAACTCAGGGAGAAGTAAAGTACTACGCGCTGTATGAATATGTCGAAGGCCGGTTTCTGCGAGAGATTCTCGATCAGAAGCAGATGTATTTGCCGCAGCGGGCGGTGTGGTTGGTCATCGGTCTGGCGGATATGATCGCGTTTTTACACATCCGCTTAGGCAAGCTGCTCCTCAACCTTAGCCCGGATACGATTTATGTGCGCATGGACAAGGAAGGCATCCCGCGCCCGATGCTGGCGGATTTCTCACTCGCCAGCCGCCCCGAAGAAGTGCGCCCCGCTTGGTTCGAGGCCGTGTGGAAAGCGGCCTATCTCGCTCCCGAACAGGTGAATGGGCGCGGATGCGAAGCCCGAACCGATGTGTACGCGCTGGGGCTAATTCAGTATGAACTGCTGACCGGAGAACCCCCCTTCTCCGCGCTCAGTTCGGTGGAAGTGCGGGCGCTGGTGAACAAGACCAAACCCCTGCTGCGCCAGCGGCGGCCTGAACTCGCTCAAGGCATTTCCGACCTCGCGGATCAGGCGCTCGAAAAAGACCCCGCCCGCCGTCCCCCGGATGTGCGCACGTTTGCGAAAGGGCTGCGCATGCTGGTGGGTGAAGTGCCGCCCGAAAAGCGTGGACGGCAAATTGACATCCGGCTGATTGCGGTTGCGGCCTTTGTCGTGATGGTCATCTTGATTGGGTTTACACTCTGGTTGTTGACACGCAGTTAATTTAAACCCTATACTCAAAAGCAGTTCGCAAGCTAAAAACAGGAGATGACATCTTATGGCTGGACAAGATTTGCTTCAGGCAGATGCGGGCGTTCTGGAAACCTGCGGCACCAACTACATTAGCTGTGGCGATGATTTGAGCAGCATCCTCCAGCGGATGCGTAACGATGTCAATAATCTAACTTCCTCATTTCAGGGCAGCGCGGCGCAGGCATTTTACGCCAAGATGGACACCCTGTTCCAGCAGATGAACACGCTGTGTCAGGAAGTGAGCGAGATGGGCAACGATCTGAAGACCACCGCCTCTAAGGTGCGCCAGCTTCAGGCCGAAGCCGAGGCCATCCTGCGCGACTAACAGCGGTCGCACCCTTCACGCTACAAAGCAACACATCCACTCGTGCAGATGCCGGGTGGATGTTGTTTTGTTCGTAAATATAAGACCTACTCGGTGTCATCTACGGCACGCAGATCGCGGATGCTGATCGTACCGCCGGTTGTGGTCACTGTCGTCCCCAGATTGGCTTCCGCTTATACCACAGTTCCATCACCACAGTTCCATCACCGCTTCGATCACCGATGGGGTTGTGCGGTTGATTTGGAGGATGCCACCAATCGGGGGCTTCACTTCCAGCGTGAAGGCCGAGTTTTCAGTCAACTTGGTTGTCAAGGCGCTCAGGTCAACCGTGACTTCCACCAATTCGCCGTCTTCCAACAGATCATTCATTGTGCCAACATAAGTGATGAAAGTAACTGTATAGTCCACGTTGTTCTCAAACTGAACCGTATCACGGTAGCCAATCGTCACGACCTTAGTCGCCGCTGTATCATCCAGATTGATCGGCTCACTACCCGAAGTCAGTGCAACGGTGAAAATTACTTCGCTAACGTTGCTGATCGTTCCATTTGCCAGAGCAATCACCGCACCCTTAAGTTCGAGTGAAGGCGTAGATCCTTCTGTGGCGGTCGGCATCAGTTCAATGGCAAGGGTCGCGCTGTTATTGACTTCGCTCACTTCAACCACTTGGTTAGCCATATCGGCATTGGCTTGCAGGTAGTAAGTCCCCACAACAGGGAAGCTCACATCAATATTCAAGTTGATGCTCTCGCCAGCGTTGAGATTGGACACCGTACCTAGGTCGGCGCTGGTTCCATCCGGCAAGAGGACCTGATTTGAGAAGGAACCGCTAGGGGCGCTGCCTGTGTTGGTAATCGTGAGTGAGTAGGTTATAGGCATTAAAGAAGATGCGACACTGGTCGGCCCGCTAATGTTAGAGATGACCAAATCGGGGCGTTCGGTCGGCAGGTTATCCCCACTCAAACTGATAACCGATTCGCCGATCCACGCACGGCTTCCGTCTTCACGTTCAATCATGTACCACGAGCCATCGTTCGTTTGTGCGACGACAGGGAATGTCGTTCCCTGCGCGGCGCTCCCGACCACTGCATAATTTGTACCCGGCCCTTCGCGCAGGTTGGCTGATGGAACCTGAACGATCACGCGAGTGGATACAGACACGGTACTGCTGGCATCTGTCGCAGAAGATGTACTGTTGGTGAAGGCATATACATAATCAGATGCGGCTGTGTACAAGACTCCTTCTGCAATTGCAATTCGGCCACCTGCCCCCTTTAATTGGGTTGACCATAACAAAGTCCCGTCAAAAACATTGAGGGCATACAAACTCTGTGATTGCCACCCTGTCAAGTACACGACATCATTTGCACTCGCTAACCCCAGTATTCCTGTTGCACCTGTTGAAATCGACCACAATGGAGAACCATTGGTCGCATCTAGAGCCAATAGTTCGCCACTATTCCATAGCGCAACCAATAGTTTTCCGTCGGCAAATGCAACAGGTGCTCCTCCACCAATTTCGCCGGGTACTGATTTTTCCCATTTTCTTTGGCCTGTTCGCGCATCTAGAGCAATGATCTGGGACGAAGAGACATTCACATAGACAACACCCTGATCTGCGACGATCCATGGGAAATTCACATTCACTGGGTAAGTCCAGAGGATTGTGCCATTAACAGTATCTCTGGCAACGAGTTCATTGTTGGCTCGAATGCCATACACAATCCCATCGAGCAAGGCTGTTGGCCGCGCCCATGCGCCAATGCCCGATTCCCATATAGGCTCACCGTTCGTTGCATTAACTAGGGTTACGCCAACATTTGCATCCGGTAAATATAGGCGATCTTCATCCAGAAGCAGATCACTTGAATAGAAGCCGCTGAAGCCTGCCCGGGTCCATGCAATCTCGCCCGTTGATATTGAAAGGGCATATAAATTGCTATCGCCCTGTCCGCCAAAATAGGCCAGACCGTTACCCAATACTACGGAAGAACTCATTGCCCCATCACCGCCGTTTGTGAGAACGAAATCCCATAGTGTGCGACCCGATGCAGAGTCCAAAACCTGAACCATATTCGATGCATTTGGCCCCATCCCTGAAATGGCCACATATCCACCGGAAACGGTCAAATCATCCATATAATAATCGCCCAATGATCGAGACCAGAGTTCAACTAAAGGGGGTTTGAGAGTCGTTTCATTTGCGTTGAATGCGGTCCGGCCTGCGTTGTAGCGGTTCGTTGACCATTCCGATACTGGTAGGGTCGGCAACGGTGTAAGTGTGGGTACTGAAGTAGCTGTCGCAGGAGGCGTAGCCGTAGCAATCGGCGTGGGGGTGCTGCTAGGTGGCACAGGTGTGTTAGAAGGTGTAGCGGTGAATATGGGCGTGGGCGTGGCGCTGGCGGCAGGTAGCGACGGACTCCATCGCACAGATTCCAGTATATCATCCAACGTGGGTAGGAAGGTGTTGATCTCGTTGGGCAGCGCGTAGGCGACCACCACCAGCCACGCATCTGCGCCGTCTGGCTTAAATACAGTCACCACCTGCACGTTGCCACTGGCGGTATCCAGCCCTTGTACACGGGCGGCGGGCAGGCCGTTGATGTCGTAAAGCGTGACCTCACTCAAATCCGTCATACCGCTACCAAAGGCGGCAATCAGTAGCTTCATCACTTCGCTGACGGGCATGTCTAGCGTTATTTGATCGAAGTCAACCCCCGCCACGAAGGTCGGTTCCAAACGAACTATAGCTATCCCGAACATGCCCGCGCTCCATGTGGAGCCGGTACTCTGGATCACGGAGTCGCTACTGGCGACCACCACAAACCCATTAGACGGTTCACTGAATGCCCATGTTTCCGGTATATTGAAGCGCAGCGGAATACTCTGGGAAATAAACTCGTTCGTCAGTGGCAGACTTGCTACCTCAGCCGTTGCATCGGCGGTAGCCGCAACGACAGGTGAAGCGGCTGAGTCGAGCGAACGGGCGCAGCGAACCCCTAGTAGAAGCAGAGATTGTTGTTGAGCAAAAGCTCTAGCGCGGTATGTGGTACGCATATAGTATGCACCGCCCCATGATCCTCCGCGTATCACACGTTGAATATGTGTTCCATTATCCGTATACACCTCGCGCCCATCATCAGCACTGTAGGGGTACGGCATGTATTGTGAACTTACCCATTCCCACACGTTTCCGCTCATGTCCAGTGCGCCCACCCAAGAGGCGCCACTTGGGTGATTACCTAATGCACTGGTTTGGCTTCCCGAATTACCACCCCATGTGGCATTTGATGATACCCAATCGTTACCCCAAGGATATTCCAGCCCATCCGGCCCGCGTGCCGCATACTCCCATTCCGCTTCAGTTGGCAGTCGGCCTCCGCGCAATGCACAATAATCATATGCCTCGAACCAGTTAATCTGATCGACAGGACGACTTAAACCATTGAAGTGATTTGTTGAGGTTTCATTTCCATTGACATACTCAAACTGAGCCTGCGTTACTTCATTTTGATCTAACCAGAATGGCTCAGAAATACACTGTTCATGTACGGGGCTTTCATCGCTGAACCCGACATTGCTCCCCATCATGAAGCATCCGGCGGGAACCAGTACCATCGGTACGCGGTTGAAGTTCTTCACAACCGGTGTCCACTGCGCGTTGGTCGTCACCGGATTGCCAGCCGTGCCAAGCGGTACTACTTCAGCCGTAGCCTCGATAGTCATCTCGGCTGTGGGTTCTGCGGTTGGCGAAGGGGCAACCGTCCGGGTCGGCATCGGGGTGTTTGTCCACGCCTCGGTGGTCATCTCGGCTGTGGCTTCGGCGGCGAGTTCTGCTGTGGGCATAGGGGTAGCCGTCCATGCCTCGACAGTCATCTCGGCTGTGGCTTCGACGGTGGGTTCTGCTGTGGGCATGGGCGTATTCGTCGAGCGAGGGGTGGCGCTGGCGGGGATCGCTGTGGGCGAAGGGGTAGCCGTTGCCGTAGGCATGGGGGTAGCCGTCCATGCCGCAGCCGTGAGGGTTTGGTCGAGTACGGCTTGTGTGATGGACAGCGCAACCGCTGTGGCGGCATCCTGCGCCGCTTGCAGGGTACTCTGAGAGGCTGTTGCCGCCGCGTCCTGTGTCATTTGCTGGACGCGCTGGGCGGTGCCGGTCACGTCCCGGTTTAGCTGTTCGGCGGTTGCGGTTTGCACCACCGCAGCCGCTTGCAGCGCAATATCCGTCAGCGCCACGATCTGCGAATCCGTCGTGGGAGAAGGAATGGCTGTGAGGGTATGTGTTGCCGTCGGCGTAAAGGTCGGGGTATCGCTCGG
>CAIPFY010000307.1 GCA_903864435.1 uncultured Chloroflexota bacterium | reverse complement strand
GGGCAATTCTAAACCGATTTTTACAAAATTCGTTTTCGCGAGGCATGTTCGCGAGCTAAACGGATGGGTATGCTTTGCTCAATTGCGCTACCAGACGGGGCGAAAGATTGTTATCGAGTAACAACCTCATGATTTCACAATCACCGTCTGGCGTTCCCGTTCAGCCGCATAGCTCAGGCAGGCGAGGATGTCTTCGCGGGTCAGACTGGGGAAGTCGTTCAGGATGTCGTCGGTGCTCATGCCCGCCGCGAGATACGACAAGACATCGTAGACCGTGATTCGCAACCCGCGAATTCAGGGCTTGCCCGCCCGCTTCCCCGGCTCCAGCGTGATAATGTCGCGGTAATCGTTCATGCGGCGCTCCGTCCCTTCACAGGCATCATCCTAGCACACAATCACCCCAGCCCCGCTGCCACCGCCTGCAAATGCCCCAGCGCCGACTCCGCATCACTGAGCGCATCATACGCCACGCGGATGGCCGGCCCTTTGCGGCTCTCTTTCAGCGCCAGTTCGCCCTGCTTGGTGCGCCCCTTCGCCACGCGGATCAGCGCCCGCGCCTGCGCCAACCGCACCCGTAGCCCGAAAGTCGGGTCGGCGCGTTCTTCAGCGAAAGCCGCATAGGTGGTGTTCAGCGCCCGCATCAGCGCCACCAGCGGGTCGCGGTCATCCACGATGTTGCGCGTCGCCCGCATCAGTTCCAGATCAACCAGTAGTTCGCCCGCGTCCAGTGCGCTGTCGCCGCCACGCCGAAACTTCTCAAGGTCAATCAGCTTGAAATCCACCTCAGCCTCGCGCTCCGGTTGTTCGCGCTGCTTCAGCCGCCGCACCATGATATTGCGCGAATGCAGATCGCCGTGCATACAGGCCATCGGAAAATCTTCCAGTTCCAACTGCCGCCGCACCAGATGACCGATCTGATCGAGCAGATCGCGCTGGAGTTGGACGGCCTGCCGCTGCTTGCCGTCGCCTTCGGTCAGGCGATTTTCGAGGATATAGTTGAAGATGCGCCGGACGTGCTGCTGCATCGGCAGCAAATACAACTGCATCAGCAGCCCGCCCTCATGCTGCGCCCGCCGCCCGCGCCCATCCCCCTGATGCACCCGCAGCAGGAACGGCCCCAGTTCGCGCACCAGCGCCTCGTGAATCTGCGGCACCCGTTGGAGCGCGTCCGAAAGCGTGCGGTAGCGGTTCAAATCAGCCATGATAACGAAGGCGCGGCGGCGGCTGTCGTCCACATAGCTCGGCTGCGGGATGTTCACAAAACAGTCGCGGATGCTGGCCGGCAGCCGCGCATAATTCTCGCGTTCCAGATTCACCTCGTCCACCGGCCCGAACTTGACGATCAGCGTATCCGCGTTCGGAATGGTCAGGCGGAAGGTATCATCATCCGGCTGCATCGGGTTGGCGAGATACGGCGCGATCCGCACCACGTTGCTATCGGACATGCCCAAGCGCAGCGGTTCCGGCACGCCGTTCAAATCAATGCGAATCCAGTTCTTCAGCGCATGGCGGATGCTTTCGTGGTCGGGCGGCTCCACCGAACGCGGTTGCTGCCACGCCAACCGCCGGTGAATATACGCCGACACCCAGCGGATGAGCGAGTCGCCCATATAGGCGCGGGCGGAAACCAGCGTGCGGCACACGATCAGCAGGTAGTCATACGGGTTGGGGAACAGCGCCCGCAGCGTATTCACCGCGTTCTCGCCGCAGAACACCTGCCACCACATCTCCATCGCCCGCCGCACCGTCTCCTCAATATGCGGATACAGCACCGTCAGCGGCATCAGGTTTTCGATCACGTAGCAGGTCGAGAGGATCGTTTCGCGGAAGATGTCGCGGTGGTCGGCAATCTGCTCCGCCACCAGTTGATGCCGCCCCATCTGCTCGGCAATCCCGCGCATATCCTGACTCAAGCCCCACAGCCCGCCGTTCTGTTCAGCGATGCCCACCAGCTTATCCAGATACTTCAGATGCGCCTGCGTCAGGCCGCCCTTCAGTTCGCAGCGTATCCGCAGCGCCAGCGCGAGGTCTTTCTCGCGGTGATTGACGCTCACCAGATGCCCCGACCACAGAGCAAGGTTTTTATCAGTCATCAACCCGTTCAGCACGCCAGCGTCCCGCGCCTGTGCCAGCACCTTCACCGCCCACAGCGTATCGAAGGCCGGGCCACCCGCCTGAATATCGAAGTAATCATCGGCGGTGCGCTGGCGGGTCAACTGTTCCAGCCGGGGCAGCACCGTCGGATCGGCAGGCCGCAGCGCCAGCAGCGCCTCCAGCCGGTTCATCTCCACCGCGTCAATCCGGCGGTGATACTCGTTGGGGAACGGCGTGGCGAACCATGTAGCCGCCTCTGCCAGTTCTTCCTGTTCGGGCAAGAAGCCGTAGGCAAGCAGCGCCATCGTATAGTGCTGCGTCACGCGCACCGCGTTCGCCGAGGCATCCCCGCGTGCGTCCTGCGGCGGACTCAGCACCAGTTCCGGGTGTTCGGCACGGGCGCGCAGCAGGTCGAGTACGAGGTCGCCAAGCGTTTGTTCAAGGTGGGGCAGGTGCGGAAGGGTCATAGTCGTTTAACGGGGCAATCTTGTGTACATTACGACTAGCATAGCACAGGCGCGGAATGACTTCCAATGCG
>CAIPFY010000306.1 GCA_903864435.1 uncultured Chloroflexota bacterium | reverse complement strand
TCTATGCGCTGGATGGGCAAAACGGATTTAATGAGGAACGCTCTTTCCGTATCCCGTTAAAAACAACCTCTTTAGCACAACGCTACGACTTTCCGGTGTCCAACCTGAATGTTCCCCCTAGCAGTCGCCTGACGGCAATACGCCTCGATCCGGTTGAGGGTGGTCAGAGCCAGCGCATCACCATCTGGGATTTTCGCCTGATTCGTTCCACTGTAAGCGCCAGTCGTTGCACATCCACTGCGACTCCGGCACCTATTCCGGTTGGCACTGGCACCGGACTGCTGGGTGAGTATTTCAACAACAAGACACTCAGCGGAGTAGGGCAAATCCATACGGATCGGTTGATTGGCTTCAACTGGGGGACTCGATCACCGGCATCAGGCATCAATACCAACAACTTCTCCATTCGCTGGACAGGGCAGGTTGAGCCGCGTTACACGGGGCAGTACACATTCACCCTTCGGCATAGTGACGGTGTGCGCCTGTGGGTGAATAACCGCCTCCTCATTGACGAATGGTATGACCAAACTTCGGGTGAGCATTCTGCTTCCATTAACTTGGTCGCCGGACAGCGGTACGACATCAAACTGGAATACTATGAGGGCAGCGGCAGCGCCAATATCAGCCTGTACTGGGAACATGAACGGGTGGTCAAATCCCTTGTTTCCACGACGCAACTCTATCCGGCCAGCAGTCCGCCCACCGCCACGCCGCGCCCGATGGCTACCCGCACCCCCACCCCGCGCCCGACAGCGACCATTTACCCGGCAGGGACAGGGACAGGGTTGCTGGGTGAGTATTTCAACAATGCCAATCTCACATCCATCTCGATGACGAGAATTGATCTCGCAATTGGTTTCAACTGGCAAAACAGGTCGCCTGCAACCGGTATCGGTGTAGACACGTTCTCGGTGCGCTGGACAGGCCAGATCCAACCGCGTTATTCAGGCCGCTACACCTTCTATGTGGCGGGCGATGATGGGGTTCGGCTGTGGATTAATGGCAGTTTGGTGATCGATTCATGGCTTAATCCAGACGGCGAGACCCATACAGGTATTGCCTACCTGAACGCAGGGCAACGCTATGACATCAAGTTGGAGTACTACGAGAACACTGGGAACGCGAATATCCTCCTAGAATGGTCACATGCGCGTTTCTCGCGTTCAATCGTTTCCACCAGTCAGCTTTATCCGGCGGATACCCGCGCCACCTCTACGCCCCGCCCGACAATCACGCGCACACCCACCCCTAGCCCGACAGCGACCATTTACCCGGCGGGTTCTGGAACCGGATTGCTAGGGGAATACTATAATTCCCAGAATCTAACCTCAATTCACGTAACCCGAATTGATAGGAATATTTCCTTCGATTGGGGAGCCGGTTCCCCTGCGCAGGGCATTGGTGTTGACACTTTCTCGGTGCGTTGGACAGGCCAGATCCAACCGCGCTATTCAGGCCGATATAGCTTCTACGTGACAAGCGATGATGGGGCTCGACTGTGGATTAATGGCGTTGCCTTAATCAATTCGTGGGTGGATCAAGATGGTGAGACGCACAGAGGCGTTATTGATTTGGTTGCGGGGCAACGCTATGACATCAAATTGGAGTATTACGAGAACAGCGGGGATGCAGACATCCGCCTAGAATGGTCACATGCGCGTTTGTTACGTTCAATCGTTTCCACCAGTCAGCTCTATCCAGCGGATACCCGCCCCATCTCCACACCGCGCCCCACCTCCACACCGCGCCCTGCCTCCACACCGCGCTCGACGGCTACCCCCACAACGGTATCCCAGACGGCCTTTCTGGGCATTATCTACGAGCAAGATTTTGAACGGACTGCAACCGGTGTTTCGGGAGATGGTTGGAGGCGTAATGAGGAAAATGGAGACTGGGCGTACTGCATCTCGAATGTACGCAGTCAGTATGGCTCGTTCCCCAGTTTCTCACTGACGACAACCAGTTTACGGCGCTATTCCGACTATTCGATTGAAGCGCGGGTTCGTTTCACGACGCAGAGAAGCCATCTCGCCATCTTGACCCGGATGCTCTCAAACGGCTATGGCTATCGTCATGCGTTAGGGAGTGATGATGGCGGCGCTTCACTTTACTACTACGGGGCTGATAATTGGGCCGGTTCGGGCTATGCCCCTGTAACCGTCACGGCTAATCAATGGTATACCCTGCGTGCAGAAGTGGATGGCACACAAATTCGGCTGTTCGTGGATGGTCGCCTGATGGTTTCCGGTTCTGGAACCCACGCCACACGGGGAACAGCCTCCTTCGAGGCAGGCCCCGGAACTGATGTGTGTGTGGATGACCTCGTTGTTCGCTCATTAGATCGCTCTGTTCAGTCAATGGCGACTACGGAACGCGCCACGATGACGGCATCCGTGCGGGTGCGTACCGGGGCAGGTACTAGCAACAGCGCGATTTCAACAACCGATAACGGCGAGGAAGTGTATGTCCTCGATTGGCATCCAAGTCGTAATTGGGCGCTCATCCGCCGTGACACAGCCAACGGCATTCAGGGGTGGGTGGCTGCGGAATATCTACAGCGTATACGTTAGTTGCAATTGCACAGAGATTAGATAGGGGGCATCAATGCGTTCGGGGCACATACGGTTTTGGATGTGGATAGTATTCATTCTGTCGGTAGCCTTTTCATTTTCAGGATTGGTCGCGCAGGATGCGACGCAAGCCTTTATCAATTACCCGCAAATTACTGAAAGCGGTGATGGATTACAGTTGAAGTTGTATTTCACTGTAAACGATTCGTCCGGTCAGGTCGTCCCAACCGCGCAGGTTCGGTCTGCGCGAATTGTGCTGGCGGATGGCAGCAGCTACGAAGCCGAGGTCGAGCAGCCTAATGACCCGTTCTACATCGTGCTGGTTCTGGATGCCAGTGGAAGCATGGGCGGAGCGCAGGAGGACATGCAGAAGGCGGCGGCGCAATTGGTGCAAAATGCACCTTCCAGCGCCCAGTTTGCGGTTGTTCGCTTTAACCAGCAAATTGATAAACTCCAAGATTTTACCAGTCAGAAAAACAGTATTTACAACGCCATCAGTCAGGTCGAACCTGTCAATCTCAGTGGAACGTGCTTGTATGATGCGCTGGGTAGCGCCATGTCCGAACTGGGTGGGCGGCTCACTGGACGGCGTGCCATCATCCTGTTCACGGATGGTAAGGATGAGACGGTTTCGGGGGATGCTTGCAGCAGCAGCACCTACGATCAGGTGGTTGCAACTGCGAACCAGTCTTCACTGCGGATTCCGATTCACACTATTGGCATGCGCGGTGGACAGAATCCCATCAACGAGATTGAACTGCGTAATCTCGCTTCCGCGACCGGTGGGCTATCCGCCATTGGCGCACAGGCGGATCTGGCTACGCTGTTCGGGCGTGTTCTCGACGGACTCCGTAGCCAGTGGGCGGTCACCGCAACCATTTATCCGCCGCAGGGTACGGTAGGCGTTAGCCTGTTTACCACACTGAGCAACGGAACCCTGCTTCAACCTGCCGGAACCACGTTTGTTTCGCCGCGTAAGTATAGTCTGCCTCCAACGGCGACCCCGCCCGTGTCGCCCACTCCGGCGGATACCACGATCGAAATACGGAGTGTGAGCGAGTCTGCGTCGGAGCAGATGGTCACGCTTGAAATCATCGTTCAAAACGGAGAACCGGTACAAGAATATCGGATTGACCTGATTGATCCAGATAGCCTGCTGAAAAACAGTGTGCCGGTTCCGGCTCCGATGCCTGCCCGCGTTAATCTACCTGTGAATAATTTGGTTTCTGGCACGTACCGGATTGTGATCTATGCCCTTGCAGAAGATGGCAGTCAGATCACTCAGTCTGCCGAAAAGACCTTCAAGCACACGCAACCAACGGCTACCCCGACAGCCACCTTTACGCCCACCGCGACGGGGACAGCGACGGCTACCGCCACAGGGACGGCTACTGCCACGCCCACGCCCACCGCTACCGCTACGCCGCTGGTGGTTTCGCTGAAGATTACCCCGCTGAAACCGGCTGCGGATGCGACCGATTTCGACATTCAGATCGAAGCTGCCAACCCCGACCTGATCCGGCAATATAAGCTGGAACTGATTGGTGAAGATCGGTTGGTCATTGGCGTCTTCAAATATCCGACTCCTCCCTACGATCTGATTCGGTTCCCGTTGAGTTCCATGCCCGAAGGGGGGCGCTACACCCTGAGCGTCACCGCGCTCGATGATAAGGAACAAAAACTGGCCGAAGCGTCTGTGGAAATTCTCTACACGCCGCCGCCCGTTCCGACCATCACCCCGTCTCCCACCGCGACACTGATTCCTACCGAAGTGCCGCTGCTGTCGGCGGAAGGTCTGGCACAGAATCGCGGGATCATCATTCCGGCGATTGTTGTCGTTATTGTTGCGCTCATCCTCGTGCTAGTTTTACTCGTGCGGCGATCATCTGCTAAACCCGCGACGGGAACCGGATTCCTCGATGAGTTGTCAGGCGTATACGAGAGCGCGAAGGATGCGCCGGTGATGCAACCCGGCAGCCCGGTGGGCGATGTGAATGCCACCAACGCCATCGCTGCCTTTGATCCCAACGCCACCAATGCCGTCGCCATGCAGCTTCCACGCGCTACTTTGACGGTGAAACGGTCAGGCGATAGCGGGCAGGAGAACAAGCAAATCACGATTGCACATGTGCCGTTCATACTCGGACGATTGGGACAAGCGGACGCCAATTTTGACGGGGACAAGAACGTGTCGCGCAAACATGCGGAAATCACCTTCAACGGTAAGGAGTTTTTCATTAGCGACCTGAACAGCACGCTTGGAACGAGTGTGGATGGGCAGTCCATCGGGCGCATGACTCCGACAAATTTGCCGAATGGCAGCACCGTCGTGCTGGGCAAAACCACAATTCTGAGCTTTGTAACGGAAGTTCCCCCCGATTTTGATGCCCAATCCACCAATTACGGGAGTTAGATATGAGCCGGGAACTGCCACCACTCGATGTTGCCGGACAAACTGATGTCGGCCTCAAACGCAAAAAGAATGAGGATTACGTCAAAATTCTGATTCCGCCATCCAATGTCGAGCAATCGGCCTATGGCGCACTATTCCTTGTTGCGGATGGAATCGGTGGCATGGGGGGTGGCGAAATCGCCAGCAAATCGGCGGTGGAGGAGGTCATCCGAAAGTTCTACAGCCCCGAAAACAAGGCTGCTGATTTAAGCGAGCGCATCACCGTTTCGCTGGAGGCGGCCAATGTCTTTGTGCGCGATCAAGCGCGGAAGGTCGGGCTGCCGCGCATCGGGACGGCGGCTTCCGGGCTGGTACTCACGCCGCATCATGAGGCGCTGATCTTCAATGTCGGCGATTGCCGGGTGTACCGCATCCGCGATGGCAAACTTGAGCAGATTAGCCAAGACCAGAGCGTGATGGAAATGCAGATTCGGCAAGGGTTGGTGAGTGAGGAAGAAGCCCTCGCCAACCGCAATATGAATCTGACCGTCTTCATCGGACAACCGTTCCCCATCACGCCGAATATCCAACTGACCAGCTACGCGCTGGATGACACGTTCATCTTGTGCAGTGATGGGCTGTGGAGTCTCGTACAGCCCGATGAAATTTTCTCGATTGTGCAAAAGCACACGGCGGCAAAAGCGGCTTCTGTGCTGATTCACTTGGCGCGTGAACGGGGTGCGCCGGACAATGTGACGGTTGCCATTGTGGCGGTAGGGCGTTCTGCGAAGCGCAGTTCGCCCGTGCGCTGGTTGCTGGGGTTGGTGGCAGCGGCACTCCTCATCGGCGGCGGCGCGGTGGTGGTCGCCAATCGCAGCACGCCTGCGCCAGAAATCACCGCCACCGCCTCCCGTACCCCGACTAGCACGCAGACCGTTATCCCGTCTGCGACCGAGCCGTTGGTGGCGATTTTGCCGAGCGCCACCCCCACCCATACACCGTTCTACACGCGCACCCCGACCAGCACCGCAACGGCTACCGATGCGCCTAGCGTTACGCCCACGCTTACCCCGACAGCGACGCATACCGAAACGCCGGTTCCAACGGCAACCGCTACCCTGACTGCGACACCAACCCCCACCACCACCCCATCGTTTACACCGGAACCGAGCAGCACGCCCCTGCCAACAGCGACACCGCTGCCCACCGAAACACCCCCGCCCACCGCCACGCTCAATGCCGGGGCCGAGGCACTGCTGGGAACTCCACTTTCACCCAGCCCGGAAGCGCAGGTCTCGGCTGTAGAGGATTATCCGACTGATCTCATCGGTGTACTGTTGCGAACCAAGAAAGTGTTCCTAACCACAGAAACTCCGATGATTCAGGATTTGCAACGCCCGGCGTGGGGTTATGTGCGGATGCTGCTGCCGCCTGAAACGTCGCTCACAATCGATTCGTCAAAGTCGCGCCCCGGCAGAGATGCAAACGTAGTATGGTGGTGGTGTTCTGCGCTGCTGCCCTCTGGTAAAACCCATGATGGTTGGATCGCTCAATCCAACCTCGAACAGGCGCAACCCGCATCCTCATTGGCGAAAGTGAAGGTGGGAAGTGCAAACGTGCGACAGGGCGACAGTACCCAATTTGATGCGTTGAGGACTCTGACGAACGGCGAATATGTCGAAATCGTCGGCGTCAGCAGCCGCGAAACGAAATGGTATCTGGTGCAGTTGAATGCGGAGCAGCAGGGATGGATTTCGCCAGAGGTCATCACGCTGATTAACGGCAGGAATGAAATTCCGGTCGTTGAGCCGCCCGTCCTTCCGGTATCGTCCGCTGCGCCTGTGGAACCGACGGCGGTAGCTACCGAAATGATGACACCAGAAGTAACGCCCTCTGGATGAGGACATCTACAGCATGACCGATCAGATTTGGGTACGGTTTGCGGAAACAGAAGAAGTTGGTTGGCGTCTTCGGAGTGAATCCGAACAGATTCAGCAACTACTGGCCGCGTCGCAAAACACCTATCACACACTGTTCGACGCAGGGCTTCGGGGGGCGTTTTCGGACGATCTGGAGGCGCGTTGGCAGCAGATTGCCGCGCTGTGGAACGCCCTTCACGAGTCCTTGTTTGAGACGGGAACCGATTTGATGACGGTGGTGGCGTGGTTTCGCCGCCTCGACGCGGAATGCGCGGCGGCTTTCACCGCTTCGCAGGTCGTACCGGTTGCTGCGGGCGGCGCAGTCGCATCGGCGGATCGGCTGAACACCGTTCGTCAGGCGATCGGTGCGCTAGGTTCCATCCGGGACAATATGCAGCAGCAACTGGCGTTTCAGAATGAACAGTTGACCAATCCTTTCTATAGCGTGCTGAACCAGTTGGCCGGGGTTCGTGATGATTATCAGCAAATGCACGATGCCACCGAAACCCGGATTCAGGAAATCAATCAAAAGCTGGCTGAATTGGATGCCGAGCGCGTTCAACTGGAGTCCGCGCCGCCTGTGCCGGTCACGCTTGTATCCACCTTCGGCGATCTTATACAGCCTCCCGTTGAACCGCCCATTGTCTCCCCGCCCGCTTCAACCCTCATCGGTCAGCCGTCCGAGATGAGCCAGTACGCGCACCAGCAGAACCGCAAGGAATATACCTGTGCGCTGTTCGCGCAGGCTTCGGTGATGCAGGCGATGGGTGTTGACCTGAAACTGGACACCGAAATTGCGAATGCCGTCCAGACGGGGCAGAAAGAGGGTTGGTACAGCCCGACGCAGGGTACTTCTGGACTCGGTCAGCGCCTGAGCGCACATGGAATCCCTGCGGACACGTTCTATACCGAGGCAAGTCCCAACAACACCCCCGCGCAGGCCGAGGCCAACCGCGAACAAGCCTTCAGCCGCTTGGAAACTGAATTACAGCAAGGGCACTATCCGATTGTGTCCGTCAACGCCAAATACCTTCAAACCGTCACCAGTTTGGATGATGGTGCGGCGCAAACGTATAAAGGCACAGGGGTACAGGGTCATGCCGTCTGGATCACCGGACTCAGGAGCGACGATCAGGGGAATGTGACCGGCGTGATCGCCAATGACAGTTTTTGGGGAGAATCTGTGGAATATCCCGTAGACCAGTTCATGAACGCATGGGGCAGTAACCCGCCTCCAACCGTCAATTACTATTCCGTGTTTGCGCGTCAACCGTGATCGGGTATTCATATGCCGCTTAAACTGCCACCGCTGCGCCCTATACATCAGTTGGAGATTTACTGGGATTGCATTCGTTCACAGCCCGCGCTGACGCCCTACAGTTCTGTGACAATCGGGATGTCGTGGCCGGTGCCGGGGGCGCATCCCGATAGCCTCACCGGGTTTCTGTATCGTGTTGATGCACAGGCGCAGCCGCCCATGACCGATCTTCTGGTTCGGTTTACCGGACAGTTCCCCGCCTGTCACCTGACCGAAGTTCTGCCCGGTCAGGCATCCGACTCGGTAGCATACTTTCCAGAAACGGAACGGTCTGTAGTTCCATCAGCAGATTACAGCCGCTACTACGCGGCGCTAGGCGATCTGTTACCCGCGTATGCAGCGCGTTCATCCCCCGGCACGCTCGGTGAAGAATTTGAGGGGTTGTTGTGGCAGATGGAGCTACAATGCTTGATGCCGCTGTACCATGCGCTCAATCCTGACTTTTTCGGCTGGCTGCGAAATACCCCATCCGTTTTATGAGTGATTGAATATGAGGAGGTGTTGCAATGGGCGATCAATTTTTTATCGAATTTGCGCCAGCAGAAGGGTGTGCTTCGGTTCTGCGCAGCGGCGGTGAAAGCCTGCAAGACCTTCAGATGCGGTTGCAGAATACTTCCAATTTTCTCTACAGCAGCGGCTTAGAAGGGGCATTTCTGGCTGACCTGCAATCCCGTACACAGCGGATGGTAGATCAACTGCGCCAGATTGCCGATGAAACCAGCGAAGCCGGACGCGACTTGCAAACGGTTGTGGAATGGTCGCGGCGGGTGGATGGCGAGGCCTTTGCGATGTTCCAGAATACAACTTCTGCCATCCTAACGCCAAATCCTACAGACGACAATATTACAACTCTACTTAATCAAGCGATTTCAAGAGGCGAGAATCTTTTATCTACATTTTGGGCTACGTTCCAAAATAATCAGGTATTTGCTGCCAGTGGCGAGGTTCTTGGTTTATCGGTCAGCGCCGAACTTGATTCGCGTCTCGATCCGTCTAATTATCGTTATGATTTTTATAAACGCATGGTGGCGGACATTCAAAATCAACAATCTGTGTTGGAGCAGCAAAAGCAATTCAAGATTCATTTAGAGAATTGTATTGTAGAGGAAAGAGAGTTTATCAAGGATTTGAACTATCAATTGGATGGAAACATCCTAAATCGTGTCATTAGCAGCCTGCCCGGTATTGGTGATCAATATCGCTTAATGATTGCAAATACTGAAGAACGAATTGCCAGTTACCAAGATCTGATTTCGCGTACAGAAGGAAACATAACAGCTACTCAGCAAAGTATTGAACATTCATTACCCAAACTAGACTGGCCGGGGGATCCTGATACATGGGCGCCATTGGCAACTCAACCCGGCCATAATCAGAACTTAGTCGCTGGATGCACTGCTTTTGTCGCCTCAAAAGTCTATATCCCATGGGATATCCCGCTTGGAAATGCTTCTCAGTGGGCAGATAAGGCACGTAACTTCGCCCAAACACCCGGAAATGATCGCTATGGTATGGAGATCAACAACCTTCCGCAAGTTGGCGCTGTAGCAACTTGGTCAACAAAAAATCATGTAGCATTTGTTACAGAGATTGATCCCAATAACCCAAACCGAATTCATGTCCAACATGCTGATACAAGCGTTGATGCAAGCGGAAACTGGAATCAAGAATGGGGAACATGGATCAACCAACGTGACGAGTGGATCAACATTGATACAGGTTGGTATCAAGGTGCTAAATTCATCCACATGCCTTGGAGTGAAATTAATACACAGTAGCAATGTGTGGTTGTGACTAAGCATAAAATTTCTTTTGCACCTTCCCCGCACTCGTTCGCTCGTCGGCGGAGGTGCAATTCGTTGAGCCGCAATCGTAGCAAGATGTGCCTATATGCGGTATAAATAGGTCGTAATATACGGGTCATATCATGCGCCTGTGGAATATCGGAAAATAGCTATGAGCGTAGACAATCTGATCGGGCAGACCTTCGGACAATGCGAACTGCGTGAACTGCTCGGCGTGGGCGGCATGGGGGCGGTCTACCGCGCCTATCAGAAGCACCTGAAGCGCGAGGTGGCTGTCAAAATCATCTCTACTGCGCTCTCACGGGAACCGGGCTACCGCGAACGCTTCTTCCGCGAGGCAGAAACCTCGGCGGCGCTGGAAAACGCGCATATTGTGCCCATCTACGACTTCGGCACACAGGCGCAGATCAGCTATCTGGTGATGCGCT
This sequence comes from uncultured Chloroflexota bacterium, assembly GCA_903864435.1. Classification (GTDB taxonomy): domain Bacteria; phylum Chloroflexota; class Anaerolineae; order Aggregatilineales; family Phototrophicaceae; genus CFX2. The sequence goes on along the minus strand of CAIPFY010000306.1, from coordinate 2,183 downwards.
TGCTCACGGGCGGGTCGCTGGCCGATCATCTCAAGCAGCGCAGCGCCTTGCCTTCGTTAGGCGAAACCGCCAAACTGGTGAGCCAGTTAGCGGAGGCGCTGGACTATGCCCATGCGCAGGGCGTGATTCACCGCGACATCAAGCCGAACAACGTCATGTTCGACAATCAGGGGACAGCCTTCATCGTAGATTTCGGCGTGGCGCATCTGGTACAGGCGACGACGGCGCTGACCGGCACGGGGACAACGCTGGGAACGCCGCTGTACATGCCGCCGGAACAGTGGCGCAACGAGCAGTTGGTGCCCGCTTCGGATCAATATGCGCTGGCGGTGATGACCTACCAACTGGTGACGGGGCGCTTGCCGTTCATGGCGGACACCCCGCACGGGCTAATGTTCCAGCATTTGAGCGAGATGCCCACGCCGCCGCAGGTGGTACGCGCTGATGTGCCGGAAGCGGTGGCGCTGGTGCTGCAACGGGCGCTGGCAAAGAAACCGGCAGACCGCTTCCCGAACGTGACGGCCTTCGCGCAGGCTTTTCAGCGAGCAGTAGCGGGGCGCGAAGGGGCGGCGACGGGCTATTTCACGGCGAAGGTACAGCGCGGCGGCGGCAGGCCGATCTCGTCCTCGCGGCCTGCGCCATCCGCATCGGTGGCGATTCCGGTGTATCGTCAGCCGGCGATGTGGGTGGCGATCATCATCATCGCGCTGCTGCTGGTGGTGGTCATGTTACAGTCCCTTCCACGCGGGAACGAGGACGGGGTGGAGCGCAGTGCGACGCCGCAAGCCACCGCGCCGGAGACCATCGCCGTCGTGCCGAGCGATACGCCTACTTTTACGCCGACCGCAACACCCACCCTCACAGCCATTCCGTCACCCACGACCGATTCCCAGATCGTGGCGCTGACGAATATTGCGCTGCAAGCGGCTGCGGTAGTGCAAACCGCAACCGCTGAACAGCAAAACCGGGAAGCGATCGGCACCGCACAGCGTGTCCAACAATTGACACAGGATGCGGCAGCAACGGTTTCCCAGAGTACCTTGCAAGCAGCGCAGGACGCAGCCACAGCGGTCGCCCTGTCTATCACACAGGCCGTACTCGACCAAACCCTTACGGCTCAGGCGTGGACGAACACCCCCATGCCTACAGCGACGGATGTGCCATCGCCCACTGCGCTCCCAACCGCCACATCTACGACTGAATTCACACCCACACCCATCCCATCCGGTGAAACAGGTGCTCCCGTCACCGCCAATGCACAGTGGACACCTGTGGTGCAAAACTTCGATGGCGTGCCGATGGTGCTAGTGCCCGCCGGGTGCTTCATGATGGGCAGCACGAACGGGGGCAGCGATGAACAGCCCGTGCATGAGCAGTGCTTCGATGAAGCATTCTGGATAGACCAGACCGAAGTGACGAACGCGCAGTATGCGGCGTTCATAAATGCGGGCGGGTACACGAACACGGCCTACTGGACGAAGGCCGGTTGGTCGTGGCGACAGAGCGAAAGGGTCACGCAGCCGGGTTGCTGGACAGACAGTGCCTTCAACCAGCCCGATCAACCTGTGGTATGTGTGTCGTGGTATGAAGCGACAGCCTACAGCGCATGGTTGAGCGCGACCAGCGGGGTAACGTTCCGGCTGCCGACAGAAGCGGAATTGGAATACGCGGCACAGGGGCCGGACGGGCTGGAATATCCTTGGGGGAACGAGTGGAAGGGGAACAATGTCGTCTGGAGTGATAATTCAGGTGGTCGGACGGCGAATGTGGGTAGCCGACCATCAGGCGCAGCATGGGTGGGGGCGCTGGACATGAGTGGGAATGTGTGGGAGTGGGTGAGTTCCCTGTACCAGCCTTATCCCTACAGCGCGACCGATGGGCGCGAGGATGTGCAGGCGGACGGTCTCCGGGTGCTGCGGGGCGGTTCGTGGGTCAACGGCAGGTCCGACCCCTTCCGCTGCGATTACCGCCTCAGGAACGTCCCTCACCTCAGGGACGACGTTTGGGGTTTCCGTCTTGCCCTCTCTTAATTCTATTCTGACATTCTGATTTCTGAATTTCTGATATTCTGAATCTGGGGCGGGGGTGCGGGGGCGCAGCCCCTGCCTCTCCCCCGCGAAGCGGAGTCAAAATTTTTGCCGATCCCGCTTTTACCCCTACGCCGCCTGCAACCCTAGCGAGCG
>CAIPFY010000305.1 GCA_903864435.1 uncultured Chloroflexota bacterium | reverse complement strand
TCAGCATCAAGCGTCTCCTCAGACTTACGAACGACAGTTTGTGAAAAACTGGACACATGCGATTCTAACATAGGATATTAGTAGGGAACAGGTCATTTTTCACAAGCTTAACCCTATCCCCTCTCATCTGGTTTGCTAATTCCCTCTGATTCAAGTATCCTTCGGCACTTGGGAATCCATGATTCCCCTTTAATCTACTCCGTTAGATCAGGAGTTTGCTTTATGATTAGGCCTGTCGCCCGGTTCAATGTACTCCCGAATTTGCCGGAGCCCCTCCGGCGGTTTCAGGAACTGGCGAACAATCTTCGTTGGGCTTGGGATCATGAGACAGTCGCACTTTTTCGCCGCCTTGACCCGCAGCTGTGGGAAAAGACGGGACATAATCCGGTGGCGCTCTTAGGGCAGATTAGCCAAGAACGGTTGCTGGCTGTGTGCGAAGATGCCGCTTTCATGGCGACCTTTGACACCGTATGCCAGTCGTTCGATGCGTATATGAGCGACAAAAACACATGGTACAGCACGCACTATGAAGACAAGAAGCGGCCCACGATCGCCTATTTCTCGATGGAATTTGGCATTACGGAATCGCTTCAGAACTATTCTGGCGGTCTGGGAGTCCTGAGTGGCGACCACCTCAAGAGCGCCAGCGACCTCGGCTTGCCGCTGGTCGGCGTGGGGTTGTTGTATCAGGAAGGGTACTTCCAGCAGTATTTGAATACGGATGGCTATCAGCAGGAACGCTACCCGATCAACGACTATTCGGTGCTGCCCGTGAGCTTGCAACGGAATGCGGACGGCACGCCGATTAAGGTGGTCGTGCCGATGCCGGGGCGGGATTTGTACGCGCAGGTCTGGAAGGTACAGGTGGGGCGCATCTCTCTGTTCCTGATGGACTCGAACATCCCGGATAACCGACTGGAAGAAGACCGCAACCTGACGGATCGGCTGTATGGCGGTGATCGCCGCACGCGCATCCGGCAGGAGATTTTGATGGGCATCGGCGGCATTCGTCTGCTCGAAGCACTGGGATTGCGCCCCACAATCTGCCACATGAACGAAGGCCACTCGGCGTTTTTGGCGCTGGAACGCATTCGCCAGTTGATGATGGAGAAGAACCTCAGCTTCAAGCAGGCCAAAGAAGTCACATCGGCCAGCCACATTTTCACCACGCACACGCCTGTGCCAGCCGGTCTGGAACGCTTCGGCTTCGACCTGATGGATGAGCATTTTACCGATTACTACCGCAGCCTCGGCCTCTCGCGGGATGAGTTCCTTGATCTGGGACGCGAGAATATGGGCAGCTACGAGTTGTTCTCGATGGCGGTGCTGGCGCTGAAGGTTTCGGCTGGCGCGAACGGCGTGGCGAAACTGCACGGCGATGTCTCCCGCCAGATGTGGCAGTGGGTATATCCCAACGTTCCTGAGCATGAAATCCCGATTGAATCGGTCACGAACGGCGTGCATGTGCAAACATGGATCAGCCGCGAAATGGGGACGCTGCTGGATCGCTATCTTGATCCGGCGTGGCGACAGGAAGAATCGCGCCCCGAAATCTGGCACAGCGTGAGTGCCATACCGGATGCGGAACTGTGGCGCACACACGAACGCCGCCGCGAACGTCTGGTGGCGTTCACGCGCACCCGCCTGCGCGCCCAATTGAGCAATCGCGGGTATTCGCAGACCGAAACGAACAGCGCCGACGAAGTGCTGAACCCGGATGCGCTGACGATTGGCTTTGCTCGCCGTTTTGCGACTTACAAACGCGCTACGCTGCTGTTCCGTGATCTGGATCGGCTGAACGCGATTTTGAACAACCCGGATCGTCCGGTGCAGATCATTTTCGCAGGCAAGGCGCACCCGCACGATACAGGTGGCAAGGAACTGATTCGCCATATCTCGAACGTGGCGCGTCAGCCGGAATTCCGGCATTCGCTGGTGTTCCTCGAAAACTACGACATGAATATCGCACGCCATCTGGTGCAGGGCGTGGATGTGTGGCTGAATACGCCGCAGCGCCCGAAAGAAGCCAGCGGCACCAGCGGTATGAAGGTCATCTACAACGGCGGCTTGAATTGCAGCATTCTGGATGGCTGGTGGGCGGAAGCCTACGAGTCGTATGGAACTGCTGTGGGCTGGGCAATCGGCAACGGCGAAGAATATCCTGAAAGCGATTCCGAGAACCAGAACTTCATTGAGAGCGAGGCGCTCTACAACATTCTGGAGCGCGACCTGATTCCGCTGTACTACAATCGCGGACGGGATGGGCTGCCCCGTGAATGGATCGCCAAAGTCAAGCAGGCGATGGAACATCTGGGGCCGTACTTCAACACGCGGCGCATGGTGGAGGAATACACCGAACAGTATTACATGCCGGCCTATCAGAATGTGCTGAAAATGACCGAGCCGAACCTCGATAAAGGGTTGAAATACGCTGAATGGCGTGCCAATCTGGAACGGTCGTGGGGCAACGTCAAAATCCGCAGCGTGTCGTTGCCTCCCAAGCAGATTAAAGTGGGCAGCGTGATCGAAGTGAGCGCACTGGTTGATCTGGGGCAGCTTAGTGCCGAGGACGTGCGCGTGCAGCTGTACTACGGTCAACTGAACACCGATGGCGTGATTGATAGCGATGCCCACGCGGTAGACATGGTTGCGGGCAAGGCCGAGGGGAACGGCGCGGTGCTGTTTAGCGCCAAGCTGACTTATGAAACCAGCGGCGAACGCGGCATTTCGGTGCGCGTGCTGCCTAATCATCCTTTCCTGCGAACCTCGTTCATCCCGCACTTTATCACATGGGCGAGTAGCTAACTGATGTTTGGCGCTCTCGCCTTTGCGAGGGCGCATCAAGAGCAGAAACCTCACCTCGCTTCTCCCCCCGGCCATTTGAACGGCTGAGGGGAGGTACGGCGGGGTGAGGCACATGAAAAACGCAAAACGGTCACTCAGGTTCAATGCCCCAACCTTCACGTCAACGCCCCCTTAGCTAAAGCTAGGGGCTTGTAGGAATACAAGCTAGGTTGACCCGACTCAGCCACCAGCCGAAAGGCTGACGGGGCTACGTTAGTAGTAGCAGTTCAAGACCTATCTACGGGTGCTTCACCAGCCCGTAGCACTAGAACCTACGCATTAAACAGATTGAATGTCTACCTCAGTGTGCGGTTGGGATAGTACGGGCTACTCACATTGTCAAGGTGAACTTCACCCCCGCAAGGGGGCAGGTACGGGAGAGGCCATAGGTAACTTAAATCTCTCCCTTCCTTTGGGGATTATC
>CAIPFY010000304.1 GCA_903864435.1 uncultured Chloroflexota bacterium | reverse complement strand
GTGGGATCAGTTCGAGAGCTTCGCCGCCTACGACGCCTTCACCCGCGACTGGTTGACCGCCTGCCGCCGCGTGCTGAAGGATACGGGAACGCTGTGGGTAATCGGCAGTTACCATAACATCTACCGCGTGGGCGCGATTCTGATGGACTTGGGCTACTGGATACTGAATGATGTGGTGTGGGTGAAAAGCAACCCCATGCCCAACTTTCGCGGGGTGCGCTTCACCAACGCGCATGAAACGCTGCTGTGGGCGAAGAAAGCCCCCAAAGCGCGAGTCACGTTCAACTACCACGCCATGAAAGCCCTCAACGGCGGCAAGCAGATGCGGAGCGATTGGGTCATCCCGATCTGTTCCGGCGCAGAACGCATCCGCATTGATGGCGCGAAAGCCCATTCCACCCAGAAGCCGGAAGCCCTGCTGGAGCGCGTCATCCGGTCGTCCTCCCACCCCGGTGATGTGGTACTCGATCCGTTCTTCGGCAGCGGCACTACCGGCGCGGTGGCGCGGCGGCTGGGGCGGCATTATGTGGGCATCGAGCGCGATCCGGCCTATGTGCAGGTGGCAAGCGAACGCATCGCCCGTATACAACCGCAACCGCAGCCGGACTACCCCGACGGACGGCGCAACGCGGCGCGTATCCCGTTCAGCCGGCTGATGCAAATCGGACTGCTCCAAGCAGGGCAACCGCTGTACTTCCGGCGACAGGAAGCGGTGCAAGCGGTCATCACCGAAGCGGGGCAACTGCGTTTGGGCGACAAAGAAGGGTCTATTCACCAGATGGGAAGTCTGGCGCAGGGGGGAACGCCCTGCAACGGCTGGGAACACTGGTACTACCGCGACGAAACCGACGACCTACGCCCGCTGGACACGCTGCGCCAGCAGATTGCGGGCGGGGGATGAGGGTAAAAGCCTCTAGCGTACCAGCGTTTGCCGCAGCCACGCGATCAGCAAATCGCCCAGATCAGGGCGGTTCGCCAGCATCGCCGCGCCGCTGCCCGCGCCTGTGAAGGGCTGAAACTGCACCGCGCCGCTGGCGGCAGCCTGAATCGCCGTGATCGCCGCATACGCCACCGGATCATCCTCGCTGGCAGCCAGCAAAATCGGGCGCGGGTTATAGGCAAGCATGGCGTTCACCAGCGCCGGATCGCCCCCCGGACTGAGCAGCAGCGCGGTATCGCACAGCATATCGCCCGCGCAACCGAGCAGCGCCACATCAGCACCCGCATTCGCGCCGATCACCGCGAGGTTGGCGGGGTCGGCGTCACCGCTGTTCAGGGCTTGCAGCATCACAGTGAAATCCAGCAGGCCGCTTTCGCGCAAATCCATCGAAAGCACCGCGAAACCGGCAGCGTTGAGCTTGGCAGGGAAGTCGCCCCATGCCGTCCGGTCGGGCGCGAGGAGCAGCACACCGGGCAACCGTTCGCCGGGAGTATCATAAAAGTCGCCTGCCAGTTGTGTGCCGTCCATGCCGGTAATCTGAATCGTGTGCTTGCCGGGGGCGGGTGTGCCACTCACTTCCAGCGGCACGCCCACCGCCAGCGGAGGCAGTGCGCCGCCCGCCGGAAGCGCCGCCGCCGTCGGGTCGTTCTGACCGGCAAAATACTCGTCAAACGGGACATAAGTCGGCTGACGCGGGAAGAAGGTCGGGCTGGCCTCGATGGTCGCGCCTTCGATCACCCGCCCCGCTGTCGGCGTCGGGGTCGGCGCGGCATCACAGGCGGCCAGCAGCGCGGCAAACGTGAGCGCGAGCAGTCGAAGGCGCATGGCAGCTAGACCGATTTAGCGAACACAATCAGTCGTTCGCAGCCGTCTTCATACGGGTCAAGGTCGGTACTGCCATAGATTTGCTCCACCTCGAAGCCGCACACTTCCAGCAACCAGCGCAACTCACTGGCGAAAAAGTAGCGGAACGTGACCGGAGCTAACGTGCGCTTGACCGTGCCATCGCCCGTCACCTCGTCATAGAACCACTTGATTCGCAGCAGTTGCTCGGTGCGGTCTAAATCGCTCACCGAATACTGCATCACCAGATGACCGGTTTCCGGCTCCAAAAAGGTCTTTTCAAAGATCATCGCGTCGCTGTCCTGCGCGGCGAACGAGTCCGCCGGATTGGGCAGATCGAGGACGAGCAAACCGTCGTCGGTGAGCAGCGAACGCAGTTTCTTGAGCAGCGCCACCTGCTGATCGGCATTATGGAAGTGCATCAAGCCGTTGTAGGGGAAGATCACCAGCGGGTAACGCTGTTCGGCCTTGTACTTGAGAATGTCGCCCTGAATGAACTTCAGGCGCGCAGCCAGCGCCGGTTGTGCGGCAGCAGCAGCGCGAGCGCGATCCAGCATGGCGGGTTCGATGTCAATGCCATGTACCTCGTAACCAGCCTTCGCCAAGTGGAACATCACCCGGCCTGTGCCACAGGCCACCTCGAACACCGGCCCGCCATATTCGGCGGCCAATTCGCTGTAGAGCGTCAGGTCATCGGTCTTGTCTTGATGTTCGGCATCGTAGTAACGGGCAATCGTGGCGTAAAAACTCATAATCGGCGGCTCTCCACAGCGGTCATCAAAGGTGTATTGTAACGCCGCAGGCCAGCGCATAGGGAGGGGAGAATTGCTGCTCATTTGCAATCGAATATTCCATTTGCTACAATGCCGCCCCATTGGGCAACGTATTCAACGGGGGCGCAGGGCAGAACGGACGATTGCGTTTTGTCGTGCGCCGCTGTCATATATATCTACGAACTTGAGGTTAGTTGAGGTTAGTCGGATGAGAAAATCGCTTCTGTTTGGTTTGCTGTTGCTCTCCTTTCTACTTTCCACCCAAATCATTGTCGCACAAGATCAAGGACTGTTAACCACATTTGCACAGTCCGCCCGTATTCGTACCGGCCCCGGTACCGACTGGCGCTTACTCGGCGCGGTAGATGCCGGAACGCCTATCCGTTTGGATGGGCAAGCGCCGGGCGGGGGGTGGGTGCGCGGCATCCTGCCCGACAGTCGCGTGGTCTGGGTAGTCAATAGTGCGCTGGTCGCCCCGGCAGACCAGCTCACGGCGCTGCCAAAGGTGTGGATTGATGACCCCTTCACGCTGTCAGCGCCCGCAGGTGGCGCGCCCGCACCGGCTGCCAACAGCGCCGCGCCCACCGCCGTCCCTGCACAGGCCGCCGACTCTACACAGGCTGCCGCCCCTGCCAGCACAGCAGGCTTGGCGAACGGCCTCGAAGTGAAAACCGGCAGCAGCATCCGCCTGCGCGATAACCCGGAAGGCACGCCCATCGGCAACGTCAATTCGGGCGCGACGGTGGTAGTGGATGGTCGCAACGCCGAACAGTCGTGGGTGCGCGGCACCGTCCCCGGTGGCGCGAAAGGCTGGATGGCCGCCCGCTATCTGGTGATTACCGCCGAACAGGTGGCAGGTTTGCCCGTTGTACAGGGCGGCGCCAGCACTGCCCCCGCCGCCGCTGCCAATTCAGGCGCAACCTCTGCCAACGCCGCGATTGTGCCAGTGGTCAGCAGCGCGCCGGTACGCGGCTTCAGCTATGGCGGTCATGTCGCCAGTCTGGGAGAGCGCACCGTCAGCGCCATGCAACTCGCGGGGATGTCGTGGGTCAAGCGGCAGGTACGCTATCAGGCCGGACAGAACGCCGGCGATGTGGCAGGGCTGATTAACGAAGCGCACGGAATGGGCTTCCGCATTCTGCTCGGTATCGTCGGTTCGCCCGGTCAGGTCAACGACGGCGGCTATTTTGAACAGTACGCCAGTTTCGTCGCTGGCGCGGCGGCTCTGGGCGCGGATGCCATCGAAATCTGGAATGAACCGAACATTGACCGCGAATGGCCGGGCGGTCAGATTGACCCCGCCCGTTACACGCAGCTTTTGCGGCAGTCCTATCAGGCCATCAAAGGCGTGAACCCGAATACGCTGGTGATTAGCGGCGCGCCCGCCCCCACTGGCTACTTCGACGGATGCAGTGCCGCCGGATGCGACGACAACGCCTTTATCGCAGGGATGGCGGCGGCTGGCGCGGCAAGCGTCATGGACTGCGTGGGGCTACACTACAATGAAGGTGTCGTCAGCCCGGATGCCACCAGCGGCGACCCGCGTGGCAGCAGTGGCTACTACACCCGTTATTTCTGGGGCATGGTCAACACCTACTCCGGCGCGTTCGGCGGCGCACGTCCGCTGTGCTTCACCGAGTTCGGCTATCTGACGCCGGAGGGCTTCCCGCCGCTGCCCGGTGCGTTTGGTTGGGCGGAAAATGTGAGCGTCGCCCAGCAGGCCACTTGGTTGGATCGTGCGGTGGCGCTCTCCGGCAGTAGCGGCAGAGTGCGCCTGTTGATCGTCTGGAATGTGGACTTTACCGATTACGGCGCTGACCCGATGGCGGGTTACGCGATTATCCGACCGGACGGATCGTGTCCGGCTTGCGAGCTGCTAGGACACTAAGCCGCGCAGCCCCTTTTTGCAGTCAGTGCCTGCCGCCTTCCCAACCGGACGCGGCAGGCCGTTTTGTCCTGATAGATAGAAGGAAACGGAATGACGGAAACACCTGTGAACGAACCGACTCAGCCCATCCCCACAGGGGAGTATCCGCAGTACACACCCCAACCGAATCGGGGCGGCTGCGGTTGCTGGATTCCGGTGCTGCTGGCCGGGTTTCTGGCTGGTGTACTCATCATTGTCGGGCTGGTTCTGCCGCCGGTCAACCTGCTTCAGCGCGTGTTCGGGGTGGCCTTGTTTGGCCCCAACTACACAACCTTGAGCGCACAGGCCAATGCCGTCGCGCAGGATGGGCTGGCAGTCGTGGCGGATCCCGCCCAGATTAAGGGTGAGTTCGGCGTGGCGCTGGCTTCGCTGCCCCTCACCGCCACCACCACCGACAATCAGGCGCTAGTGGATGCGCTGGCGGCAGTTCCGCCGTCGCTCTCGCGCCAGAGTCCGGTGTACACCATTCAAACCAGCGGCGCACAGCCCACCACCGTCACCCTCAACCTGACGATTCCCGGCGCGGTCAACCCTGATCTGCTCAATCTGTACGGGTGGAGCGCGAAATCGAGCCGATGGACGTTCATCCCCGCGCAAGTCAACCGTTCCGGCGCACTAACGATGGTGGCGACGGTCAAGGACATCCCGGAACAGGTGGCGTTGTTCCAGTCCGTGAGCGCCGTGCAACCTGTCGTGCTGGTCAGCGTGGACGTGGTGCAGAAGCTATCCGATCAAGTCGGTCAACTGGCGACCATCATCGCCCCCGCTGGCATGACTCCTACGTTGGATGGCAAGCTGACCGGCAGCCTCGCCCCCGGATTTGACATGAACAAGGGCTATCTAGTGATGCCCTCCATCCGCAACTTTGCCGATCCGCGTGCGATTGACACCAACACCATCACCACGATCCTCGGCAATCGTTCGCTACGCAGCGAACACGCGCAGCAATTGGCCGCCTTCGCCGTCAACAACAAGTTCGCGGGCGTGGTGGTGGACTACCGCGAAATCGCCCCTGACCAGCGCGATAACCTGAGCGCCTTCATCACTGAACTGGCGACTCTGCTGCACGGTCAGGGCTTGAAACTGGCGGTGTCCGTTCCTGCCGCGCAAAACACCGATGGCGTATGGAACACAGGCGCTTACGACTGGCAGGCCATTGGACGCGCTGCCGATTATGTGCAAATTCAACTGCCGGTAGACCCCCTCACCTACGCAGCGGGCGCTGACCGGTTGGTGGAAGCCATGCTGCGCTGGGGCGTGGGCGAAATCAGCCGCGCTCACATTCTGCTCGGCCTGTCGGCGCTTTCGGTGCGCGACAGCAGCGGCGCGTTCACCTTGATCGGCTACGACGAAGCACTGGCCGCCCTCGGTGATGTGAAGGTGGAAGCCAGCGCCAGTGAAACTGGCTCGGTGCAACCGGGAACGGAAATCCGCGCCAGTCTGGATGGCTTTCAGGCGGCGGCAGGGCTGGATACCACCATTGCCGCGCCCTTCGTGGATTATCTGGCGCAAGACGGCGGCGCAGTCTCCCGCGTATGGCTGACCACGCCGGACGCGCTGCGCTTCCGCATGGATCGCACCGCCCCCTTCGGGCTGGCGGGCGTGGCGTTCGATGATCTGCTGGCGAAAGATGTGGCCGATGGCATCTTGCAAACCATTCTCGACTACAAAGTACAAGTGCCTGCTGCACCCGCCCCCGGCGAACTGGCGCTACGTTGGCGCATCGAAGGCTCAAGCGGCCTGCTGGCGGAAGTCACCACCGGCCTGAACGAGCCGCTGGTTACGACTTTGACCGCGCCCGATGGCAACTACGCGATCAACGTGGACATCGTGGGCGGACAGGCCGAAAGCCAGCGCAACGGCGCGGCAGTCGCCTTGTTCGCGCCCACCGCCACCCCCACCCCGCTACCCACCGCCACCCCCACGCCCGTCCCGACGCCGACACCCGTTCCGGTGGCACAACCCGTCGCTCCGGTGCAACCTGCCGGCCCCGCGCCTGCCGCGCCCGGTTCGGGCAGCATCGTGGCAGGCAGCTTCGAGTACGGCGGGCATGTAACCAACCCCGCCAGCGACCAAGCGGCATCCGCCATGAAACAGGCGGGCATGTCGTGGATGAAGGTGCAAATCCGCTACAGCCCCGGTATGTCAGCAGGGTCGGTATCCGGTCAGATCAGCGATGCCAAAGCGCGGGGCTTCAAAATTCTGGTCGGCCTCGTCGGGTATCCGAACGATCTGGCAGCCGGCGGCGCGGGCTATGTGGGACAGTTCGCCTCGTTTGCGGGCGGCCTCGCCTCCTTCGGGCCGGACGCAATTGAAGTGTGGAACGAGCCGAACATTGACCGCGAATGGCCTCGCGGACAGATTAGCGGCGCGGGTTATGCCGATCTGCTGCGTCAGTCGTATCAGGCCATTAAAGGCGCGAACGGCGGCGTGATGGTCATCAGTGCCGCGCCTGCCCCCACCGGCGCGGAAGCCGCTTTCCCCGGTCAGGTCGTCAATGATGACAACTGGATTCGGGACATGGTGAACGCCGGCGGCTTGCAGTATACGGACTGCGTGGGCGCGCACTACAATGAGGGCATCGTCGCGCCGTCGGAAACCAGCGGCGACCCGCGTGACAACTACTACACCCGCTACTTCTTCGGTATGCTGGAAACCTACTGGAATCTGGTCGGCGGTCAAAAACCAATCTGCTTCACCGAACTGGGCTACCTGACGCCGGAAGGCTTCCCGCCCTTGCCCGGTTACTTCGCATGGGCGCAGAACGTCACGCTGGCGCAGCAGGCCGCATGGCTGGCACAGGCGGCGGCGCTGGCCTCGCAAAGTGGGAAGGTGCGCCTAATGATCGTCTGGAATGTAGACTTTAGCGATTATGGTTCCGACCCGATGGGCGGCTATGCCATGATCCGTCCGGGCGGGGGCTGCCCGGCCTGTGGCGCAATGGCCGCAGCCCGCTAACGTCACCATCCCCCTCGCCCCTGATCCAGCGACCAGCAACGATTAGGGGCGCGGCACTTAAGCACAGCACAATAGGACGGAATGAGGAGGTTTTATGGCGACGGCACAGTTAGCGCATAAATCGCGCATGAAACGGCAACTTCGCTGGTTTGTAGTCATCTGGACAGCAATCACCTTCATTATGGGGGCTTGCACCTTCTTCGCCATCTTCTGGGTGCTGGGCGAAACCGGCATCGGCGGCAGCACCGGACGCAGTTTCGCGCTGCCCACCAGTGTCCCCACCGTTCAGCCCGTCACGGCGGCGGCTATCGTGGTGGTTCCCACCCTCGCACCGACCGCAATACCCGCCACGCCTGTCCCCACCAACCCGCCCGCCGAAGTCGCGCAGGCCGCGCAAGTGGCGGCCACGCCGGTTCCGGTTGCCACCAGCACCCCGCTGCCCGTGAGCAACAAGAGCTTTCAGGTGGGCATTCAAGTGCAGTACAGCCTCGACATGAACCCGGACAATCAGGACGGGTGGATGCGCGAGGTGAAAGAAAAGATGGGGCTGCGCTGGTTCAAGCAGCAGATACGATGGGAAGAAGTGGAACCGGAACGTGGTCAGTTTGACTGGTCAAAGATTGATCTGGTCATGCCGTCCAGCGCCAAGTTCAGCCTGAATGTGATGATGTCCATAGTGACGGCTCCGGCGTGGGCGCGTGAAGGCGGTGTCAACCTCGACAAGCACGGGCCGCCCGCCAACTATGCCGACTATGTGAACTTCGTCACCGCCATCCTGAAACGCTACCCCGGTCAGGTGCAGGCCATCGAAATCTGGAACGAACAGAATCTTGACCGCGAGTGGACTTCAACGGCTGGCCTGAGCGCCGCCAACTACGTCGCCATGCTGCGCGAAACCTATACCGCCATCAAAGCCATTGACCCCGGCATCATTGTCATCAGCGGGGCGCTCTCGCCGACGGGCGGTTGGGTGGAACCGGATGGCCGCGTGAGCGCGATTGACGACTTCGACTATCTCTCGCAGATGATTGACGCGGGACTGCTGAACTATACCGACTGCGTGGGCGCACACCACAACGGCTACAACATCGGCCCCGATGTGACGTGGGATAAAGTCCCGAACGATCCTACAGCCAGTTTCCGCGGGCCATTCGACAACCCGCATCACAGCTGGAGCTTCTACAGCACGCTGGAAACCTATGCCAGCAAGATCGCGCTGGCGAACGGTCAGCAAAAGCTGTGCGTGACCGAGTTCGGCTGGGCGTCCACCGAGGATTTGGGTGGGTTCCCGCCCGGTTTCGAGTTCGCCAACGATAACACGCTGCAAGAACAGGCCGATTTCATCGTGAAGGCGATGGATGTGATGAAGGGCTGGAATACGGTGTGGCTGGCGTTCATCTGGAACTTCAACTACGGCCCGCAGGCGGGTTGGGCAACGGATAACGACAACGTGCCGTATTCGATCATCGGCAAGGATTGGGTGTTCCGTCCGGCCTATGATGCCATCATCCAGTGGAGCAAGGCCAATCCGAGCGCACCGTAGCCCTCACCCGGAAGAATCTCCTATCCCCGCCCCTTTCCCCATACATGGAGAAAGGGAGAAATGCGGGGGCAAAGCGATTGAACACAGAATCCCCACCCCAACCCCTCCCCATACATTGGGAGGGGAAAAGATGTGGGGACTCTTTCAAGATTAACTTGATGCCAAACGAGGGGGCTGCAAAAGCCCCTTTGTTCATCAAAGATACCAGCAAGAATCGAGCATGTATGCGTGGATTGCGGTTGAAACTAGCGATCACACTGGCGGCGGCGCTGTCTGCCGCGCTGCTGATCTTCAGCCGGGTGCAGCAACCGGATGACCCCTTCGACGGGGCGGCGGTGGTCAACCCGCCCTTTACCTCGCTCACCTACGGGATACAGGCTTTCCTGTGGTGGGATTACCACATGGGATCGCTCTATCTGGACTGGGCGCGGTTGATGGTATTCAGCCACGTCAAGCAGATTTTCGCGTGGTCAGACCTTGAGCCGCAGCGCGGTCAGTGGGATTTCGCCCGTGCCGATCAGATCGTGGACGAGGCGCAGGCCAAAGGGCTGAAACTGGTGGTGCGCCTGAGCGACTCACCGGACTGGTCGCACCCCAACGTCCCCGGTCAGCGCGATACCGATTTTCACGACTCGCCGCCCGATGATCTGGCGGACATGAGCGTTTACTGCGGAACGCTGGCCACCCGTTACAAAGGGCGCATCGCCGCCTATCAAATCTGGAACGAGCCGAACCTGACCCGCGAATGGGGCAACCGCCCGCCGGATGCTGCCGGTTATGTCGGTCTGCTGAAAGCCTGTAGCGAAGCCATCCGCACCGCCGACCCGGACGCTATTCTCATTTCGGCGGGCCTTTCGCCCACCGGAACCTACAGCCCGCAGGCCACGCCGGACGACATCTACCTTCAGCAGTTATACGATCTGCGTTTCCAGCAGTATGTAGATGTGGTGGGGATGCACGCGCCGGGGTACTCTGTGCCGGAACTGGGGCCGGATGAAGCCGAGCAGCAGGGGCGCGGGCGCTGGGCAACCTTCCGGCGCGTGGAAGATTTGCGACGAATTATGGTCAAAAATGGCGATTCTGCTCGACAGGTTGCTATACTTGAGTTAGGTTGGACGACTGACCCCGGTACGAACCCGGATTATGCGTGGTTCGCGGTCACGCCCGAACAGCAGGCGCGGAACATGGTGGCAGCTTACCAGTATGCCGCTGACCACTGGCGCCCATGGGTGGGGTTGATGTCGGCCATCTATCTGCCCGATCCGTCATGGACGCCGGAGCGCGAGGAATACTGGTGGAGCATCACACGCGGCGACGGCTCGATGGGGCAAGCGTTCATTGATCTAGCAAATATGGCGAAATACTGTGGAGATCGTGTGATTCCCGCACGCGCTCCCGATAGCCCGGAGGCTCTCGGAATTGTCCCAGTTACCCCTTGCTCTTAGCTACTTTTTCCACCTGATCGCAACGGTGGTCTGGATCGGCGGGCTGGTCACGCTCACGGTATTCGTCTGGCCGGAAACGCGGCGCGTGCTGGCGAATAATCCGGCATGGTTCAGCCTGCTCACACGCATCCGTAAACGCTTCGTGCCGCTGACCAACTTTAGCTTGGTGCTGCTGGTACTCACCGGATTCATTCAAATGTCGTTCGACCCGAACTATGACGGGACGCTGACATTTGACAACGAGTGGAGCAAGGTGATGCTGCTCAAGCACCTCGCCATCGTGGGCATGGTGCTGTGCGGGCTGGTGCTGCAATACGCCGTATCGCCCGCGCTCGAACGTTCCAGTATGCAACTGGAACGCGGCAAAGGCGACCCCGCCGAATGGGAAAAACTGCGCCGCCGCGAAGTGCGGCTGACGTGGCTGAACGTGGCACTGGGAATCGCGGTGCTAGGCTTTACCGCGTGGGCAACCGCCCTTTAAGATTTTTTTACTGGTGAACAGGCAACCCGCGCCGACCTTTCGCCGTCTGGCGTGGTGAGGAGTCTCAGAGTGTCGAGTCGTGTGAGCTTTGTGCTGGCCGTTCTGCTCCTGTTGGTAGGGGCTGGCCTGCGGATGTGGCATTTTTCGACGCTCCCGGCGGGTATGCACGCAGGTGAGATTGTTGATGTGCAGGTGACAGAAACCATCCGGCAGGGTGATATTGAAGTTTTCTATGATCTCGGCGGGCAAGGACGCGAAGGACTATACCACGTTGTCCAAACCATCATCACGAGTATCATGGGCAACGGCGCGCCGGGATTCGACCTGCTAGGGCTGTGGATGGGCATGTTGGCGCTGGCGCTGGTGTATGCGCTGGTGGCGCGGTTGTTCGGCCCGGTGGCGGCGGTGGCGGCACTCGGCCTGCTGGCGCTCAACATGTGGATGATCGTGCAATCGCGGCAGATCGGGCGCGAAACCGTGCTGGCTGCGCTGGTGGCGGCGGCGCTGCTCATCGTGGCGCGCACGATGGGCGCATACCGCGATGTACATCCCCTGATTCCCCTGAATACGGCTTTCGCGGCAATGGGGCTGCTGCTGGGGGTGGGATTCTACATCCATCCGGTTCATTTCTTCGTGATCCTGTTCAGCGTGGTGTTCATCCTGTACCGGCTGGTTTACCGGCCTCGCGCCAAAGGGCAAACCTCCGGCTACCGGCTCTTTCCCAATCTGCCGGTGCGCTTGATCGTCAGCACCGAACGCATGACGCGGCAAACCTATAGCTACCTGCTGTTCAGCCTGCTGCTCACCGCCATCGTTTCCATGCCGTATGTGATCTCCAGTATCCGGTTGCCGGAACTCAGCGGCGCGGCGCGGGTCTTTGAAGCCTACAACGTCCTGCAAAAAGACCCGTTCGTGTCTGCGATGGATACCCTGAATGGCATCCTGTTCAGCGGTGATCCGAACCCGGCGCACAACCTCCCCGGTCGCCCATTAATTGACCTGTTCAGCGGGTTATGCGTGTTGATCGGCGTGATGGTGGCGGCGCGGGGCTGGAAAAGCCCGCGTTATGCCCTGCCGCTGATCGCGGGGGTGGCGCTCCTGCCCTCGGCGCTGCTGGCCTCCGACAGCCCCAACTTCCTCACACTTAGCGCCCTCATGCCGCTGATCGCGTTGTTCTTCGGCCTCGGCTTTAGCAGCCTGATGCGCCGACTCACACGGGGGCGCGATTGGCTGACGGCGCTGGCATTGCTGGCACTGTTCGGATTCAACCTGTACTGGACGGGACGGGATGTGTTTGAACGCTGGCCTGCCCTGCCGGAAACGCAGGTGGCTTACAACAGCCGCAGCGGACAGCTCGCCCATTATCTGGATGGAACCGCCGCGCAAACCCCTACGGTGATCTGCACGACGACTCACCCGACTCAGCGTACCGAAGCCTTCTCCAACAGCGACCTTATGCTGCTGATGATGAGCCGCAAAGACATCCCCCTGCGCTATGCGGACTGCGGCACTGGCATGATTTTTATCAATGGCGGAGAACCGCAGCAGATCATCATGCCCGAAGCCGATACGCTCACCGCCATGCAGCCTTACATGCGAACGTGGATGAATCGCGGCACGGTACTGACGGACACCGACCTCCCGCGTGATGGCGTGGTGGCGCTGACCGCGAATACCGCACTGGCGGATACCGTCGGCAAGTTCACCACGCTTGCGCCCGCCGCCTATGCACCGGAAGCGCCGGGAGAAACGGCAATCGCCGCGCCGCCGATCCGCTTCGGCGGCAATATCACCTTCCTCGGCTACGAGGAACTGGACACCAATCCGTATCCCCCCGGCGGGGTGCTGGCGGTCGTGACCTACTGGCGCGTGGATGGCGAAATCCCGCCCGATTTGCGCCTGTTCACGCATGTGCTGTCCGATCCGGCGGTCATCGTCGCCCAGAACGACATCATCAGCGTAGATGTGCGCCAGCTTCAGACGCGGGATGTATTCATCCAGATCACCTACGTCCCGTTGCCCTACTCGATCCCCACCGGAACCTATGATGTGTCTATCGGCGCGTTCCGCGATGGCGACAAAGGACGGTTGGCGGTGATGGATGGCGATCAGGAACGCGGGACGCGCCTATTCATCGGTCAAATTAACGTCACCCGCTAACGGGAAACGTCTGTTACAATGCCACCATGCCCGCTGCGTAGCGGGCGGGTATGCCCGTTTGCGATGCTTCCGGCGCATCATCGGCTTAGTGGAAATGAGCGTGTGGATGTTTGAACTGGTTTTTCTGGGTACGTCGGCCTCGGCGCCATCCGTGCATCGCGGGTTAGCCGCACAGGTGGTACTGGCAGGCGAACACCGTTTTCTCGTGGATTGTGGCGAAGGCACGCAACGTCAGATTCTCCGCAGCGGCGTGGGATTCAAGCGGCTGAACCGCATCCTGCTCACCCATGCCCACCTTGACCACATCCTCGGCCTCGGCGGGCTGGTGTCCACCTTCGCCCGCTGGGAGAGCGTGGGCGAGCTGGAAATCTGGGGCGGCAAGGCCACGCTGGATCGGGTGCAGGCGCTGCTGTATGGCGTGGTGCTGGATTACGAACGGCTGGCGATCAAGATACACCTGCTTGACCTGAAGGCCGGTCAAATGATGAACGCCAAAGAGTTCACCGTGAGCGCCTTTCCGGTCACGCATCGCGGCCCCGGCAATTTCGGGTTCATCTTTCAGGAAAAATCACGCCGTCCGTTTCTGGTGGAACGGGCCGAGGCGCTAGGTATTCCGGTGGGGCCGGAACGCGCCCAACTGGTGCGCGGCGAGACGATCACGCTGGCAGATGGCCGGGTGATCGCGCCGGAAATGGTGCTAGGCGAGCAGATCGAAGGCGTGAAGCTGGTACACATCGGCGACACCGCCCGCACCGACAACCTGCGCGAAGCCGTGCGCGATGCAGACGCGCTGGTGATTGAAGCGACGTTTCTGGATGTAAACGTGGAAGAAGCGCGGGCGTTCGGTCACATCACCGCCCGCGAAGCCGCACAACTGGCGCTGGATTGCGGCGTGAAATCGCTACTGATTACCCATGTCTCGCGGCGTTACCGCGAACGGGATGTGATCGAAGAAGCGCGGCGCGTGTTCCCGCAAGCCTATGTCGCCCGCGATCTAGATCATTTCATCATCCGCCGCGATCAGCCCGTTGAACGCAAACGCGCCGTTTCACCACAACCGGAGGACGAGTAATGCACACCCTCCATTGGCTGACGGCGGCGGATGTTTCACAGGCGGCGGCGTTCGTGGCGCGGTTGCAAACTGACCCCGCCCACCATATCGCCTATATCGGCACAGCCAGCGAGGACGAAATCGCGGCGGCCTTCAGCGGGTTGGAACCGGGCGGGCTGGCGAACGTCCTCACCGCGCAGACGGATGGGCGCATCATCGGGCTGTTGGGCGCGGATGTGAGCGCCAAACTGCGCCGTGCGTGGTGGTATGGCCCGCTGGTCGAGCATGACGACTGGGATGCAGTGGCAAACGACCTTTACCAGTCCGCCAGCGCCACCCTGCCGCTGGCAAGCATCCGCGAAGAAGAACTATTCGTGGACGAAGCCAACCTTCGCGCCGCCGCCTTCGGGCAACGGCACGGATTCGCCGCCGGAGAAGCCGAAATCGGGTTGTGGATGGGACACGAAAAACTGGCGACACTACCCGCGCTGGAAGCGCCCACCCTGCCTTACGCATGGCGCGGGGCGTTCGCGTTCCTGCATGACCGCCTGTTCCCCAAAACAGAGTTCAGCGCGACGGAAATCCTCAAACGCATCGGCCCCCATGATCGGGTCTTTGCGGTGATCGAAGCCGGCATCTTCCTCGGCTATGCGTATGCGCAGGCGGAACCGGAGTTGGGGATTGGTTCGCTGCATGTGGTGGGCGTGGCGGAACCGGCACGGCGGCGCGGCATCGGCTACCAACTCACGATTGCGGCGCTGCGCTGGCTGTTCAGCTTCGCGGCGATGGACGCGATTACCGTTACGGTGGGGGCGCATAACACCCCCGCGCTGGAACTTTTCGCCCAGTTGGGCTTTGAACATGAGCAAACGCTGCTGCCCTTCCGCAAACCCCGATTACCCGGCTCCCCGGTTTCGAGAACAGGTTAGGCGACACGGAGAACCAACGCCTCACGGTGCAAAGGAACGCTAGAGAATGTCTTTCCAATCCATGCTGAAAGAACGCGGATTGCTGCTGCTGATGGCGCTGCTCCCGGCAGTCATCTCCATCACGCTGATTCTGGCGCTCGGCAAACAGATCGGGAATTTCACGCCCACATGGAGCGATGAAATCATGAATCTGCATCAGGCAGCCACCTTTAGCGTTGCAGGTTTCAACGGCGGTTACTACAGCGTACAAGAGCAACCGCCGCCTATCGAATCCCTGCATTTCTACACCTATGGCCCGTGGCTCTCGATGCTCTATGGCACGATCGGGAAGCTGTTCGGCTGGCAGAACATCACCTATCTGATTATCAACGCCGTCTTGTTCACCGCGTCGGTGGTTGTTTTCGGCATCGCCGTCCGGTTGGATAAACACCAGATGCTACTCACCGGCATCTTCCTGTCCACCTTCTGGGGATTCATGGTTTTCTACTTCAACGGCATGCAGGAAAGCGTGCATCACGCTCTCGCCGCGCTCCTCGCAGCTATCTTCTATCGGGCGATACAGGAACGCCACCAGCTCAAATGGCGCTGGCGCATCGCTGGCGTGCTGCTGATCGCGCTGGCTGCGCTGCTGCGCATATCATGGGCTATTCTGTTTCTTCCCTTCTGGGCGCTCACACTGCCTAACAAATGGTACGGGCTGCTGTTCGCCGTCCTCATCAGCGCACTGACCACCTATTGTCTGCTGACCCTTGCCGGTCAGACCAGCGCGCCGGGTAACAATTCGGTTTTTCGGATTGTGGATAGCTTCCGCATGTCGTTTCAGACTGGCATAGACGCATTCTTCGGTACATTTTCCAAAAACAGCCAGAAGTTCTTTGATACCCGTAAAAACCCGCTGGACGTGGTACAGAGCATCCAAATGGTTTTGCTGTTCGCGGGTGCTTTGCTGGTGATTGTTGGAGCGTGGTTGCGGAACAAAGGGCGGCGTTTGGCCTCCATTCCGGCTGAAGCGGTGTTTCATCTGGTCAATCTGGGCGGCATCTGGGCAGCGTCTATGATATTTTACCTGATCGGCACATGGGGAGATTTCCGCATTTTCTCCACGCACCTCATGCTGACTCTGCTGCTATTGATCGCTTTCCGGCGTTTTCGTCCGGTTCTGCTATTTATCGCCATCAGCCTGCTGAGTGTATCGCTGTTCTACGATACCTTTGGGGTATTTGTAGGCTCAAAATTCAACCCGACAGGGATGCGTTCACGAAGCCAATGGAGTCAGTACCTACAGTTGATGCCATTGATCGAATACAACCCGGACGCGCCGAACAGTTGGTGTAATACGCTGTACTTCTCGCCACAGTATTTCAACGGCGGCGCGTTGTCGCTCGTTCCACCGGGAATCGGCCTGTCCTTTTTCTGGGAAATCGGCATCGCACCACTCCCCATAAAGTCCCGCTATTTATGGATGAGTACGGAAGACGCCGAACAATTGAGTACACGCGAACAGGCTCCCGAACTGGAACTTATGGCTACCCTGCCTCACGGCCTGCTTTTCCGAAATCTGAGTGTGGACTGCGACGCCTGACAGCAGCGATTTTGAGGTTGCGCGAGTTATTCTGCCCTTCCGCAAAACAAGGAGATACATCCCAATGGCTGACATCATGAATGACTTCCTGCGGAAGCAGATGGATGACTATGCCAGTGCGCTGTTCGTGCAGGAAGATGAAACCCTGCGCTGGATTCAGGCACAGGCCGAAGCCAACCAGCTGCCCGCCATCAGCGTGCGCCCGTTTGAGGGGCGGTTGCTGCAAATTCTGGTGGCGCTGGTCGGCGCGAAAACGGTGATCGAGATCGGGGCGCTGGCGGGCTACAGCGGCACATGGTTGGCGCGGGCGCTGCCTGCCGACGGCAAGCTGTACACGCTGGAAAAGAGCGCCAAACACGCCGCGATTGCCCGCGCCAGTTTTGAACGCGCTGGTGTGGCGAACCGCGTGGAACTGCTAGAAGGGGACGCGCACACATCCTTGAGCCATCTGGCACAACGCGCCCCGTTCGACATGATCTTTCTGGATGCGGACAAGGTGAGCTATCCGGCCTACCTGAAGTGGGCAGTGGCGAACCTGCGTCCGGGTGGACTGGTGGCCGCACACAACGCCTTCCGCAGCGGCAAGGTGCTGAACGCGCAAACCGATGATGACCGGGCGATGGATGCGTTCAACCGCGCCCTTGCCGCCGAACCCACGCTCGGCAGCATGATTCTCGCCATCGGGGACGGCATGGCGGTAGGCATCAAGCAGCGGGGGTAGGCTGCCTACGAAATGCTGTCCAGATCAATCATGCCTTCGCCGTAGACTTTGCCCGGTTGGATGACCGTCGGGCCGCGTGTGTCCGGCGTGGCGATCAGGTCGTAGGTGGTCGCGCCAGTGATGCGCACCGGCACAATCTCGCCGACCGGCAGTTCGCCTTCCACGATCACATAGCCGTCAATCTCCGGCGCGTCGCGGTAGCTGCGCCCCAGCGTGAGCGCCGCGCCCGTGTCGTTGCCGTCCTCATCCTCGCTCACGCCATGCCCCTCGACCAGAATATCGAGCGTCTTGCCCACCTGCGCCTGATTGCGGGCGAGGCTGATCCCCTGCTGGAGTTCCATCAGGCGTTCGTAACGCGCCTGTTTCACCTCGTCCGCCACCTGATCGGGCAGCGCCGCGCTGGGCGTGCCAATCTCATACGAATATTTGAACGCGCCCACGCGGTCAAATTGCAGATCGCGCACAAACTGGAGCAGGCCGTCAAACTCGGCATCGGTTTCGCCGGGGTAGCCCACGATGAAGGTAGTGCGTACCGCCAGATTCGGGATGAGGGCGCGCAGCTTGCCCACCGTCTCGTACACCCACTCAATCTTGGCGGGGCGCTTCATGCGCAGCAGCGTGTCGCGGTGGCCGTGTTGCAACGGCATATCGAGATACGGTAGCACCTGTTTGTGCTTGGCGATGGTTTCCATCAAGCGCGGGGTGACGTAACCCGGATAGGCGTACATGATGCGTATCCAGGGAACATCCGGCGCGGCTTCCACAATCTTGTCGAGCAAGTGCGCCAGCCCATCCTTCAGCCCCAGATCATAGCCGTAATCGGTGCTGTCCTGCGCGATCAGCAGGATTTCCTTCACGCCCTGCCCTTGCAGATGCACCGCTTCGCGCACGATGGACTCCACCGGACGGCTGACAGCAGTCCCCTTAATCTTGGGGATGGCGCAGAAGGCGCACGGACGGCGGCAACCGTCGGCAATCTTGATATAGGCACTCGCGCCCTGCACGCTGGTGCGCAGCACGCCGCGCTCATCGAGGCCGACGACTTTGGCATCCGTCGGCAGGTGGTACAGCGGTTCGGGATGCTGGCGGGCGCGCAGGCGCGACACCAGATCAAAAATGTCCATCCAGCGGCGCGTGCCGATCACGCCATCCAGCCCCGGCACTTCCTGTACCAGATTCGCGCCGTACCGCTGCGACAGGCAACCCGCCGCGATCACCATCTGCCCCGGACGCTTGCGCTCTGCCAGTTCGCGCAGCGCATCCACCGACTCCTGCTTGGCGGCATCAATGAAACCGCAGGTGTTGACGATCAGCACCTCGGCCTGTTTGGGGTTCTCTACCCCGCGCATCCCGTTCTGGTGCAGCACCTGAGCGATACTTTCGGAGTCTACGGTGTTCTTGGAGCAACCCAAACTGAGGAGATAGTAGCTGTTTTTGCGTGCGGCCATTGGCATCCCTGAAACAAAACGACCTCAACGGGTCGTTCCATGCGAACGGAATATTGCTCAATTGTATCTGAAAAAAGCGGCAAACGTATAGGGGCTAGGTCGCAGCGCGGGGGAAGGCGAACAGGCGCACAATCGGCAACGCGAAACCGGGCAGCAGGTCGTCCCCCTCAAACGTGTCATCCACCGTCATGAGATGGGGCATTGACAGCGCCATGACACCGATCCTCCAGCCAACTCAACCGCAACCGTCAGCCTTCATTATACGGCTAAATACGGCTACCCGTCTTCGCCCTGACGGGCGTTGTAGACCAGTGCGCCGCTGGACGCGAAATCGCGGTAGACCTGCAAGGCTTCTTCGCGCAGCACGTTGTTGGTCACGCTGATTCCGCGTTTCGCCAACTGATCCTCCCACTGGGGATGAATCGGCCCTTCATCAAATCCGGTGATCTGCTCCAGTTCGGGGCCGCTGCCGGGGATCACCAGCGAACGCACACCTGACCAAACCATCGCGCCGAAGCACATGGCGCAGGGCAGCCAGTTCACCACCAGTTGATGCACAGGCTGGCCTGCCCCACCGAGGTCATACGTCCCCACGATCTGCTGCGCCAGTGAGAGCGTCATCACTTCGGCGTGGGCGGAGGAGCAACCGGAGGCCACCACGCGGTTCACGCCAATCACGATCAGCTTGCCCGAATCGCGTTCAAACACACCGGCAGCGAACGGCCCGCCCGTCCCATTCTCGAAGTTCAAACGCGAGAAGCGGATGACGGCGGCCATCCGGTCTTCGACAGACGGGATATAAGCAGGCAGACGGCGGAGTTCTTCAGTCGCCCAATCGGGCAAGCTCAATGTGAACTGCATAGTAGATTCTCCCTACAAATTATTCGGGCGGTTTGGTCGGCGGCAGGTTTTCCTGCGTGGCACGCGGCGGCAAAATAGCCGTCGGCGTGGGGGTTTGCGTTTGCGTCGGGCTGGGCGTAATGGTCGGTGTGCGCGTCAGCGTAGGCGTAGGCGTCACAGTCGGCGTATCGCTGGCAGTCGGCGTAATCGTGGGTGTGAGCGTAATGGTGGGCGTTTCGCTCGGCGTCAAGGTCGGCGCAGGTATATTGCTGGCGGTCGGGCTGGGGCCGAAGGTGGCGCTGGGTGTCAGCGCGGCAATGGTCGCGCCCACGTTGATGTCCGAAGTGGGCGGCGGCGTGGGGCTAAATTCGCTGGTGGGTTCAAAGCCGGGGCCGGAACTGACCTGCACCCCGCCCAACGTGAACACAATATCCACCTTCTGCCCGCGTCCGCCAAAAGTCGCCTGCTGCTCCCCGTTGTAGACCACCGACAGCGCCGCCGCATTGGAAGCCGAAACGGTCACATTGTCGTTCGCTGGATATTCCATCTGATCGCCGGGGCGAGACAGGCCGGAGAACTGTTCCACACCATCGGCTGAAACGCGCATCCACGCCCGCTGCGTCATCACAATCGTCACCAGCACCCCGCGTCCGCTGAAATTCTGCTGCACCAGCGCCAGCGGCGTAGGCGAGGGAGCCGGGGTGAAGGTGGGATGCGGCGTGAAAGTGGGCGTGGGCGGCAGTTGACCGAGGATGCTGCTGCCATCGGACGTGGTATCCGTTCCGGCATCCTGCGGCTGACCGATCAGTTGCGCCACCACAAACACGATGACCGCCAGCGCCGCCCCTGCCACGAGGAACAGCACCAGTGTGTTGAGGACGTTGCTACCGCGTGCGGAACGATCCAGCACAATCGGCACAGCCGGCAACGAGGGATTGGTATCGGTAATGCGGCGCGGCGCAATCGGAGCTATTGTCTGGCTGGTACGTTTGCCACTCCGACGGCGGGGGTTTTCGGCGGCGTGGCGGGCGGCATCGTAATAGGCCACCATGCGGTCTTCATCGAGGCCGAGAAAGCGGGCATAGTTGCGAATAAAGCCGCGCACCTGCACCGAGGAGGCTTCGGGGATGTTAAAATCGCCTGCTTCAAAGGCTTCGAGAATACGGCGGCGAATCCGCAGCGTCGTCTCGGCCTCCTCAAGGGTAAGCTCTTTCGCTTCGCGGGATTCGCGCAGATAGCGACCCAGCGCCATTGCATCCATCAGTGGTCAGCCCATCCGTGCAGCCATCACAACCGCACGAAGTATACCCCAAACCGCGTCCGATACGAAAACAAACAACCCCGAAGGCGAAACCTCCGGGGTTGTGCGCTTGTTCATGCAGGAAATGTTATTCCGCAGCAGAATCCGCTTCCGCTTCGGTCGGGGCTTCAGCAGCGATTTCGACCACTTCGGGAGCCGGGGTCTTGCCCGCCAGATACGAGGCGAGTTCTTCTTCGCGCACCACCACCACGCGCAGGGTGGGCGAAGTTTCGCTACCCAGACGCACGGGGATGATGAACGTACCGACTTCGCGGAGCGCCTGCTGGCTGATGCGGCGGCGGTTGATGTCCACACCCGTCTTGGTATGGAGCGCATCGGCGATGTCGCCCGTCGTGACCGAACCGAACAGCTTGCCGGTGTTGGCGGCACGGCGACCAAAGACCAGCTCGGTGCCGTCAATCTGGCGGGCGAGGTCGTTCAGGCGGCCTTCCAGATCGGCCTTACGCGCAGCGGCGTTCTGGCGCAGTTGGTCAGCACGCAGCAATTCCTGCGGCGTGGCTTTGGCGGCCAGCTTCTTGGGGATCAAATAATTGCGGGCGTAGCCGTCGGCAACGGTCACGACTTCACCGGCGACACCCTGCTTGTACACATCAGAGAGCAGTAAAACTTTCATCGGAACAATCCTTCATCACAACGGGATGCGCCCGCGCACGGGAGAGTTGCAGTCCAAACGAACATTCAAAGAGTACAGATTATAAAGCACGACAATTCGCTGTGCCAAGTGCGAATGTTGCGGGGGGGCATTTGGATTTGGGGGCAATCGTTCAAAAGACCTCACCCCTCAGTCCCCTATCCGTAGTAACAAGCGAGGGCGAATGCAAGAGTCCCCTATCCCCCGTCCCCTTATCCCCATACATGTCGCAAGGGGGGAAACCCTCAAGAACCTCACCCTCACCCCCCCCTTGACTTTCAAGATGGTATCTCTCAATTGTATATGGGCGAGCATGGATGTTCTGCGTTACAATGAAAGCGATCATAATCCAATTCCATTTAGGATAACTGACCGAATGGCACTCAAGATTTACAACGTATTGGGACGCGAAAAAGTGGAATTCCAGCCTCAGCATGAGGGGCATGTGAATATGTACGTGTGCGGGCCAACCGTGCAGGACTACGCGCACATCGGTCACGCCAAAACTTACATCGCGTTCGATGTGATCGTTCGTTACCTGCGTTACAGCGGCCTGAGCGTGCTGTACGTGCAGAACATCACCGATGTCGGTCATTTGCTGGATAGCGGCGAAGACCGCATTCTGAAGAAGGCGGCGCAGCTTCAGGCCAAGCCCATGCAAATCGTGGAGTTCTACGCCCGCAGCTACTTCGAGGATATGGACTCGCTAGGAATCAAGCGACCGGACATTTCGCCCCGCGCCAGCGGCCACATCCCCGAACAGATCAAGATGATCGAGACGCTGATGGAGCGCGGTCATGCGTATCTGGCGGATGGCAGCGTGTACTTCGATGTCGCCAGCGCCCCGAATTACGGCAAGCTCTCCAACCGCCGCATTACCGAATTAGAGGCCGGTTCCCGCGAAGTGGTGCGCGACGAGAAGCGCAACCCGGAAGATTTCGCGCTGTGGAAAAAGGCCGAACCCGAACACATCCTGCGCTGGGACAGCCCTTGGGGCGAAGGTTTCCCCGGCTGGCATATCGAGTGTTCCGCGATGGCGAAGAAGTATCTAGGCGAAACGTTTGACCTGCACGGCGGCGGTGTGGATAACATCTTCCCGCACAACGAATGCGAAATCGCGCAGAGCGAATGCGCCAACGATGCCGAATTTGCCCGTTACTGGATGCTGGTGGGCAGCCTGACGGTGGACGGTGTGAAAATGTCCAAGAGCCTCGGCAACTTCATCACCATTAAAGACGCGCTAAAGAAGTACCGCCCGGAAGTGATTCGCACCTTCTCGCTCAGTGCCCACTACAGCAATCCGGTGGATTTCAGCGACGACGCGCTGCAAGCCGCCGCTGTGGGCTGGGAACGGTTGTACGGCGCGGTGCGATTGGCGCGGCAAATGCTCCCCGCCGCCCCTGCTACTGACGCGGGTAGCGACTTCCTGCCGCGCCTCGAACAGGCGAGAACGGATTTCCGCGCCGTGATGGACGACGACTTCAACACACCGAAGGCCATCGCGCAGTTGCAAGAACTGACCCGCGAGGTGAACACCCTGCTCAACAGCGGTTCGCCAGTGGGCAAGGCCGCGCTGGAAGCCATCATCGCCACCTACAACGAACTGGGCGGCGACGTACTGGGCATCATCCCGGCGGCGGAAGCAGGCGGCGGCGCGAATGCCGAACGCGAGGCCGGCCTGATTAAGCTGATCGTGGAAGCGCGGCAGGCTGCCCGCAAAGCGAAAAACTGGGCGGAGAGCGACCGTCTGCGCGACGCGCTGGCTGCGCTGGACGTGATTGTCGAAGACCGCGCCGATGGTACGGTCTGGCGGGTGAACTAAACGACTATGACCGAATTTATCTATGGACACTGGGCGGTGATGGAAACGCTGCGGGCTAAGAAGCGCAGCGTGGATCAACTCATCCTCGCCGAGAGCGTGGAAGAACGCGGCCTCGTAGCCGACATCGTGAAGGCGGCGCAAGAGCGCGGCATCAAGATTCAACGGCTACCGCGCCGCATTCTGGATGATATGGCAAGCGGCGGCAACCATCAAAGCACGATGGTACGCGCCCAACCGTATCCCTACTCCGATGTAGAGGATATTCTGGCGCTGGCGCAAAAACGCGGTGAAAAGCCGTTCATCCTCATCCTCGACCTGCTCAAAGACCCGCAAAACGTGGGCGTGCTGTTGCGTGTGGCCGAGTCGGTGGGGGTGCATGGCGTACTGATTCAGGAACGGCGCAGCGTGTCCATCACCCCGGCAGTCGTGAATGCGTCGTCCGGGGCGGTAGAATATATGCACGTCGCGCAGGTCAACAATCTGGTGAACGCCATGAAAGACCTGAAATCGCAGGATGTGTGGATGGTAGGGCTGGAAGCCGACCCTACTGTGTCACCGATTGACAGCACCAACCTCGATATTGCGCTCGGCCTCGTGCTAGGTAGCGAAGGCGAAGGGATGCGGCGGTTAGTGCGCGACACCTGCGATATGATGCTGGCGCTGCCTATGCGTGGGCATCTGGCGAGTTTGAATGTAGCGACTGCCGGTTCCATCGCCCTGTACAGCGCGTGGCAAGCGCGAAAATGGCAGGGATGGGTGGGGGCGAAGAAAGCCTGACGGATACTTAGTCTCTTGTGAGAGGATAATCGGACATGATTAACGACATCATCAACGAAACCAAAGCCAAAATGAAAAGCACCCTGCACGTCTTTGAAGAAGACTTGCAGGGCATACGCGGAGGCCGCGCCAGCACCAGTCTGGTAGACCGGCTGATCGTGGAATACTACGGGCAGGATACCGAGTTGCGCCAGTTGGCGACCATCTCCACGCCCGAAGCCATGCAAATTTTGATCCGCCCTTTCGACAGGAGCGCGTTGAAGGCCATCGAGAAGGCCATCCAGCAGTCGGATTTGCGCATCAACCCCAACACCGATGGCGAAGTCATCCGCCTGAATATGCCGCCTCTCACCCGTGAGCGCCGTCAGGACTTGGTGAAGTTCCTGCACAAGCGCATGGAAGAAGTGCGAGTCGCCGTCCGCAACGTCCGGCGTTCCGCCAATGACGACTTGAAAGAATTCGAGAAGGAAAAGCTGATCTCCGAGGACGAACTGGAACGCGGCGAGTCCGAAGTGCAGAAGCTGACCGATCAGTATATTGCGCTGATCGAAGAAGCCGGCAAGAAAAAAGAAAAAGACATCATGGAACTCTAAGACAACGGGGTATGTGCAGCGCATCCGTACTGAGGAATCGGCGCGGATGCGGTGTATTATTGCCATCAAGATTGCAGGAAAACGCATTCGCGTCCTGCTGCGTCGTATATCAAGGACTGCGGAATGATCGTGCCGACTCAAACGATGCAAGCCAACAGCACCAACTCACCTATCGGGGAAGTCCCCAAGCACGTTGCGATCATCATGGATGGCAACGGTCGTTGGGCGAAATCACGCGGGCTGCCGCGTGCCGAAGGCCACCGACAAGGGACAGAAAACCTGCGCCACATCATCCGCGCCTGCGTGGAATTTGGCGTGGAAATCCTGACCATTTACGCCTTCTCCACCGAAAACTGGCGCCGTCCACCGCTGGAAGTGCGCCTGCTCATGACCATTCTGGAAACGGTCATTGACCGCGAACTGAAGGAACTGGACGAGAACGGCGTGCAAATCCGCCATCTGGGACGGTTGGATCAGATCGCGCCGATTCTGCAAAAGAAAATTAAATATGCCTGTGATTTTACGAACCACAATTCCCGGCTGATTTTGAATGTGGCTTTTAACTATGGCGGGCGCGACGAGATTGTACAGGCCGTGCGGCGCATCGTGCGCGAGGGCATCCCCGAAGACCAGATCACCGAAGACCTGCTCAACCGCTACCTGTACACGGGCGGCCTGCCCGACCCCGACCTGATTATCCGCACCAGCGGCGAATTGCGCGTGAGCAACTTCCTCATCTGGCAAGGCGCGTACAGCGAATACTATGCCACGCCGACTTACTGGCCGGATTTCGACAAGAACGAACTGCGGAAGGCCATCGCGGAATACAACCAGCGCACGCGGCGCTTCGGCAAAACCGACGAACAACTGGACAAGGAAGACTAAGCGCGGCGTGCAGTGGCACTAGCGCCCCGGCGGGGTTGTGCAGTATCGTGTGAGCGCCATCCGATCGGACTGCGCTCACCGAGGTTATTGCTATGACGGCTTCCTTCGCCCGTTTCCGGGGCAGCGTGCGTGACCTGCCGCGTGCCTTCGCCCTATCGTCTGTCCTCTCCGGCCTGCTGGTCGTCATCGTGGCCTTCTCCGGCCCGGTGCTAATCGTGATTCAAGCCGCCACCGCCGGCCATCTAAACGAGGGGCAAGCGGCCTCGTGGCTGTGGTCAGCCGTCATCGGTTCGGGAATCCTCAGCCTCATCATGTCGCTGTGGTACCGGATGCCCGTCACCGCCGCATGGTCTACCCCCGGCGTCGTCTTGCTCATCTCCAGCATCGCACTTTACCCCTACAGCAGCGTCATCGGCGCGTTCCTCATCGCCGCTGTCGCCACCATCTTGCTCGGCCTGACCGGATGGTACAGCCGCGTGATCGCGCTCGTCCCCAACGCAGTCATCATGGGGATGCTGGCGGGGGTGCTGCTGCACTTCGGCACGGGGCTGTTCAGCGCCTTACCGGATAACACGCTGATGGTCACGTTGATGATCGCGGTGTTCTTCGTGCTGCGGCGGGTGCGCTTCCGCGTGCCGACGCTGGGCGCATTGGGGATTGGCCTACTGGTGGCGGCACTCAGCGGGCAGCTTCAACTCCCCCCGATTAGCCTCGCGCTCACCCAACCGGTGTTCACCGCGCCGACCTTCACGCCGGAGGCGCTGCTCGGCCTCGCGCTGCCGCTGTTCGCCCTCGCGCTCACCACGCAAGACGCGCCGGGAATCGCCGTGCTGCGGAGCTATAACTACGAACTGCCGATTGATGGGGCGCTGATTTTCACGGGGATTGGTTCGCTGCTGCTCGCGCCGTTCGGGTGTCACGGGCTGAATCTGGCGGCCATCACCGCCGCCATGAACGCCAACCCCGAAGCGCACCCCGACCCGACCAAACGTTACACCGCCGGGGTGTCCATCGGCGTATGGTATATCCTCGCGGGCAGTTTCGGCATGGCGGCGGTGGCCTTGTTCACGGCGCTGCCCCCGGCGCTGATCGCCTGCGTCGCGGGCTTATCGCTGCTAGGGACGATCACCAGCGCCGCCAGTGCCGCCACCGAACACTCCGCCACCCGCGATGCGGGCGTGGTCGCGCTGCTGTGTACCGCCGCCAACTTCAACCTGTTCGGCATCGGTGCGCCCTTCTGGGGGCTGGTGTTCGGAATGCTGGTGCATGTCCTGTTGAACATCCGGCGCAATAAGAACGGGTTCAGCGCCAGCGTGAGTTAGTCAGGGATACGCCCGCTACTCCGGCAGCATATACGGGAAGCTGGCTGGAATCGGCGTGAGCAGATACACATCGGTATATTTTGACCACGACACCCAGTTCTCGTCGTCATAGCCGAGGTCAATCCACAACTTGAACTTGCGCGGGCCGCCGGTGTCCGCCGCCAGTCCCACGCCGTACCCCGGCACATACACCTGCGATCCGTAGGGGATGATTTTGGGGTCAATGCCCACAATACCTTTGGTCAGCACACGCCCGGTTGCGGTGATGTTATCCCCGCCGAGCGCCGCCGGATGGTAGCTGGTGGTATACATCCGCAGCACGCGCCAGTATTCTTTCGGCCCTTCCGGGGTGTCTATTATGCGGATGACGATGTTGGTGCCGTAGTTCAGCACGCGGTTAATCGGTTCCCGCGCCACGCCACTGCTTTCCTGCGTGCGGCTGATCTCGGAGCCGTTCTCGCGCCGCACCCGGATGTTGATCTGCATAATCCCGTTCTGGCCTTCCTGCGTCACCCGTTTGGTATCCAAATCCATTGACGCATCGGCCTGATACACCGTTTCAAACGGGATCACCGTTTGTTCCTGCTCCACCTGTTCGCTCACACGGATGACGCGCACGCTCATACCGGGCTGAAGCGGGCTGTTCTCGTCCGGGATGCTGTAATCCAGCCCCATGAGCGCCACGCCCGCGCTCGCCAGCGCATCGGCTACAGTAGCACCCTGCGCCCGCGTTTCCAGCGTCACGCCGTCTGCCACAACCGAGATGGGCTGCGAACGCTGAATGCGAATGACCAGCCCGTCGGAGATGACCGTATCCAAGCCGGGGTCTACTGTATCCGCCAGAAACAGGATGACGCCGGCTTCGTAGAGCGCCTCGCCAACGGTTGGAGCCGTCGTCAGCAGCACGCTGGACGCGCCGCTATCCTCCAGCGCCACCGTGAGCGCGTGGTCAACCTCGATGCGGGTGACGGGCACGGGCCACACCAGCAAATCCATCCGGTTGACCCGTGTGCCGTCCACCAGAACGTGATCGGCATCACCCAGCGTGATATTCGCGCTTTTCAAAATATCCAGCGGATTGTCGAAGCGGGTTTGAAAGCTCTGCTCAACGCCATCCACCACCAGCGTCACGATGCGGGCGCGGATGATTTGCACCACCAGATTAGCGGTGATCGCCGCCTCCGGTTCCGGGGATAGCGAGTCGCCGCTGTTGAGCGAAACGCCCACTTCGGTCAGGAGGTCGCGCACGGTAGCCGCGCTGGTTTCTACCGGATACGAGACGCCATCCAGCATCACTGTCACCGGCAGGACGGTCAGGGGGCGCAGCAGCGTGAGCGTAAGCAGCAACACGCAGGCCAACACGCAGCTTGTGAGGCCAGCGCCCACCGCCAGCAGCACCACCGGCCAGCGGGGAGGACTGCGGCGTCGGGGAGAATCGGGCAGAATCAAACCAGATCGTTCCAGCATAGGCGCATATTCTACCATGAGGATGAGGTCTGTCAGCAGTCAAGGGGGAAAGCGGTGACTAGAAAAAGCAAAAGGTTGTTGCCAGTACGATCAGGCCGGGTTACCTGCAACACCCAAGAATAACTCCTTAGTGCTGCTCCCGTCAGGGCCTGACACGGTTCAGAGGTCTTGCCGTGCAAGACCCGGTCTGACCGTACTGACAACAACCTCTCGCAACGGTGAAAAAAATGTTTTGTAAAATAGTATTAAGGGTATTCTAGCAAGCAGCGGGGCGGATGTCAACCGCCATGTTGGGTGCGAACACCCGGCAGGTGCGTTCCCTTGCCCTGCCCCGTATAATCAGGCGCACAGTATACATAGAAACTCGCGTAGGCATGATGATGAACCGCTATGACTGGCGTGAACAGCGTTCTTTCCTGACGGTACTGGTGAAATGGACGGCATTGGGCGGCGCGGTCGGCGTCTTGTCGGGAATCGCCTCGTTCCTCTTTTTACGATCGCTGGAATGGGCCACCGCGACCCGTTTGGCGCAACCGGAGCTGCTGTACGGGCTGCCGCTGGCGGGGCTGCTGCTCGGCGGGCTGTACAGTCGGTGGGGCGGCGTGGCCGGACGCGGCAACAATCTGGTGATTCAAGAGGTGCATTCCAACCGCGACCCGATTCCCCGCCGTATGGCTCCCTTAATCCTGTTCGGCACGATCCTCACGCACCTGTTCGGCGGCTCGGTGGGGCGCGAAGGCACGGCTGTGCAGATGGGCGCCAGCCTCGCCGATGGGCTGCGGCGCGTTTTCCGGCTGACGGGCGAAGATCGCCGCTGGATGATTCTGGCGGGCATCAGCGGCGGTTTCGGCTCGGTGTTCGGGACTCCGGTAGCCGGCTTTGTGTTCGCGCTGGAAGCACCGGCCTTCGGGCGCATCCGTTATGAAGGGGTCGTGCCGTGCATGGCGGCGGCCATCGTGGGCGATCTGGTGACGCGAACGCTAGGCGTTCAGCACGCACGCGGGTATGTCATGCCGGATGTGGCGCTGAATCCACTGCTGCTGCTGGCGGTGGTGTTGGCGGGTTGTGCCTTCGGCCTGATGGCGGCCCTGTTCGTAGAACTGACCGATTTCCTCAAGCGCCACTCGCGCCGCCTGCTGCCTTCGCCGCTGCTGCGTCCGTTGGCGGGCGGCATGGTGGTCATCGGCCTCGCGCTGCTGCTGAACACCCGTGAATATCTCGGCCTCAGCGGGCAACTGATTACGCATCTTTTTGATGGAACGGGCGTGCCGCCGCTGGCCTTTCTGGGCAAACTGGTTTTTACGGCGGTTTCACTCGGCTTCGGGTTTGTGGGCGGTGAAGTGACACCGCTGTTCATCATGGGCGGAACGTTGGGCTTCACACTGGGGGGACTGCTCGGAATTGACCCGATGTTCATGGCGGCACTAGGGTTCGTGGCGGCTTTCGCTGGTGCCAGCAATACCCCGCTGGCCTGCACCCTGATGGGCGTGGAACTGTTCGGCGGCGGCGCAGTGTTCTACCTTGCGCTGGCCTGTTTTGTGGCTTATCTGGCATCCGGTCATCGCGGTATCTACGAGTCACAGCGCGTAGGAACCGCCAAAACGCTGCGCGAGATCGGCTATACCGGCTTAACCCTCGGCACGGTGAGCGAAGACCGCCTGCGATGGTTGCAGGTGCGCACCAGCCCGCCGGACGATACCCCCGCCCAACCTGACTAGCCAACCGTTCACCGCCCATGCGCCGCTTTCAGGGGTCGGTTTTTGAAGAACCTGCCCCCGCAGTCCCCTCCCTCTAGCCCCTACCCCATTACAGGGGGCTGAGGGAAAAAGGTTCTCACGTCTTTGTATTCTCCCCTGATAACATGCCCCATGTATGGGGATAAGGGGACGGGGGATAGGGGACTCTGCCTCCCCCACGCCTGCTCCTACGGAGAGGGGGTGAAGGGTGAGGTTCTCCGCCCTTGTACGAGGTTGGGGGGGATTGGGATCGCTTGTTCTGCCCCCTGTTTCAAGCTATGATTCCCCTGCATTTTCACTGGCAAAGTCATTCGCCGGTAAGTCGGTCTTAATTGCACCCGCGTATGGAGTCGATCAGGATAAACAACATGGTGTTCGCACTGGATGGTGAGCAGTTACTAGATGATCTGGAAAAGCTGGCGACGTTTAGCGAACCGGGCGGGAAAGGGATCAACCGTATCGCTTACAGCCGGATAGATCGCGCTGGACGCGAATGGATCGAGGCGCAAATGCGGGCGCTAGGGATGCAGATACGGGTGGACGCGATGGGCAACACCATCGGCAATTACCCCGGTTCTGACCTGTCCTTAGCGCCGATTGGCATGGGGTCACACACCGACACGGTGCGGGACGGCGGCAAGTATGATGGGGCGCTAGGCGTGATCGGGGCGCTGGCGGTGGTGCGCACGCTGCATACAGCGGGTGTGAAAACGCGCCACCCCATCGAAATCATCAACTTTTCTGCCGAAGAAGCCACGCTGCCCGGTGCGACTTTTGGTAGCCGGGGGATGGTCGGGGCGCTGCCAGCGAACATCCTCGAACAACTGGCATGGGATGGTCGCCCCTCGGCGCAGCATCTTCAGGAGGCAGGTTACGATCCGGCGGCGATTGCCGACGCGGTGCGTCCGGTCGGGGCGCTGGCGGGCTATCTGGAATTGCACATCGAGCAGGGCGGCGTGCTGGACGAAGCGGGCATTCCGGTCGGCGCGGTACTAGGCATCGTGGGCATCCGCCGTTACGAAGTCACCTTTCACGGCTATTCCAACCACGCCGGAACAACGCCGATGGCGAGCCGTCGGGACGCGCTGGTGCTGGCGGCGGCGTTCATCACACGGGTGAACGAGATGGCGGTGCGGCGCGGGATGGTCGGCACGGTGGGCAGTT